>NZ_CAMYFI010000011.1 GCF_947255005.1 uncultured Tessaracoccus sp. | reverse complement strand
CGGCGAGAAGTACTATGCCTACCCATTGCTCCTTGAGCCTCAGACCGTCTTGTTCTGGAACAAGAAGATCTTCAAGGCAGCCGGGCTCGATCCGGAAACCCCACCCAAGACCTGGGATGAGCTTCTCGAATTCTGTGAGAAGATCAAGCCCACACTATCTCAAGGTCAGTATTGCATTGCTCCCGCACAGGATGCAGCCACGTTCGCATGGTCGACGGTCGGCCAGCAGTACAACTTCAGTGGCCACACTGCCCTCAATGACGACTGGACCAAGGCCGACGTCGAGAACGATGAGTACGTTTCCTTGATCGGCTACTACAAGCAACTGTGGGACAAGGGCTACATGCCGAAGCAGGCTCTCGCCGCCTACGTCGAAGGCAAAGACTTCGGTGAGGAAAAAGTTGCCTTTAAGGTTTCCGGTTCCTGGATGATGTCCGAGATCGGCTCCGACTACCCCGACCTTCTGGCCCACACTGGCGTGGCTCCGTTCGTCCAGGCCACGAACGCCAAGGGCGATTCGGCAACCACACTGGGCAACTTCAAGTGGGTTGTCGACGCCAAGACGAAGAACAAGGAAGCAGCCGGCGAGTTCTTGAGCTGGTGCCTCGCAGGCGATCCGGAACTCCTCGTGCCGTTCTTCGTCAAGACGCAGTTCACGAAGGCTCCAGTGCGGCAGTCCGTCATGGACGCGGTCGCTAAACAGCCAGAAGCCAAGGATGCACCCTGGTCGTCTGTTGTTACGGAAGACATCGCTCCGAAGGCCATTCCTGAGCCGCAGTACCCCTGGGATGTTTCATTGGCTGTGGGTACGGCGATGGAGGCCGGCATGGTAGGTCAAAAATCGGCTGAAGATGCCCTCAAGGAGGCCACCAAGGGAATTCAGACGGTCATCGACCGAGAGAAGCTTCCTGAGAAAGCACCTAAGAACAATTAGTTGACGTGTGTGGGTGTGGCGGTCCTCGCGCCGCCACACCCACACTGTGCGCCCGAATACAAGGAATGGGACTACAAGATGCCGTCGGCTGCTGAACTAAAGAAACGTAGTAATCGTTACAGGTATAGAGATACTCGCTTGGCGCTGTTGATGCTGAGCCCGGTGCTCATCATGCTCGGAATTTTCGTCATCTGGCCTGCTGGATACGCGGTGTACCTATCCTTCCAGGATTGGGGTTTCTACCTGGATCCCCAATTTGTGGGCTTACAGAACTTCAAAAACGTGTTGGCGGATCCACTGTTCTGGAACTCCGTGAAGCTTGGCCTCACCTTCGTGCTCATGACGGTGCCGGTGCAGCTCGTTCTGGCCTTCCTTTTTGCGAGCTTGGTGGTCAGCGTTTCACGTCATTTTGCGAGCGTGCTTAAAGTGAGCATCTACATCCCCACCATCATCTCGACGGTGATCACGTCCATCACGTTCGGTCTCATTTACAACTACTCTGGTGGCTTGCTGAACTGGCTGCTGGGGCTCTTCGAAATCGAGCCGGTTGCGTGGCTCTCTGACCCGAAGTGGGCGTTGCTCGCGATTGCGGTGCCTGCCATTTGGCTCGGCATGGGTCTCACATCGCTCATCATGGTTGCTGCCATGGTCGATATCCCGGGCGAGCTGTACGAGGCTGCTGAGATGGAAGGCGCCGGATGGTGGCAGCGGACGTTCTATATCACTATTCCGCAGATGAAGAACGTTCTGCTCTACTTGCTCATCACCGGCTTCACCGCCGCGATTCAGCAGTACGAGCTACCCCTGGTGATGACCAACGGCGGTCCGCTCGATTCGACGATGCTCCCTAACCTGTTTATCTTCAACCACTTCCGTGGGGACGCCACTGTTGGTTATTCCATTGCAGCGGCACTGCTGCTGTTCGTCGTTCTGGGATCTGTCTCAGCCATGATCTTCCGTGTTCTTAATTCCGAAAAGTTGGTTGACTGATATGACGAATCAATCTATGTCGGGATCCACTGCACCCGCTGCTGACGAAGTCGTGTTGAACGCTGCGGAGAAGTCACTCGACGCGAAGCCTAATCGGCGAGTGCGTAAGCGCACGCCGTTGTACTGGGTCCAGTTCGCGCTGAAAGGGCTTGTCGGCCTTATCTTTCTGTTTGCCGCTCTCTTCCCACTCGCGTGGATGGTGATTGCTGGTTTCAAGGCACGAAACGAAGTGGTTCGGACGCCGTTCCAGTTCTTCCCTGAAGTCTGGCGCTATGAAAACTACGTACAGATTCTGCAAGACCCCGTCTTCCTGCGAACCCTGGGGTGGACCTTCCTTGGTGCTGTGCTCTTCTGCCTGCTGCATCTCACCGTCAACTCCATGGCTGCGTACGCCTTCGCTCGCCTGGAGTTCCGATTCAAGAAGACACTCTGGGTGATCGTCATCACGACGATGTTCATTCCCGGTATGACGATCCTGCTGACGAGCTTCGTCGTAGTTACCCAATTGTCGATGCTCGATACCCTCGCGGTGCTGGTCATCCCGGGCGCTGCGAGCGCTGCGAGTGTGTTCTTTATTCGCCAGTTTTATCTGAACGTTCCTTCTTCGCTGGAAGAAGCAGCAATGCTGGATGGCTGCGGTAGATTCCAGATCTTTATCAGGCTGTTCCTTCCGCTCTCGAAGCCGCCGTTCGTGGTGATGGGAATTACGGCATTCCTTGCTTACTGGAACTCCTATGTGTGGCCGATAATGACAATCACGAGCCGTGAGAAATATGTGCTGCAGCAATACCTCGCCACATTCCGCTCCGAGCGTCAAACCGAGTTGGGGCTACTCATGGCTGGTTCTACACTCACTGCCGCACCGGTAGTGATTTTGTTCCTGATCTTCCAGAAGCAGATCATTGGCAACATCAAGATGTCGGGATTGAAGTAGCTTGGAGTATTTCCTTGGCGGGGCTGGTGGAATGCCAGCCCCGCCATCGTTTGCATTACTGAACAGCCATAGTGATCGGCCGGATGGTGAGTCCGCCGCGGCCCCAACCTCCGCCGGAGATCCAGGTTCCTTCGTCGGTTTCGATGATCTCGGCGCAGTGCTCGTCGAGGTCGACGTCGATGAGGTTGTCCGCGTCGAAGTGCAGCGGGTCGTTCGATGCGTAGGCGAGCGTTCGATCGTATTCCCCAGATTCGCAGACGAAGAGCACGTAGGTGTCGGGGGAGAGCTTGCACACGAACGGAGACTCGGTCGGGCCGCCAAACGTGCCTGTCACTCCGGAATCGAAGGCGACGACGGGCTCGCTCCACTGCTGCAGATCGGGGCTGGTGCGCGCTGCAACCTGGTGGGTTCCTCCGTCGGGTTTCGACGTTCGGGTGTAGTACATCACCCACTCATCTCCTACGTACAGCACCATCGGATCGCGGGCGTCGAAGCCGTCGGTGAAGAGGGGCCCGTCGGCGCTGTGCTCCCAGGTGAAGAGGTCGGTGCTGGTCGCGCACTCGATGCGGTACGCCTCGTGATCTTCCGTGCCGGCGCAATAGAACATGAGATAGGTATCGTCTACGCGAATGACGTGCGGCGCCCACACATGCGTTTCGCCGATATCTTCCCGTGCATGCATAACGGCTGGATGCACCGTCCATGGCCCATCCAGCGCCGGAGCGCTTGCGTGCAGGAAGAATTTCTCATCTAACGGATGTGCCGGTTCAGCATGCCAGATGCCGAACACGTGCCAATTGCCGTCACCATCTTGAACGAAGGTGTGGTCGTTGATATACCAATCCTGGCCAGGTTCTGGTGAAGCTGAGAGTAGGCGCTTTTTCTCGCCAGCGGTGATTGTAACGGTACCTTTCATCATGGGACCAAGTTTAGGGGATTCGCGTACTTCGTACGGTCCTGATAGGGATTAAGGTACAATGTAATAATCATTGAAGATTGGCGCGTGGGCTCACCGCTGACCACATTTTCAAAGGTGGAATTTGATGCAGGATCCTGATTGGAAGATCAGCAGAAGAATCGCCGTTGCGGGCGCTATCGGGGTAGTCTCGCTTCCTGCGTTCACGGCGTGTTCGAAAGAAGAGGCTTTCTGCCGTCGGATAGAGCGTAGGGGTCCTTTGACTGGCCCGGGTCTCACCACCACATTCAAGATGGAAGCCACGGATCTCGGAATTCCAGTCACTACCCCTGACGGGCGCATCCTGTTCATCTTCGGAGATACCTTCGAGGAGGCGTTCGTCCCGGGCGGGAACTGGCGCTCACCAGTGGGGCTGTTCGCTGATCCGACAACCGTCACGAAGGGCATTCAGTGGACCTCGGCTGTGGGTGGCGACGTCGCGAAGCAACTCGTCGACTACGCCCACGACGATGGCACACTCTCGACGATCCTGCCCGCCGATGCCGTAGTCGTTGGTGACACCATCTATCTGTGGGTCATGATTAACGCCGGGCTGGGCAACGTGCTGCACACCGAGATTTGGACTTCGAAGGATTCTGGGGAGACGTGGGACCGCACGGAGGAAATGTTCGAGATGCGCCACATGGATGGGCGCATGCAGCAGTGCACGTGGGCGCTCGACGACGACGGCAAGTATGTCAACATGCTTACCACCGGCTTCCAGCGAGACAAGCCAGCTATCGCTGCACGTGTGCCTGCCGACCGCATCCTCGAGCCCGACGCCTACGAGGTGTATCAAGGCGACGGCAAGTGGGGGAGTGACGCGCCCGTCGACATCATCCCCGGCAAGGTGGGGGAGATGTGCCTGCGCAACGTCGATTCGCAGTGGATGCTCACCTGGTTTAACGCCGGCGAGTACCGCGTGGATGCGTTGCGGGCCGACGAGGTGGTCAAGCTCGCAGACGCCAAAGCTGTCACACTCATCCATGGAGGGGAGTGGGGGAAGGAAAACGACGACCACATGGCCCAGCTCTACGGCCCGTACATCATTCCAGGCAGTACCATGAAGGAGCTGCACCTGGTGGTGTCCCAATGGAATACCGCAATGGGCTGGCCCTACCACGTGGAACAGTTCAAGATTCAATACCCATTCGAGGAAGTGTGCGCGTAGTGGTCCGCGTAGGGAGAGTCGCATGAACCACAGAGTCACGATGAAAGACATCGCCCGAGCCAGCGGGGTGTCCGTCGCGACGGTGTCGCGCGTGCTGAACGGCAACCCGCGCGTCGCACCCGAGCTCGTGGAGCGCGTGGAACGTGAGATTCGTGATCAGCAATACCGCCCCAACGGGGTGGGGAGGGCACTGCGGAAACAGCGCGGCGACCTGTGGGCAGCCATCGTGCCCGACGTGCGCAACCCGTTCTTTCATCGCCTGCTGGAGTCGTTCGAGAAAGTGGCTCACCAGCACGGCTACGCCGTGATGCTGTGTAATACCCACGAAGATCTGGCGCTGGAACGATCCGCAATCGACGCCGTCATCTCTCACCAGGCCGCCGGGGTGCTCGTCGCGGCCGTCTCTGCGACGAAGACATCGCTGCATCCGCTGCAGCTCCACGGCATTCCCGTGGTCTCTGTCGATCGTCTCGTGACTAATTTCAGCGGCGACCGTATCAATGTCGACAACCGCATCATCGGCACCATGGTTGCCGAGCATTTGCTGGAGCAAGGCTGGGGCAGCCCCGTGGTCGTCGCGCACGAGGGGAAACTCAGCCCCCTCGACGAGCGTGTGCGCGGCTTCGTCGACGCGATGCGCGAGAATGGCATCGACGTGCCCCCGTCGCGAGTGCTGCACCTGCCCTTTGATTCGACGACGGCGTCTGAGGAGCTCGCTTCGGCGATGGCGAACCCGAGCACCGACTCCGTGTTCGCCGTCACCAACACCCTCTCCGCGGAGGCCTACCGCGAACTCCGGCGGGCTGACCGCCGGATCGGCACGGACGTAGCCCTCGTCGGCGTGGATGACGACCGCTGGAATGTGATGGTGGATCCACCCGTGACCGTGGTTGACCAGCCGGCCGAGCATTTGGGGCAGTGGGCGGGCGAACTCCTCCACGGGCGTATCACCGGCAATGCGGCGCGCAACGCGCGCATGCTGCTCGAACCCGAGTGGCGCATTCGCGCCAGCTCGCTGCGAGCGAACTGAGTACCAGACGGCGTAACATGCAGCGGGCTACTGCGGGCCTTGAGCCTGCGCGCGCACAATCAGCGCCATGGCGCCGAAAGGCTGCACGCTGGCGGAGAATCCGCCCAAATCGTCCACCTCGGCAATGCGGCGTCTGGTGGAGAGATCGACGACGCGGCCGGCAGGGATCTTGTCGCTGCGGATGTATCCGGAGAGTTTCTCTTCCGAGAAGTTGAGCAGGGTGATTTGTGTGTGGCCGTCGCTGAGACGGTTGACGAGCGCCAAGAGCGCCTTGTGCGGCACCTCGGGCACGTCAACGAGCGAGGCCGTTGCGAGCGCGAAGCGCTTACGGACGCGGAGAATCTTCGACAGCTTGCTCGCGAACGACTGCGGATCGTCCAGCTGCTGGGGGAGCGAACCGTACAGCGCGCGGGCGCGCGGCATGCCCGACGACGACTTCACAGCGTCTGGCGCCAGGTCCATGAGGTCGTAGGCGCCTCGCTCGATCCAACGCGTGTCGCCGTCCTTGACGAGCTGCTTAACATCGTCGATGTCGACGGGGAGCGCGCCGACGAGGTCCCAACCCGACAGCGCAAACACGCCAGGCTGCCACGCATTGTAGGCAGCGAGCAGCAGGTGCGCGGCCTGGATACGCTCGACGTCGGCATCCTCGATGGCGTCAAGATCGCGGATGCCGAGGCTCGCCGTGATGACCGAGGCCGTGGTGCATGCGATGCCGTTGGTAGTGAACACCTTGTTGTATGGCGCGGCGTCGCCGGTGAGCTTCTCGCGCATGGTGGCGCGCACGTGGTCGGCCAGTTCCAGGCCCGTGTACGTTTCCCCGCCGAACTCGTACTCGTCGTCGCGGTGCCGGGCCGTGAAGTGCACCAGCTCGTAGGTGAGCTCGTCGTGGTTTTGGAGCGCGTGCACCAGCGATGCTTGATCGATGCCGAGCCGCATTGCTTCACGGAGTGTCAGGCGAAGGAACTCGGTATCTTGCGTAGCCAGAGCGAATTGGTACGCGGGGCGGGTGATGAAGTCGTAGCTTAAATCGGGGCCGACGGCGCCCGTCGCGGCAATGTCATCAATGGAGAGATTGAGCTCTTGGAACGTGAATCCGCCAACCTTGCGCACCATCGAGCCGATGAGCTGGTTTGCAGCCTGCGAGAGCGGGTGCCCTTCAGACCAGGCGGGGGAGAGGTCGATCGACTTTTCCACTCCTAGGAAGCCGTTCGCATCCAGGCGTAGCCCGCCGGAGCCGAGGTCGAGCAGGGAATGGAGAGCGTCGCCCATGACGAGGCGCATGCCGGCGAACGTCGGGTCGAGCCAGTTGATCGACGGCTGGCCGTCTTTGAAGTAGTGGAGGTACACCCAGCGATGTTCGATGCCGTCGCAATCGTGAATGGGGCGGGTGACGGACCAGTTCGTTTCCTTGACACCGGGCTCGTAGAAGATGACGCGCTGCAGCTCGCCGATGATGTACCCGGCATCCGCGAGTGCGCGTTCGCTGGCTGGGTCAAGATTGACCGAATCCTTACCTTCGGGCACGTCTGGCAGGAGGTGCCAGGCTTCCTCGGGGATGTCCACCATGTGGTAGATGCCGGGGTAGTCGCCGTAGTTCAGCTCTGCGAGGCGGAAGTCGGCGCCCTTGCCCGTGTGGCCAGGCACGATGTCGTCGATGACGGTGCCGTCGTGCGATGCCGCGTTCTCGCACATGGCGCGGAACTCTTCCTCCGTGCCGAACAGCGAGTCGATGCCCATGGAGATGCGGTCGAAGTGACCGTCGACGCTGGGGGTGTGGTCCCATCCCGAGATGCCTCCGGCGAGCTTGACCGGCCCGGTGTGGACGGCGTCGATTCCAATTGTTGAGAATGCTTTCCACAAGGCTTCGTCGCCGAGGACGCCCAAGAATGACTGCCTGCGGGCGCTGATGAGGCTCAGCGGGTAGGCGGTGTACCACACCGACGCCTGCTCGGCGGCTGCGCGCGGATCCGGCGAGGCGAACGCGTTGGCCCACATGAGGTGATTGCCGGCGAGTTGTCGGGAGAGCCTGGAGGCGTCGGCCAGCATTGATTGGTCTACCAGCCATTCCACATAGGCACGGTTGCGTCCGTCGGCCTCAAACGGCGGCGGGGGCACGTGCTCGGATTGCTTAGCCTTCCTGCTAGCCCGGGGGCGAAGCCTGGCAGGACGAGCAGCAAATCGTTGTTGGTCGAAGTTCAGCTCGGCGTTGAGATCTTCCTCAAGGGCATCGTCAGGCATGGGCTGTTCAGGCGCGCTGGTCACAACCTCACGATAGCCAATGGGCTAGCGTCACCGCAGTTCCTGGAACTCTCGTCGATGCATCACCAGTGTCTCGACGCCGTCAGCCGCGGGGGAGTCGAACCACAAGGTTGGAATAAACCCGTTCTTTTCCAGCACCCGACGAGAAGCGTGGTTGCGATGGTCTGGGCACGAAATCACGCCCGTTGCCGTCGGGAACATCCAGTGGCTGAGTTCCACCAGTTCCTGGATCAAGGTCGTGCCGAGTCCTTGCCCAATCAGCGTGGGCAGGCCGATGCAGAAGTCCACACCGACGTCGGAGGCCTCAGCAGGAATCACGTCACCAGGGGGAAGATCGGCGACGCGATAGAGCTGGGCATACCCGACGTTGACGCCTCGGCGATGCAAGATCAGCATCCGAACGGGGGACCTGCCATCCAGGCGTGGGCCGAAACGTTCGTGGGCTTCAGCAAGCGTGAGCTTCGGAAACCACGGTGCAGCGGCAGGGGACTGCTGCCATGCGACGACATTGGGAAGATCGTCTACGCGCAGCGGCCGAAACGTGAACATACCTCGAGCCTAGAACGTGGCTGCACACGCCGTGCATCTCAGCAGGTGAAGGTGAAGCTGCTGGGCCGCACTTGGCCGTGTTGCTGTTGCGTCACGTCAAAGACCAACGTGGCCTGACCGTCGGCGTGTCTGAGCGAGTAACTGGCGTTCCTCGCGGGAAACGGGTAGTCGTCGGAGGAGTAGGAGGCGACGTCGTGGAGGAACCACTCAGTGTCACGGCGCACCATCACGGTGCCATACCCTTGAAAGAGGTATTGCCGCTCGACCGCGACGACATCACACGGCATCGCAGCGGTTGACAACAGTGTCAGCGTGGGACGATCGATGGACTGGCCTAGGACGGCGATGGGCGAGACGAGAGCCACTGCCACACAGCCGATCACCGCGATCATCCGAGATGCACGGCGAGCAAACATGCGCCAGGCGCCGGCGAAGAGGAAGATGACGGCGAACACGAACGCCACCGCGAACAGCGCGGAACTGACGTCGAGCGGGGCGATGAACACAGATTTCACAAGGAGAATCGGAACGGGCAAGAGCCACAGCGCTAGACCCGCCGCGACGACCACAGCGATCGCCAGAAACCACCAACGAGCACCGGAGCGGTTGGGTCTGTCTAGGCGATGCGTCACAGTCGAAGCTTTCTGAGCGAACTGCGTCCACCGTAGCAACCGTGCAATCAGCGATTGTTGGCAGAAGAACCTGGGGCAGCGACCGGCGGGGAGGTAACGTGGCCGAGAACTGCTGGCTTGTCTCATTCGAGGTGGACGCTACCACTGGGTGGTCGACCAGTTTTGATGAGCGCAAGATCTGTCCCGTCGACTATGAAACATGGCTAATTCAGACGAGGCCAATTAAGCACTCTGGCCTATGATCGCTAGTTCGAACGAGGGGACGGCAGAAGAGTACGTCCAGCTACTCGACCATCTCCGAGGAGACCTCAGCATTGAGAGGATGGGAACGGCGATGCAGCGAGCGCCAGGAGCCTCTGTTCTCGGGCGAAGTACTTCCGTCCTGAGATGAAAGCGCCAGTCGGTCACGAGGAAGGACCTTGCGGCGAAGTGAACCGAGAGCAATAGTTGGCCACGTTCAGACAGACTATCGGACGCTGAGCCACGACCTCTCGGGGATGAAAATCAGTCAGCGAACGAGGGTGAATAACGTGCGGACCGGGTTCGCTTGCCTTTTGCTATGCCGTGGGTCAGCAGTCGGATGCCCGGAAGCCCGCTTGGGCCCGGTGAGTCCCGAGCCGTTACCCTTTCAGCCCAACCCAGCAAGCGATGAAGATACCGACGGCGGCCAATGGTGCATAGAACGGCAGAATCGACCAGGAGGCCCACACACTCGGTCCCGGCAACGCGCGATTAACCCACTTCGGTGCCCACTCCGGCCAGTCGCCCTTGTCCTTCGTGGGAACTTCTGAGGGCAGATCATCTGGTTGCAGTGAGAATGTAGCAATGTCATGCCGTCCCTCGGCGACACTCTTGTAGAGGCTGCGGAAACGCTTCTCTTGTCGAAGGTAATTGGCGTCGAGATAAGCGAACAACAAAGTCGCCCCGACACCCAACCAGGCCACCGAATCGGCGTTCTGCGTCAGTGCATAGCCGTAAGCGGCAGTCACCACAGGCAAGAGCCATGACTTGGACGTGGACGACGCGGCAGACATGCGTGTGACGATGGCCTGGATGAAATCGAGGTGCTTACGGGTATTCTCAGGATCCCGCTGTGGCGAACTGGGCTTACCCATCGCTGCTCAGGTTCTGGCATGCCTCACGAACGGCCCGAAGGGCACGGTCCTTCTGGCGCTCGCTGTAGTCGGTGTCCTTTGGCCAGATCGCACCCATCGCATCGGTGTCCCACCGAGGCACAAGGTGCACGTGGAGATGGAAGACAGTTTGGGTCGCTGCCTTGCCATTGGACTGGATGACGTTTAGGCCTTCGGGGTGTACTGCCTTGCGGATTGCTCCAGCGACTCGAACTGTGGTGGTGGCGAGATGAGCCGCTGTCTTCTCGGAGAGCGACCAAATATCGGACACATGCGCCCTTGGGACGATCAAGGTGTGACCGAGCACGGCGGGCTCAGACGGAAAGAAGCCTACGACGTGTGCATCTCGGTAAACTTCGCGAGCGTGCGGGTCCTCCCGCTGGACGATCTCGCAGAAGGGGCAGTCATAAGCCTCAATCACGACCTGACCTTTCCCTGAGTCGACCACCACTCCAAATTGTCGACCAGCTTCTTGTACGTCGCCCTGGAATCGATCTTGCCGTCCCAAGTCAGCGTGGTGGGGTCGAAAATTGGGATACCAGAGGTAGCGCTGAATGGACTGGCCCCAGCGCGATCCACAGTGCCCATGGAGGAAAGGGCGTGGATGCGGACTCCAAGAAGCGGTTTCTTGTCGGCCCATGCCTTGTTGATCTCGTAGTTGACCCATTTGCGACCCGCCGTCTGCTCACCGATGAGCACAATGACCGCCTTCTTGTAGCTCATCTGCTCCGCGATCCAGTCCTCGACAGCGGCGTCACCCTTCTCTCGAACTTCCTCCCATGCCTGCGCGTTGAGTACGGGCTGGCCTTCGAGGGCGTTGATGTTGCGAACGAGTTGGACGCGGAGCACATCGCGCTCGTAGTGGAATGAGTAAAAGACGGATTTAGCCATGATCCTACCCCTTTCTGTTTGTGGGGACACACCCCGATCGATCTCTACCCATAGTGATAGCGAAGCGCACTGACATTTCTGGCAGCACATCCTTCGCCTAAGCGCGCGAACATGATCGGTTGAGTTGCTTACCAAGGATTCTCATCGCTCGTCTTCCAAGTTCTCGCCCATGGTTTCTGCCTGCTTCAGGATCAGGTCGGTGGCCGACTGGGCTTTGTCCGGCGGATAGCCGTGCCTCAGCAGCAGGACCTTGATCGTGGAGCGCATCTTGGCTCGCACCTGCTCTTTCAAGGACCAGTCGGTCTTCGCGTCGCGGCGGACGATCTTGGTGAGGTCAAGAGCGATGGCGCGCAGGGTTTCGTCCTTCATCGCTTCGACAGCTGCCTCGTTGGTTCTGAGCGCGTCGTAGAACGCGAGCTCATCCTCGGTCAGCCCGGTCTGTTCACCGCGCTCATGCTCAGCCTTCAGGGCTTGTGCCAACTTCACCAGTTCTGCGACAACCTGCGCTGTGTCCAGGCTTCGGTTCTGGTATTTCAAGAGCGCCTCATTGAGCATGGCGGAGAACTCCTTGCCCTTCACGACGTTGCGCTTGCTGATGGCTTTCACCTCGGTGGACAGCAGTCGCTTCAGGGCCTCCAACTGGAGGTTGGGACGCTTGGAGTTCATGATCTTGTCGACGAAGGCGTCGTCGATGATCGAGATGTCCGGGTTGGCGATGCCCGCCTCGGCGTAGATGTCCACCATGCCGGTGCCAGTCATACTCTCGGAGACGATCTGCCGGATGGCGGTATCAAGCTCAGCGTCGGAGTCTCCAGCTCCGCGTCCCGCATTTTCGATCTTGCGGATAGCAACGCGAACCGCGTCGAAGTAGCCCACGTCGTCACGGATGGCCGTGGCGGCGTCTGAGGCTGGCACCATCGAGAACCACGACTGCAGTCGTTTGCTGTGCGCGATGAAACGCTGCTTGATGGTCATGGGCTTCTTCTCGGAGCCCTGCTCCTCGTCGACGCCCTCCATAGGGCCTTCGGCGTGCTCTTGGGTGAGCAACCATTCCACGCCGTCCATGACCGCGTGGATGTACGCCTTGGGTGATTTGTCCTCCAGCCGGGGACGCCAGTCGAAGTCATGGAGGATGGAGCACACGATGTCGTGTTCCTGGCGCATCTCGGGGATGACGGTCTCCTCGACCTCAGCTCCGACGTTCTGGTTGTCGCGGTCGCGTTCGGTGTAGTTGCCGAGTGCTTCCTTCAGGTCTTCCGCGATGCCGATGTAATCGACGACCAGCCCTGCGGGCTTGTCCTTGAATGTCCGATTCACGCGCGTGATGGCCTGCATGAGTGGCACATTGGCCATGGGCTTGTCGACGTACATCGTCGTCGTGGCGGGGGAGTCGTAGCCAGTCAGCCACATGTCGCGGACGATGAGCATGTCCAGTTCATCGTCAGGATTGGAGGCGCGAGTCTTCAGCTTGCGCGAGGCCTTCTTGGAGCGGAGATGTTCCTGCCACTCCAACGGGTCAGAGGCGTCTCCACTCATGACGATCTTCATGCGACCCTTGGCATCGTCCTCGGAGTACCACTCGGGACGCAGGGCCTTGATCTTGTCGTGGAGTTCGACGGCGATGCGACGCGACATGGTGACCACCATGCACTTGGCTTGTGGCATGACGGCCTTGCGGGCCTCCCAGTGACTCACAATGTCACGGGCAAGTTCGTCAAGCCGTTCGTCCGCTCCGACGATGGCCTCCACACGAGCCCATTTCGACTTCAGACGTTCCTGGGCCTCTTCCTCAGTACCAGAGACGGCCATGGTGAACGCGTCGTCGATGTCGTCGAGGGCATCCTCGGGAAGGCGAACCTTCGCGAGGCGCGGCTCGTAGAACACTTTGACGGTTGCGCCGTCTTCAACGGCCTGCGTGAGATCGTAGGCGTCGATCACAGGTCCGAACACGGCGGTCGTGGACTTGTCTTTGGCTTCGAGGGGCGTTCCCGTGAAGCCGATGTAGGTCGCGTTGGGGAGACCATCGCGGAGGTGGCGAGCGAACCCGTCAATGAAGTCGTAGTTCGAGCGGTGAGCTTCGTCCACCATCACGACCACGTTGACGCGGTCTGTCAGGAGCGGGAACTGCTTGCCCGCTTCGCGCTCGTCCTTCGTGAGCCCGAACTTCTGGATGGTGGTGAAGATGATGCCGCCCGACTCCCGGCCTTGGAGCAGGTCCTTCAGGCTTTGCCGGGTGTCGGCCTGCACTGGAGGCTCGGGCAACGGGGCACCTGGCTTGGTGGCCGCGAACGTCTCCTCAAACAGTTGGTCATCCAAATCATTGCGGTCGGTGAGCACGACGATGGTGGGGTTCTCCATCGCGGGGTGCCGCATGAGTTGCCCTGCGTACCACGCCATCTCGAACGACTTCCCTGAGCCCTGCGTATGCCAGACGACGCCTGCGCGGCCATCGCCCTCCATGGCGTCAACCGTCTCCCGAATTGCCTTCGTGACCGCCCAATACTGGTGATACTTCGCGCCGATCTTGATGGCCTTCTCGCCCTCGCCTTTGAACGCGATGAAGTTCCGCACCCAGTTCAGGAACACCTCGGGCCGGAGGAAGCCCTGAACGATAGTTTCGATCTCGGGTTTGAACTGGGGGACGAGACGCTCTCCGTCAATGGTCTTCCATGCCTGGAAGTGATTCTCGGGGGCAGTCACGGTGCCAAGGCGAGCGAGAATGCCATCGGAGACAATCACAGCCTGATTCCACGTGAACATCGCAGGAATCTGCTGCTTGTACGTCTGCACCTGTTTGTAGGCACCGGTGACGGTAGCGTTCTCCTCGCCCGGCTTCTTCAGCTCGAACAGGCCAAGCGGCAGACCGTTTACGAACAGCACCACATCAGGGCGCCGTTCCCTCGTGCCGATCACAGTGAATTGATTGACCGTCAGTAGATCGTTCGCCTGAGGATTGCTCCAATCGATGAGCCGAGCACGAACGTTGCGGAGCACTCCGTCCGCGTCGCGATACTCGACGGGAACTCCGAAGATCAGCAGTTGATAGGCCCGCCAGTTCTCCGTCCCGATCACCTTTGCATCCGGGCGCAAGGCGACCTTCACCACCTCCTCGACAACCTCAGCAGGCAGCTTGGGGTTCAGCTCTCCGACGGCATTGCGGAGACGATCGATGAGGACGACCTCACGGTAGTCGTCGCGCTCCGCCCCCGGTGTTCCCGGGGCGATGTCGGGCCCGTGAGTGACCTGCCAGCCTTCGTCGGCCAGCATCTCCAGCACCCAATCCTCCAGATCAGATTCCGCAACGCTCACGGCAGGCTCCCTTCCACCTCGGACACGCGGACTTTGCCAGACATGAGCAGGGGGAGGAGTTCGTCGCGCTGGCGGGTGAGGTTCTGATTCTCTCGACGCAACGCTTCAGCTCCCTGGACAATGGCAGTGATTGCTTTTCTGTGGGCGGGTTTAAGAGCTCGAGGATCGGGAACCAAGATTTCCGGGATCGCGTTTCTGTCGACTCGTTGTCGGCTGTTGGTGCTCCCGCTGGCTGTGCTCCTCATCTGCGCCCAGAATTCACCATGATTGGTGACTGCCCATACGTGCTCCGTCGTGACTTCCTGTTTGCCGAGCAACGGTACGAACTCGGTTGAGGCGACAGCAGGGGACTCGTCGGGATAGGCCATCCACGTCCGAGGAGTGATCGGGTTTAATCGAGAAACGAGCGCTGTGGGGCATGAGACCGACAGCTTTCCGCTCTTTATATTGGAACCGTGGTCCTCGGCCGGGCGGCGGTTGTTGTCGAACGCAGGAATCGAGAAGTGGTCGACTTGTGTGGTTGGTCGGACATGTTTCGTGCTTCCCAGCGATGCAACTGCACTCAACGCCACGGTTTCGAGAGGAAGATAGGCGGCAGCAGTCGCCAAAGCTTCCAGGGATTCCACTGTTTGGTGATTCGTCTCGATGAGGTCGTCGAAGGCACCGAGTACACCTGCGATGCGCTGCTGCTCGCTCACCGAGGGGAAGGGGAGTGAGTAGGACTTGATCTGTCCAGCGTTAAGGTTCTGCTGTGCTGCGCCGAGCGCCAGTGCCGTGATCCTGTGTCGATGGTGCATGAGATTGTAGAAGAGGAACCGAGCGTCGGCCTCGCGCGGATCAACTATCATCGCGCAAGATGCCTGATTGCAGGTCATCTCCCTGCGCAGAATGCCAAGCTGACCTACAGTCGCACCGTACATCGCCATGAGGACGGTTCGCGGGGGAGCAGCTTGGCGGACGATTTGTCGAGGCCCTCTTGGGTGATTGATTCCTCCGTCGTATCGACCCACCAGTCCTTCAGCTCTTTCGTCTTCACCCAGGGAAAGCCCTCTCCGTGTTCGGTGAAGTAGCCGGGATTCTTCCTGCTCGGGGTCCCACCACTGGTGACTTGCTTGCACACAGACTCAATCGTGCGTATCGCCCAATCACTACAAAGCATCATTGACCACCAGAGAATCAAGCGCCGCGTCCACCTTCGCTTGCAGGTCGGCTCGGGCGGCGAACCCTTCGCGAATCTGCTCAATGAGGGTGGCAACCTTCTCCTCGACTGGGATGCCGTCGTCTTCGACTTCTTCGGCGCCGACGTAGCGCCCCGGGCTGAGGGCGAAGCCGGCTTCCGCCACGTCGTCCAGCGAGACGGCAGCACAGAATCCGGGGATGTCCTCATACGGCTGGAGGTTCGGGTCACCGCGCCACGCGTTGTACGTGTCAGCGATCTTCGCCACGTCCTCGGGTGAGAGGTTTCGCTGCGTCCGGGATTCCATATAGCCCGCGTTGCGGGCGTCGATGAAAAGCACTTCGCCTTGACGGT
Organism: uncultured Tessaracoccus sp.; assembly: GCF_947255005.1. Lineage (GTDB taxonomy): Bacteria > Actinomycetota > Actinomycetes > Propionibacteriales > Propionibacteriaceae > Arachnia. The sequence continues at coordinate 44,176 of NZ_CAMYFI010000011.1, read as the reverse complement.
CGCGCTGCGGGTCTTCACTCTTCACCTTCTTCGCCGTCTTGTCCTTGGTGAGGAACCAGACGGAGACGGGTATCTGCACTGAGTAGAACAACTGTGATGGCAGGGCGACGATGCACTCCACCACATCGTCCTCGACCATGCGCTGACGAATCTCTCCTTGGCCCGACGTGTTGACGGTGAGTGATCCATTCGCGAGAACCACCGCCATGGTTCCAGTGGGGGAGAGGTGGTGGAGCATGTGCTGAATCCATGCATAGTTGGCGTTGCCTTTTGGTGGGAGGCCGTAGACCCAGCGCTTGTCGTCAGTCAGACGTTCGCCACCCCATTGGGAGATGTTGAAGGGCGGGTTGGAGAGGATGAAGTCGGCCCTCAGATCCGGGTGCTTGTCGTCCGCGAATGAGTCACCCCACACGGGCCCGAGGTTGGTTTCAATGCCTCGGATGGCAAGGTTCATCTGGGCAAGGCGCCATGTCGTCGGGTTCATCTCCTGTCCGTAGACCGCGAGGTCGTTCCGGTGGCCAGCATGGGCTTCCACGAACTTCTCGGCTTGAATGAACATGCCACCCGAGCCGCAGCAGGGGTCGTAGATGCGGCCACGGTAGGGGCGGATCATCTCTGTGAGGAGGGAGACGACGGAACGCGGAGTGTAGAACTCGCCACCACTCTTGCCTTCATCGGCGGCGTAGCGGCCCAGCATGTATTCGTACACGCGCCCGAGCAGGTCCTCGTCCTTGCGCTCCTCGTCGGAAAGATCGCTGCGAGAAAAGGTGTCGATGAGCCCGCCGAGCACCGTGGGGGAGAGCTCGCGACGGTTGAAGTTCTTCGGGAGAATGCCCTTCAGCGCCTCGTTTTCTTTCTCGATGGCATCCATCGCGTCATCAATGACGCGACCAATGTCAGGTTGCTTGGCAGCCTTGCGTAGATCGTCCCAACGGTGGCCTTCCGGCACCCAGAACACGCCCTCGGAGGTGAAGGAATCGCGATCCTCCAGCATCATGGCCCGTGCCTCGTCGGAGGGCAGATAAGTGTCGGAGTTCGGGTCGCTGTACTGCGCTTCGAGTAGCTCACGCCGCATCTCGAACTTGTCGGAGACGTACTTCAGAAACAGCAGGCCGAGGACGACATGCTTGTACTCGGACGCATCCATGTTTGAACGTAGCCGGTTTGCAGCGTCCCAGAGGGATGCCTCCAGGCCAAGCGTGGACGAGTTGGTGCTTCGGGATGCCATGGATGATCTCGGCTTCTTGTAGTCAGGACTGTTGTCACCGATGTTATTCGGTCACTTGAGGGATTTCGTCTGGACTCGCCGCTACGCCGACGTGCACGACGCGATCTACGAAAGATGACAGCCTCCCTGAGGGAGGGGGCTTGGTTGCCACGGCAGCGCTCCCTCCCAGTTATGAAATGACATAATGCTGCTTATCGGACAACTGGGAGCGCTTGAGAAGCAGCCAGGAATCGCTAGAATCAATTTACGTCAACACATGTGAGCGAAAATCATGCACCGCTCAAGACACGCTTACTGTTCAGCACCGAAAAGGAGCACAATGTCGCTGATCAACACTGAAATCAAGGACTTCACCGCTCAGGCGTACCGCAACGGAGAATTCGTCGAAGTCACCAAGGCTGACGTACTTGGCAAGTGGGCCATTTTCTTCTTCTACCCGGGCGACTTCACCTTCGTGTGCCCGACGGAACTCGGCGACCTGGCAGATCACTATGAAGAGCTGCAGAAGATGGGCGTCGAGGTCTACTCGGTGTCTACTGACTCTCACTTCGTCCACAAGGCCTGGACCGCCTCGTCCGAGGAAGTCGGCAAGGTTAAGTACTACATGCTGGGCGACTCCAACGGTGAGATCACCAACAACTTCGAGAACATGCGTGAAGGCCTCGGACAGGCGGATCGCGCCACGTTCCTCGTCGACCCGGAGGGCATCATCCAGTACATCGAGCAGACCGCCGAAGGCATCGGGCGCTCTGCCTCTGAACTGCTTCGCAAGGTCAAGGCTGCGCAGTACGTCGCAGCTCACCCCGGCGAAGTGTGCCCCGCCAAGTGGGAGGAAGGCGAACAGACCCTCACTCCTGGCATTGATCTCGTAGGCAAAATCTGAGCAACTCATCACATGAGCTAACGGCGGGCGGGCTGTGGTCCGTCCGCCGTTTTCATACTTCTCTCCCCCACCTTTTCATTTCCACGCACAGGAGCTTTCATGGCCGAACGTCTTCTCGACGACAACCTCACCCAGCAGCTGGGGGCGCTCATGCCCCGAATCACCAACGATGTTGAGCTGATCTACTCCATGGACGATCGCGACGCGTCCGCCAACCTCGAACAACTCATGCAAGACATCGCTGCGCTGTCCGAGAAGGTCTCCGCACGTCGCGACGACGACGCCCACGAACGGCAGCCGTCGTTCACCATCGCGCGCACTGGCACGGATATCGCCGTCACCTTCGCCGGCCTGCCGATGGGGCACGAGTTCAGCTCACTCGTGCTCGCGCTGCTGCAGGTAGGCGGCAACCCCATCAAGGAAGAGCAAGACCTCATTGACCAGGTGGTGGCACTCGACGGTGACTACGAGTTTGTCACCTACATGTCGCTCACCTGCCAGAACTGCCCCACCGTCGTACAGGCGCTCAACACGATGGCTGTGCTGAACCCTCGCATCAAGCACACTGCAGTCGAGGGCTCCCTATTCCAGGAAGAGGTGGCCGATCGCAACATCCTCGCGGTGCCGACGGTGTACCTCAACGGTGAAGAATTCGGGCAGGGCCGCATGGATATCGCGGACTTCGTCGCCAAGCTCGACGATGGCGCCGCTGATCGTGCAGCTGAGAAGCTCAACGAGCAGGATCCCTACGACGTGCTGGTCGTCGGCCAGGGCCCGGCGGGCGCTGCCGCCGCGATCTACACCGCTCGCAAGAACCTGCGCACCGGCATCATCGGCGAGCGCTTCGGCGGACAGACCCTCGACACGATGTCGATCGAGAACTTCATCTCTGTCACCCACACTGAGGGTCCGAAGTTCGCTGCCGCCCTCGAGCAACACGTCCGCGACTACCCCATCGACGTGTTCAAGAGCCAGTTGGCAACCGCGCTTATTCCGGCCACAGAAGCAGGCGGTCTCCACACCGTCCAGTTCGGTGACTCGGCCAGCCTGAAAGCTCGTCAGGTGGTTATCGCCACGGGCGCCCGCTGGCGCCTGATGGGCGTTCCCGGCGAGGAGGAGTACCGCAACAAGGGCGTCACCTTCTGCCCCCACTGCGACGGTCCCCTGTTCAAGGGCAAGCCCATCGCCGTCATTGGCGGCGGCAACTCCGGCATCGAGGCAGCCATCGACCTCGCGGGAGTCGTCGGACACGTGACGGTGCTGGAATTCATGGATCAATGCCGTGCCGACGACGTCCTCATGGACAAGCTGCGGTCGCTGCCGAACGTCGACATCATCACCAACGCAGCCACCACCGAGGTCGTAGGCGACGGCAAGCAGGTCACCTCGCTGAAGTACACCGACCGCACCACGGACGAGGCCAAGGAGCTCAAGGTCTCCGGCGTGTTCGTACAGATCGGACTCCTGCCCAACACCGAGTGGCTGCAGGGCTCCCCCGTTGAGCTCAGCGACCGCAAGGAGATCGTCATCGACGAGCGCGGCAAGACCTCCGTCGACGGCGTGTTCGCCGCCGGTGACTGCACCACGGTGCCGTACAAGCAGATCGTCGTGGCGCAGGGCGCGGGTGCTATCGCTGGCTTGTCTGCCTGGGAACATGAGGTCATGTAGCCCGAAAGCAATGACCCTTGTGCATCGGGGGACGTCTGGGATTGGCCCGGATGTCCCCCGATGCTTGTTTCTGTCCCCCCAAGCTGGCTCGTGATCGGTAGCCTCAGCATCAGTCAATGCTGAGGCCATGACGTGTAAGACGTGGGAGGTCGAGCCATGGTGATGGCGATCGGTGCGCTGGTGTGCGGAGCCGGTGTGGGCATGGGACTCGCGAGCATGCTCCGGGGCGAGGCCACCGGTTGGTACGTCATGGCCGCGGCCGGGTTTCTGGCCGTCCTCCTGACGCTTCTTGTGCAGCGCCTTGAACGCCGTCAGCTCGCTGCGGTGAAGGCAGGGCGAGGTGGCATCGCGCGTCGGGACAATATTGAGCTGACTGGCGAAACCGACAGCGACAACAGCCCCTACTATTCGCAGCCGTGGCCCGGCACATTCGCTGCATCAATCGATGATCCCTACGGGATGGCTGAGCCAGACCGCCGTACCCAGGAGGAACTGCTGCGGGTCGTCCGCCCCAAACGGCCATGGATCCTCACCCGTCTTCTGGCGGTGCTGGCCTTCGTGATCGGCCTGGCTATTCCGCTTATCGCGCTACACGACGAGATCGCAGAAGCGCTCTGCGACTTGGCGCCAGGTATCGCTGTCGTGGTGTTCCCAGGTTTCGAGCCCTCCTCCCCCGCTGTACCGCCGTCGCCCACCAGCTCGACGCCAGAGGCCGAGGTATCGGCCGGGCCTGCCCCTGGCGACCACGAGACGCCATCGGAGCCCACGCCCGAGCCGTCGGAATCCCCGGCGGAGCCGGCGGTCTTGCATCCCTACGACGAGCAAGATCTCGCCACCATCCTGGCCGAGATCGAGACTATGGCAGGCACGTCGGAGATCACAGAACTGAACATCTACGACACCCATATCAAGGCGCAGATGCCGATCAGCAGTGGCTCGGATAAGTTCGACGACTACCAGTACCACCAGGCAACTGGCTTCGAGCACATAGGCCCTTCACCCATCCAGCCACGTCCCAAGGACCAAAAGCGCTTTGACCTGGCTGAGGTCAAGCCAGCCGTCGTTGCGGACGTCTTGCGGAAAGCGCCCAAGGATTCTGGTTTCGAAAAGGAGACGCCCTCCCACGTGATCGTCTCCCACCTCACCTGGGGCAGCGTGAAGAACCAGACGAAGCTCCGCGTCTACATCGGGGACGACTACGGCAATGCGATGCTGTACTACGACACCTCCGGCAAGCTGCTCAAAGTGCACAAGTAGCCAGCACTCCCCTCCCCTGCCAGCCGCTCAGCACGGAGCGTTACCGAATGCACGCGAGCGTTAGACGTGAAGCACGACGGTGGCGAAGCCCGAGCTGGACCTCGCCACCGTCGATTGTGTGACGATCAGAAGTTGATCATGTGCCCGGCGATGCCGTGGGCGGCTTCCTTCATCGCCTCGGACAGCGTCGGGTGCGCGTGGATGTTGCGTCCGATCTCGTCGGCGGTGAGATCGTAGGCTTGCGCCAGTGTGAGCTCAGGCAGGAGCTCCGTGACGTCGGGGCCGATCATCGCTGCGCCCAAGATTTCGTTGTAGGTGGCGTCGGCAATGATTTTCACGAAGCCAGTGCCGTCGCCCAAGCCCCAGGCCTTGCCGTTGGCGGCGAAGGGGAACTTCGACACCTTGACGTCGTAGCCCTTCTCCTTGGCCTGCTCCTCGGAGTACCCGAACGACGCGATCTGCGGCTGGCAGTAGGTGGCGCGCGGGATCATGTCGTAGTTCACGGGGAACGTCTCGGCTCCCGAGATGGTCTCGGCAGCGACCACGCCCTGTGCCTCAGCGGTGTGCGCGAGCATGATCTTGCCCGTGCAGTCGCCGATGGCGTAGATGCCGGAGACGTTAGTGCGCATGTAGTCGTCGATGGCGATGGCGCCACGCTCGGTGAGTTCGACGCCGGTGTTCTCGAGGCCGTAGCCCTCGGTGCGCGGAGCGAAGCCGATGGCGGAGAGGAAGCGGTCGGCTTCGAGCACCTGCTGGTCTCCACCCTTGGCAGGGCTCACCGTGACACGCACGCCCGAGCCGGTGTCTTCGATCTGCTCGACTTTCGTCGACGTCATGAGCTTGATGCCCAGCTTCTTGTACGCCTTCGCCAGCTCGGCCGAGACTTCCTTGTCTTCGGTGGGGACGATGCGGTCGAGGAACTCGACGATGGTGACGTCACAGCCGTACTGGCTAAGCACGTAGGCGAACTCAGTACCGATGGCGCCGGAGCCGCCGATGATGATGGAGGAAGGAACCTCATCGGCGAGGATCTGTTCCTTGTAGGTGACGACGTTGTCCGACGTCTTCGTGCCAGGCAGCATCTTCGTTGTCGCGCCTGCGGCGATAATGCAGTTGTCGAAAGTGATTTCCTGGGTCTTGCCCTCATCGTCGGCGACGGAGATCGTCTTGGCATCGACGAAGGTGCCCCAGCCATGGATCTCTTGGATCTTATTCTTCTTCATGAGGAAGTGGATGCCCTTGATCATCCGCTCGGAGACGCCGCGGCTGCGCTGGAATGCCTTGCCGTAGTCGAGCGTGACCTCTCCCTCGATGCCGAAGGTATCCTTCTCGTGGGTGAGGATGTGCGCCAGCTCGGCGTTGCGCAGGAGGGATTTCGTCGGGATGCAGCCGACGTTGAGGCAGACGCCGCCCCAGTATTCCTTCTCGATGATGGCAACCTTCTGGCCCAGCTGGGCAGCGCGAATGGCGGCGACGTACCCACCGGGGCCGGCGCCGAGAACGACCGTTTCAAAATGTGAGCTCATGACAGCAACTCTAGTCGTGAAGCGAAGTGAGCGACACCTCCCCCATCTCCTTGGCTGATCTCATGTGTGAGATAGCATCGGGCGAGTGAGTAGTGCAACGAGTGAATCTATTGGTCGTCTCATCCACGACGCTCGCATCTCCCGTGGCTGGTCCCAGCAGCGGCTTGCGGAGGAGGTCGGCACCGCCCAGAGTGCGGTGCACCGCATTGAGACCGGCCAGCAAAACCTGTCGCTCAGCATGATCGACCGCCTGGCAGAGGCGCTCGAGATGCCGCTCATCCAATCCGCCACTCGCGGGGCTATGAATTTGCGCATCCAAGGCGAAACCAAACTCGCTGGCGAGATCGAGGTGCGCTCGTCGAAGAACGCTGCTGTCGCGTTGCTGTGCGCCTCTCTCCTGAACCGCGGTACTACCACGTTGCGCGGCATCGCCCGCATCGAAGAGGTCGACCGCATCAGCGAGGTGCTCGCTTCCATCGGTGTCGACCTCACCTGGACCGGCGACGGCAACGATCTCGTTATCCGCCGCCCCGAACGCCTCACACCCGAGACCATCGACCAGCGCGCAGCCAAGCGCACCCGCTCCATTCTGATGTTCCTCGGCCCCCTCATGCACGAGTTCGATACCTTCCAGCTCCCCTACGCCGGCGGTTGTGATCTCGGTGCGCGCACTGTGCATCCCCACATGTCCGGACTCAGCAAGTTGGGGCTTTCCGTGCTCGCCACCGACGGGCAGTACCAAGCCACGGTGAGCAAGGACGGAGCTGACAAGCACTTCGTCACCCTCATCGAGCGCGGCGATACCGTGACCGAGAACATCATCATGGCGGCGGCGGGAACATCCGGCACCACCACCATCCGCAACGCGTCGGGCAACTACATGGTGCAAGATCTCTGCTTCTACCTGCAGTTACTCGGTGTCAGGATTGAGGGCATCGGCACCACGACCCTGCGTATCACAGGTGTCGAAGACATCAACGTCGACGTGGAGTACGACATCTCAGAAGACCCCATCGAGGCGATGAGCTTGTTGACCGCAGGCATCGTGACCCAGTCGGAAATGACGGTGCGGCGGTGCCCGGTGCAGTTCCTCGACGTTGAACTTGCCGTGCTGGACGAGATGGGCCAGAAGTTGGAGCTGTCGAAGGAATACCTGAGCCGTAACGGGAAAACTCGCCTCGTCGACATCACCTTGTTCCCTTCTGAGCTCAACGCTCCCATGGACAAGATCCACCCGATGCCGTTTCCAGGCCTCAATATCGATAACCTCCCTTTCTTCGCAGTCATCTGCGCTGCGGCAACGGGGCAGTCGATGATCTACGACTGGGTGTACGACAACCGCGCGGTGCATTTGCAGAAGCTCGCAGATTTGGGCGCCAACATTCAGGTGATGGACGCTCATCGTCTGCTCATCATCGGCCCGACGAAGTGGCGTGGCCGCACGATACAGACTCCTCCGGCCCTACGCCCGGCCGTCTGCCTGTTGCTCGCCGCACTTGCCGCGAAGGGCACGACGGATCTGCTCGATGTGTACGTCATCAATCGCGGCTACGAGGATCTCCCGCAACGGCTCAATAAACTGGGTGCCGATATCAAAACATTCTGGGGTGACGCTGAGGAGTAACAACACTCCCATCCCTCATGCCTCGTGTTTGCCGAAGCGGACGGTGCGGTGTGTGTGAGTACGCGGCATAATGGCCGGTATGGCTGTCACATCGAGCGAATACCTGAGCCCACGGTTCATTCCGTTCGCACATCGTGGCGGTTCATTCTTGCCCGCCAACCTCGGCATCGAGAACACCATCCGGGCGTTCCACAATGCGGCGTCCCTGGGATACCGCTACATGGAAACCGATGTTCATACCACGGCAGACGGACACCTCGTTGCCTTCCATGACGACCATCTGGCGCGGGTGACGGATTTCCAGGGCAAGCCAGGAGACCTAACGCTCAAAGAGCTGAAACAGCTCCGGGTGGGAGACCGAGAAGAGATCCCCACTCTCGATGAAGTGCTCGACGAGTTCCCCCAAACGATGTTCAACATCGACATCAAACACAAGCGCGCAACCGTAGAGCTGTCGAAAGTCATTACGCGCCACAACGCGCAGGCCCGCGTGTGCGTCGCATCATTTTCTCAGGCACGTCTGCGTTTGTTTCGCAAACTTCAACCGACCGTCACCACAGCCGCATCCCCCAGCGCAGTCGCAGGTCTCTTAGCGGGCGTCGTGCGCACGCGAGGTGACGTCTATCAAGTGCCGATGTGCACCCGCATTGGCCCAGTGGAGCGTCACATTGTGACACCGAGAACCATCGATCTCGTGCACAAGGCAGGCAAAAAGATTCACGTGTGGACCATCGACGATGACACCACCATGCACCGGCTCATCTCCTGGGGAGTTGACGGAATCATGACGGATCGTCCCGAATTGCTGAAATCAGTCCTACGCATGCGCGGCATGTGGTCTACTCGATAGCAAGGGCTAACGTCGGGAACCAAATGGCGACATAGCTCGTTATATCTTGGTGAGGAGGTTTCATGGCTGATCATGCACTCCGAGGCGTTGGCCTCGGTTCAAAGACCTTTGAAGATGAACAAGGCATCGAGTTCGCGGAGCGTCAATCGCTCGCCTTTGACTGCCCCAACGGGCATCATTTCGAGGTGACGTTCTCCGTCGAAGCTGACCTGCCCACCGAGTGGGAATGCAAGAAATGCGGCCAGACTGCTGTGCGCTCCGACGGAGTCGTTGGCGAGGAGAAAGAAGAGAAACCCGTGCGTACGCACTGGGACATGCTCCGCGAACGTCGCTCTATGCCCGAGCTGGAAGATATTTTCAAGGAACAGCTCACCAAAAAACGCGAGGGCGATGGTTACTGACCCGGCCAGCCCTCTGCGTCGTCGATCACGGTTCCCTCGATCATGAGGGGATCGTTGTCATTGTCTGGCGACGTTTCGGGTGCCTCATTGACGACTTCCCCCGGAATGACGCCTTCTTCTGCTGCTTGCCGCTCAGCTTTGCGACGCATCGCCCAGCGATGCATGTGGTCGAAGCTTGCTTTCAGCAGTGGCCTCGTGAACGGCAGCACGAACAAGAGCCCAATCACGTCGGAGATGAAACCGGGGATGATGAGCAACACTGAGCCGAACATGACCTGGCTGGTGTCGTTCTCTCCCTCTGGGAGCGGTTCTTCCGTGAGCGCTCGTTGCCTGAAGCGGTGCAGCGATCGTTTGCCCGCTCGCATGAGTAATACGACGCCGGCCAATGACGTGCCGACGAGCAGGAACAGCGTCCACCACCCAATCGTGCGAGACAGCCAGATGAGCACCGCTATCTCAGCTATTGCCCAGATCACGAAAGGCGCCGCTAGGATCGCGAACACGAGCCAGGGCGATGGTGGTCGCTTGGCGGGTTCAGCCACGGCGGAACAGCCCCTTCACTTGCTTGATGCGATGGTCGATACCCCACAAGGTGGTGCGGATGAGCGCTTCGATCACGATGTTGCGGCTCATCTTGGAATCGCCTAGCTCGCGTTCCACGAACGTGATTGGCACCTCCACCACTGTGAAGCCATGTTTCAGCGCCCGCCACACCATGTCGATTTGGAAGCAGTACCCCGCTGAGGCGACCTCGTCGAGGTTGAGACCCTTGAGAGTGCTGGCGCGGATGGCATTGAACCCGCCGGTGGCGTCCTTCACCGGAATGCCGAGCCACAGCCGCGTCCACAACGAGCCACCCTTGCTGATGAACTCCCTCGTCTTGGGCCAATTCACCACCGACCCTCCGGGAACCCAGCGCGAACCCTTCACCATGTCAGCACCGTCGGCGATGGCGTCGAGGAGCCTCGGAAGCTCCTCAGGTTGGTGGGAGCCGTCGGCATCGTGCTGTACGAGCACGTCGTAGCCTTGTTCGAGACCCCAATGGAAACCCGCGAGATACGCGGCACCGAGGCCCTGTTTGCCTTGCCGGTGCATGACGTAAACGTGGTCGTCGCCCGCGGCGAGACGGTCGGCTATGTCGCCGGTGCCGTCGGGAGAATTGTCGTCGGCAATCAACATGTGCGCGTCGGGGACGGCGTTGCGTAGGCGCGTGGTGACGGACTCGATGTTTTGTGATTCGTTGTAGGTGGGGATGATTACCAACACTCGACCCACCGCGCTGTCGTCACGCATCAGCCACCTCTTTTGACGTCGTGCCGGCCAGCTTACCCCGTGTGCGGAAACGCCGAACGAGCAGGAAAGCGAGCGCGCCAACCGTCGCGACGAAGGCGGTCCGCGAGATCAGGGGTCCGACGGTGACCGCCGGCGTCAGGCGGTAGCGCAGTGGCACCGTGACTAGACGTTGCGCGCCCTCAAATTCCGCCGTGGGCTCGAGGAACGCGCCCCGTTCCGTGACGTAACCGGAGATGGAATTCAAGGTGCTGACGACGATCTCGCGGCCCAGCTCCTTCGCGCGGATGCGGTTCATGGTTTGCTGTTGTGGGATCTGGAATGTGTTGGCGTAGGTGTTCTCGTTGGATTGCGAGACGATCACGTTCCCACCGGCACGCACGGTGTCGTAGACGGTGTCGTCGTAGGCCAGTTCGAAGCAGACGATGGTGCCTACCTTGAGCGATGGGTAGCGTGCGACGGGTGTGTCGAGCACGCCGGGCTCAGTGCCGGGAACGGATTGCCTGCCCGTCATCTCAAGCATCGGGATGAGCGGCAACAACACATCCCGAAACGGAATCCACTCGCCAAAGGGCACGAGATTGCGCTTGTGATACGTGGCAGTGGGCCCGGAGGTTGGTCCCCACCAAAGCGCTGAGGTTTGGCGTGCATCAGGCGGGTTGTCGGGCAGCGTCACGGCCCCGACGAGCACCGGGGCCCCAGAGAGTTTTGCCGCCGCGTCGACGCGGCGCCTGGATTCGTCGTCGCGCAAGGGGTCGATGTCGACGGCGGACTCTGGCCACAGCACAAAGTCGATGTCGGTATCGGTGGTGCGCGCCGTCGCCATCGCCATCACCGTCGAGCTGAGGGCGTTGTTCGTCACTGCTCGGGCATAGTAAGGGCCGCCGTACTCGTGACGATTCACGTTTGGCTGCACGACCGCCACCGTCACGTGCTGTTCCGGTTGAGTCGAGGGAACGAAGAGCAAACATCCGCTGACGATGAAGGCGAGCAGCACGACTGGGGCAGTGCGCCGCCAATGCCGCACCAACAGCAGCTGTGAGAGCCACACCATGATGAGTGTCACCCCAGCCATACCTACGTACGGCAGCAAACCGCGCAGCGGTGAATCAGCGAGCGTGAACGCCAAACGTGTCCACGCGAAACCACCGAACGGCCAATTCCCGGAGACAAATTCCACTGAAACCCATGCTGCTGCCACCCACACCGGCCACAGCGGAAGACGAAGCAACACAGTGATGAGCAGACCCGTGAGCCCCATCCACAGCGATGCATAGGCAACCAACCCGATCGCGATAGGTATGCCCAGTACTGCAATCCAGGAAATGGTGAGGGTGTTCAGGGCGATGCCGGCCAGGTAGGCGTAGCCGAACGCGGCGCGCTTGCGCATGCCGACGACGAGCCACGTCAGGAAGGCGAGCCCGACCATCGTCGCAGGCCACAACCCAAGCGGGGCTTGCCCGGCGCCAATGAGTAGCCCCGCAACCACAGCCAGCAATGCGGTAGCCCAGGTAGGAAGCTCTCGACGCTCGATCACGCAGGAAGCCTACCGGTAACATGCCATGCTAGGCACGTGACCACACTCATGGCTTGCGATACGTCGTACCTCTTCTACCGTGCCTTCTTCGGACTACCATCAACGCTCACGTCGCCAGAGGGACACCCTGTGAACGCCGTGCGCGGCACCTGTGATTTCCTTACGCGTCTCGTCGGGCGCTACTCCCCCGACCACTTGGTATGCGCCTGGGATGATGACTGGCGGCCAAACTGGCGGGTCGCGCTCGTCGCCAGTTATAAGGCCCATCGGGTGGCCCCTGACGGTGGGGAGCTCGTCGACGAGAACCTGGCCAGGCAAATCCCTTGGGTGCGTGCAGCGCTCGAGGCTGCTGGAGTGCCTGTCATCGGGGCCAGTGGCTACGAAGCCGACGACGTGCTGGCGTCACTGGCCGCCAAGCATGAGGGAACGACGCTCGTCGTCACCGGTGACCGCGACCTCTTCCAGCTCGTCGACGAGCACACGTCGGTGGTGTACGTCGGCTCGTCGGTGGCGAAGAGCGAACTCATCACTCCCGACGACGTGCTGACCCGTCACAGCGTACCGGCGGCGCGCTACGTCGACTATGCGGTGTTGCGCGGTGACCCCTCCGACGGGCTCCCTGGCGTGAAGGGGATCGGTGACAAAACAGCCGCGGCGCTCGTCGAGCAGTATGCGACGCTGGAGGCCATGATTGAGGCGGCGGGAGACCCGTCGGCCACGATGCGCCCCGCGGTGCGCAGGGGGCTGCAAGAGTCCGCTGACTACGTGTTGCGGGCGCGTGAGGTGACCACCACCGTCGCCACACTCCCCCTCGCGGTGCCGGAATCCCCCGGCCCGGACCGCGACGCCGTGATGGAGCTCAGCGAACGTCTAGGGCTCGGACAGTCAGTAGCGCGGCTTGTGGATGCGCTCGTCGCGACGCAGTAGGTAGAGGCCAGCGCTGCCGAGCAGGTTTCCGAACAGGTTGCCGAAGCGGTGCTGGTGGCCGTGTTCGTCGAGGGTGAGCCGGCGGTCGATGCGGAAGCCCATGCGATTGAACAGCGGCTCGAGGTCTTTGATGGACGTGTAGTGCAGGTTGGGCGTGTCGAACCACTCGAACGGAAGGTCGCTGGAGATGGGCATCCGCCCGCGCAGGATGCGCGCGCGGTTGCGCCAGACGACGAAGTTCGGCATCGAGACGATGGCTTGGTGCGCGATGCGTCGGATCTGGGAGAGCACCTCAGTCGGGCGGTGCACTGCCTGCAGCGTGCGCGAGAGGATGACGACGTCGAACGAGTCGTCGCCGAATTCATCGAGCTGTTCGTCGATATCCAGCTCAATCACGCTCACACCGCTGCGGATCGCGGCGAGCACCTCGGACGGTTCGATTTCGACGCCGAGCCCGGTGCAGCCCTTGTCGTGGAGGCGCAGGAGAAGCTCGCCGTCGCCGCAGCCGAGGTCGAGCACGCGCGAACGTTCCGGTACTAGCTGGGTGATGAGGTCGTAGTCGGCGCGGGCAGTCATCGGCTCTCCCATGCTCGGTCGAGGAACGCGCGGATGGTGGCGTGGTAGTCGTCGATGTCGAGCAGAAACGAGTCATGTCCCCACGGCGACTTGATTTCTCGGAATGACACCGGCTGATGGGCGCGCTCCAGATGGCGCACGATGCGCCGCGAGTCCTTCGTCGAATACCGCCAGTCGGAGTCGAAGCTCATGACGAGGAAGGTCACCTGATGCTGGCTCAGGCGGTGCAGCGCATCGTCGTCAGCGAACGCGTCGAAGTAGTCCATGGCGCGCGACAAGTAGAGGTAGCTGAGTGCGTCGAAGCGCGACAAGAACTTCTCGCCCTGGTATTCTAGGTAGCTTTCGACGGCGAAGTCGACGCCGAAATTCTTCGTCAACTGCTGGTACTGGGCTTGGCGTCCGAACTTCTCGCCAAACGCTTCCTCCGACAGGTAGGTGATGTGCGCCATCATTCTCGCGACGGACAACCCGCGCGCAGGTGCGGTATCGAGCTCATGAAACTGACCGTTGTGGAACTCTGGGTCGCGCATGATGGCTTGCCGGCCGACGGCGGAAAACGCAATGTTTTGCGCTGTCAGGCGCGACGACGCAGCGATGATTATGGCGTTATCCGTGTCTTCTGGGTGGCGCAGCACCCAATCCAACACCTGCATGCCACCCAGCGAGCCCCCGACGAGCGCCGCCCAATGGCTGATGCCCAGGTGCTCCCCTAGCTTGCGGTGCACGGTGACAAAGTCGGAGACAGCGAGCAAGGGAAAGTCGAGACCGTACGGTTTGCCCGTCGCAGGGTTGGTGGACGACGGCCCCGTCGTGCCCGAGCAGCCGCCGAGGAGATTGGCGGAGACGACGAACCAGCGGTCAGTATCGAGCGGCTTGCCGGGCCCAATAAGGTTGTCCCACCAGCCGGGCTTCGCCTCCCCCGCGTGGTGCCCCGCCGCATGCGCGTCGCCGGTGAGGGCATGGCACACGAAGACAGCGTTGCTGCGGGCCTCGTTCAGCGTGCCGTAGGTTTCGTAGGCGACGTCCACCTCAGTGAGTTCGACACCCGATGCAGTGCGCAGCGGGTGCCGAGAGTCGTAGAGCCGGACGATGTTGGTTTCGACGATCATCGCCAGTCATCATCTCTCGAATCGGTGGCTGGCGCATCTCGGCCCACGAGGCTCACTGGGCGCTCGGTTGCTCGTCCCCGGCGAAGCCGTAATCGTCGTCGAGGGCATCTGGGAATTGGGCGTTCAGGAAGTCGAAGAAATTCATGATGGTGGTCACCCCAACAGCGACGGCGTTCTCAAGCTGCTGGTCAGTGACACCTCGGTCGAAGTCGTGGGTGAAGTCGGCCACAAAGACGCAATTGTCGTCTTCATCGGGGATGGTGATGGCTCTCGGAAAGAGCTGGTTGCCGTTCCATTCGTTGACCGTCTGGAAGGCGACACCGAGGTTGCTGACGTCGAGGCTCGGCCACCACCTGGCCTGCACATTGAGCGCGATGTCCTCGTCACCGGGCCCAGTGACCGTGAACCAACAGGGGTGTCCGCCCTCGATGACCGCGGAGAGGAGCCCGTCTTCCTCTTCGAATTCAAGCTCCATGTTCTGCAGCGTTGCGACGAGGCGCTCGTGGGTGATCGGCGCGAGCGTGGCGGCGTCGTCGGCGAACTCGGGATGGGATGCAACGGCATCTGGCATGGGAGTACTCCTTGTTGCTTGAACGTACCTCGCAACACACAGTAGCGGGCACCCATTACTGCGGTGCCCGCTACTTGGTTGCGCTGTGCCGGGTTCAGACCCCAGTCTGTGGCAGATCAGGACGCTCAGGTGAGGGACGCTCAGCGTCGTTCTGGTCGTCGTCGGATTCGTCTGGTGACGGATCGGGCTTCTCCGGCGAGGGCTGCGTGTCTTCGTCGGATTCGTCACCCTGGGCGCTGCCCTTGAGCGTCACGTCGGCCCACACGAGGCGGTGGTCCGAGGTGGGGAACGGGTACTCCCCGGTGAGCCTCGACAGCGGGTCGGATTTCACCGGCCAGAACACGCCTGCATCGCTGACCTGCATGGTTTCGGCGTTGAACAACGTGTAGTCGACCCGGATGTTGCCGGGGCGCGGGTCGTCGTTGAAGTCAGCGGTGTCGTACTTCGGGTCAGACTTGTGGCTTTCGTTGGCGCCACCTTGCTTCGCTGCCTCGACGGCGCCCTCCGACGTCGGCTTTGGGTCCAGCACGAGGGGGTGATTCAGTAGCTGGTCGATAGAGCCGGGCATGGAGTCGCCGTCGTTGGGGTCGGAGTTGTAGTCGCCGAGGATTGCGAAGTGCGAACCGGCTTCGAGGCCGCCCTTGGTGCCCTTGTTGTCGTAGAGATAATCTGCCTTGCCGGAGATGTAGTCGGCCCAGATGCGGATCTCGTCGTTGTTGCGCCGCTTGTTGCGCTGTTCCGGGCCGTCGAAGGACGGCGGTGTCGGGTGTGCGGCGAGAACATGGAGCGTCTCGTCGCCTACTTGGACGGGGATGTCGGCGTGGGTCTTCGACGAGAGACGCACCTGCTCGACCTCGTCGGCGTCGAACCAATCTGCAGGCATGGCGTTGTCGGGCATGTCCTTCCAGAGGAAGTTCTGGAACGTGCGGACGTCGTCGGTGTTGATCGGGTACTTGGAGTACACGACGAAGCCGTACTGGCCGGGAAACTCGCCGAAGCCCCAGGCATCGTCCGGGCCGCCGACCTCGCCGTCGTTGTTGAGATCCAAGCCAGACGGCACGCCGGTGTTCACCGGGCCGCTCCAGGCATACGGGTAGGTGACCGGGTCGGCACCGTGCTGCGAGACCTCGAGGTAGTTCGTGCGGAACAGGTCTTGGGCCGTGCCGTTCTCGTCGTAGTCGAACTCGTTGACCAGGATGATGTCGGGGTTTGCGCGCTGGATAGTTTCAGCGGCATTGCGTGCCTGCTTGTTGTCGCCGTTGCTGAGGTGCTCGATGAGCTCGCCTTCCGCGGAGCGGTTCAGGCTCGCGTTGAAGGTGGCGATGCGCAGGGACGAGGGTGCGGACTCATCCGCTTGAGCCGTGCTGGCGAGGCCGCTGGCCACCAACAACGTGGTGAGCACGGGGGCCACGATGCGTTTGAACATAGATAAACTCCTTGGATCGATGCCCCAGACAATAAAGGCACGGGCGGTGCAACTGGCTGGCTGCTGGGGTAAACGTTGAGCAAACAACGAGCAACACGTGCCGATTGCTTCACTACGTGGTGCCCGTGAGGTCTACTCGCCGTGCTCTCCCCACCTGCTGATAGCGATCTGGCTGGCATGTCATCAGGATGATCTGTGCATGCTGACCAACTTGCCCGAGCGCCAACCCCAGAGCACGCAACCGCTGGGGGTCAGAAAAGCCGAGAGCGTCGTCGATGATGACCGGAGCTCCCTCATCTGGGGAGACGAGATTCGCACAGGTGAGCCTGCCCAGCAGCGCGAGTTGCTCCTGCGCGCCGCCGGACAGCTGGCTGAACGCGACGGTACGCCCGTCGAGTGTGCGCGAGACGATGTTGAGCTCGGGGTCGATCTCTACCTGCACATCCTTTCCGAACACCACTTTGGCCAGCGATTCTAGGCGCTCCTTGAACGGTTCCACGTAGCGTTCTTGGGCGGCGCTTCGATGTCGAAGCCATACCTCACGCAGCAGTTTCGCTGCCGATGCCGCACGGTGCAGCCGCGCATGCTCATCGACGGCTGCCTCGAGTTCGGCCCTGGCTTCGACGAGAGCATCAAAGAGGCCGAGGCGGGCACGATCGTCGATGAGGGCGCCCAGTTCCGTGAGCCGCGACTTCGCATTGTTCAGCTGCTCGGAGGCCGAAGCACGATTGCCTTCGGCGTTCGCAAGCCACATGCGCACGGTGTCGACGTCGGCATCGTCGAACTTACTTTGCGCAGCGTCACGCGCGGCGGTTGCTTCCGTTACGGCGGCTTGGGCTTGCGTGGCCTCCTCGTCGAGGGCGGCATCGGCTTTGGCAACGCGGTCTTGGGCTAGCCGCTGCTGGTGCAGCTCGAACGCCGCCTGGCGGGACTCCAAAGCACTCGCCGTCTTCTCGTACGCCAACGCCGCAGCGTGTGCCGAAGCCTCGCGCGCGGTGAGCGCCGTAGCGGAGGTATCTCGTTTCTGTTGGGCTTCGTCGCGACGCTGCCTGGAACGGACGTAGGCATCTTCGAGCTCAGGGATGGGTGCTTCAGGGGCTGGCTGCTCCCCTATTGCCGCCTGTAGCGCCGCTACCTCGTGTTCGAGATCGGTGATCGTTGTGCCGTCGAGTAGGTGTTCCAACGCAACCGATGCGCGCTCCAATGCCAACGACGCGTCGTGGCGGGCGGTTGCAGCGTCCTTCGCATCATCGATTGTCGCGATGGAGAGTTCGTCGAACGCCTGATGCAACGCGGCGGTGGCTTCTGCGAGGCGGGTGCGCTCCTCGTCGGGAGACTTCCCCGGCCGGACCTCCACGGTGAGCACATCGTCGACGTGTATTCGTACGGGTTCGAGCACGGGACGTTCGAGGTGTGCCCCTTGTTTCAGCGATTCATCTTCGAGTTGCACTGGCTGTTGGCCATGCACGTCGACGGTAACGAGCGCGGCTGCGGCCTCGCTGGCTGCTGTGGCGGCGTCGAGGTTGGCCTGCAGCGTGACGAGGCGAACGACGGCCGCGTCATCGATGTGGTTGGCATCGAGTACGGCCGCAGCCCGTGTGCGGATGGCGTCGGCTTCGCGTACTTCAGCGAGGCGCTTGGTGAGGAGCTCACATTGAGCGATGCTGCGGGCATGGAGCAGGCGTTGCTCGGCCTGCTCTTGGCTGGCCTGGGCCTCGTCGAGGTGCCGTTGCAGGGCATTGAGTTCCGCTTCGGCCTCTGCATGCGCCTGCACAGCCGCGTCGCGTTCTTCTAACAACTGCGTAACATGCACACGCTGTGCTTGCAGCTCATGCTCATCCTCGGTGAGCCGCTTGATGCTGAGCCGCCGACTGGATTGAGCATCAAGTACATGCTGCAAGGCTGATTGCGCTGAGGTGAGCTTCGACGCTGCTGAGCGCAGTGCTTCCTCCGCTGCCTCGGCGGCATCGGCTTGTTGCTGGAACTTGGTGACCTCTTCTGCGCTGTGGGCTTGCTGCTTGGTCAGGTTGGTGATGCGCTCAGCCACCAATGCGTGTTCATCGGTGAGATGCTGCATGTGGATGCTCGCCGATTGGGCTGCATCGAGCGCTTCCTGCGCTTCGTCAACGCGTGCCTCGGCAGCGGCATAACTGCCTGTTGGTTTCCCCGTCGGAGTGAAATAGCGCGAGAACTCTTCGTCGATACGGTGTAGCAGCAGGTCGTCGCTCTTAGACGGGCTCTCGTCGCCGAGCGCGCTCTGCAACGATCTCAAATTGACGAGCTGCGGCTGGCGCAGCGATTCTCCTTGGCGGCTCTCCAATGCGTCGAGCAGGGCCACGTCGGTGGTCTCGTTGAGGATGGCAAGGTAGCGCTCGTGTGCTTCCCTGCCCGAGAGCTGTTCCGGCTTGGGCTTGAGCACGCGCAGCTCAGTGAGGGGCTTCTTCAGCCAGCGCTTGCGGTACGTCAGGCGATACTTCCCCGTGCTCACGGTGACCTCTGCCTCGGGGCCAGCATCGAGCCCGACGGTCTGTACCTCCTTGACGGCGCTCTTCTTCGTGCTATCCAGTTCCGTACGGAGCAGGCGAAGCGCCTCCGCCACCGACGATTTACCCACCTCATTCGGGCCAGCAACGACGGTGATGTGCTCGTCGAACTCGATGGTGCGCTCGACGATGCCTCGGTAGTTGCGCAGCGTGATGGAATGCAGCTTCATCGCGCACCTCCTGCGAAGCGGTACAGCAAGCTGAGGGCGTCGTGTGCTGCCCCCGCGTCGTCCTCGTCGTCGCTGGAAGCACGTTGGATGAGTTCCTGCAGCGCGCCGTCGGCAAACCCGGTGAGGCCGAGGTCGGAGAAGTCGGCATCGTCAGGAATCACCGCTAGGTCGTTGTGGCGTTCCCAGATGCTGAGTTTTGCGAAGAGATGCGCGAGATCGTCGAGCGCGGTTTCGAGCTTTGCATGCTGCACCGTCGTGAGAGTGCCCGATAGCCGTAGCCACACCGCAGTGCGCGACTTGTGCTCGATGCTTTCCAAACGTCGGGTGAGGGCCTCCACGTCGGCGTCGGAACCGAGTGTTGCTTCCACGACGAGGAACTGCCACTGCCCGACGTGCAAGGTCTCGACGGTGGCTCCTCCAGGTTGCACATCGACGAGCAGCACATTGCCTGGATCTGGTTCGCGTCGGCTCGTGACCTCGGGTGTGCCGGGGTACCAAATGCCGTCGGCCACTTGGGTGGTGGAGTGCTTGTCTCCCACCGCGACGAAGTGGATCAGGCCGTCGTCCAGCGCCTGAGCGAGCCGTGGGACGTCGAAGGTAGAGGGTTCGTCTGGGTCTGGGTTGAGGGTTGACGCTGCCCCGTGACCGGCGAGCATGCGGACCATGCCGTCCGGCGGTGGCTCGAGACCGTCGATGGCCTCGCCCAGGAGATCTGTGAGCGGACGTTTGGATTTCCAGGGCGCTCCCACAACTTCAACGCCCTCGCACACCGCGAACGGCTCGCTGCTGCGAAACACATGCACATGGCTGGGACAACGCTGCTGGAACGCCTGCGAGTTATAGATGGAGGAAGCATCCAGTGGATCGTGGTTGCCGGGAACCAGCACCAGGGGAACTGCGATGGCGCGCATGGCCTCAAACGCCTGCGCCAGCACTCGTCGATCGAGTTGATTGGATTCGAACACGTCGCCGCATACGACGACGAACTCAGCCCCGTGTTCGTCAGCCAATGCCCCGATGTGTCGCACAGCCTCGAACCGAGCCTCCAGGTACCGCGGGCGTGCCTGTTCGTCGAGATAATGCGCGGTCATGCCGAGCTGCCAATCGCCTGTTGCGATGAACTTCACGGGCCGCCTCCTCGCAGAGCTGTATCGATTGCTTGGAAGCCTAACAACTGCCTCTGACAGTTCTTCGCGATGGCCGGCTGGCGTGCTTGCAGCGACCCGCCTGCAACAGTCATCGAGGGGCTTCCTAGCATGTCGGGGGTACGCCATGACGAGCAGGAGGTAGGCCAAGTGGAGAAGGGTGCGGTGCCGGGAGCTGTGATGAGGGCGGTGTTCGTCGCTGCCGCGATCGTCACCTTCGCCGCGGTGGCCTTGGGTTCGGTGGTGTGCGCGACGGATTCCAGCGCTGCGTGCCCGAACTGGCCGGGCTGCTACGTCGGTCAGATCGCGCCGGAGGCGCAGCTGAACCCCATCCTGGAGTTCGTACACCGTGTGGTCGCCGTCAGCTGTGGCCCGCTCCTGCTGGCCGCGGCGATCGTCGGGCTCCGCGTGAAAGATCCGCTGGTCAGGGTGCTGCCGTGGGTGGCCTTCGTCGGCGCCATGATCGCCGGTGTGCTGGGGATGCTGACGGTGAAGGTTGGCATCTCGAAAGCTTGGGCCGCCTTCGATCTCGGGGCTAGCCTCATCGCGCTCGTCGCGATCACCGTGGCAACCGTGTGCGTACTGCGGTATCCCCGACGGTGGCAGCCAGGCGCTACTGGACGCCTAGCCTGGGGTGCTGTTGGGGCGCTCTTCGCGTTCCACATCTGCAGCGTGCTGGTGGCGGGTTCCGGTTCGCTCACCCGCTGCATGAGTTGGCCCGTGTGGCGCGTCATCGAGGCTGATGGCAGCGCGGCCTGGCAATGGGCGCGTCTGGTGTTGGGCGGTGTGGCCGCGGTGCTCACCGTGCTGGTGGCGGTGCAAGGCCTGCGCCGCCGGGATACGCGTGTGTTTGGTGCCGTGCTGACGGTGTTGGTGGTGTGTGAGGTGGCGATGGGGCTCACCGTCGTCGCGCACGGCGCCGACCTCAGGGTGAAGGCCTGGTACGCCGCGCTGGCAGCCGCGACGTTCTGCGTCAGCGTGTGGGTCGCGAGCTTGGCGAGCGTCGCCAAACGCTGACCACTTCCCCGACGAGGAACCCCACGGCCGCAGGGAGCACCCACCCAAACCCCAAGTCGAAGCCGGGAAGCAGGCGCGTCCACGCGCCGCTGGGCAACCAGCCAGCGGTGACGAGCACCGTCGCGAGTGAAGCCAAGCCCGCGAAGAGCACTGGCATCCAGTGGATGGCTGCCTTACCCGCGACGAAACGGTCCAGCAAGCCGAGCACGATGAGCACGATGGCCATGGGATAGAGCACCTGCAGCACCGGCACGGCTGCATGGATGATGGTGTCGAGCCCGAGATTCGCCATAACCAGCGACCAGACCGTGAACCCGATGGCCCACCGTCGCTGGCTCCCAAGCCGGGGAAACATGAGCGAGAAGGTTTCAGCACTAGCGACGATGAGGCCGATCGCGGTCTTCAAACACGCGACGAACATAATCAGCGCGGCCAGCACATGCCCCGTACTGCCGAACAGCCAGCGTGACATCGTCGCCAGCGCCACTGCCCCGTTGGTGTCGCGGGCCACCAACTCAGTCATGCGCGAGCCCAGCACCGCGAGTGCGAGGTAGATCGCGCCCATGGCGACGGCCGCCACAGCACCCGCCTTGGTCACCTCGGCCGCAAGGCGTCCCTTGCTCGTCACTCCGAGCTTGCGGGCGGAATCGATCACGATAATGGCGAACGCGAGGGAAGCGAGCCCGTCCATCGTGTTGTAACCGTCGAGGATGCCGCGCGCAGCTGCGTGCGAGGCATAAGCCCCGACGGGGTCCGGCGCCGGGGCTGCCGGGGCGAGGAAGGCGGCGACGAGAAGCACGCCGAGGAGTACGAGGAAGATGGGTGTGAGGAATTTTCCGACGATGTCGAGGATGTGCCCAGGGCGAAGTGCAGCGACGAGGACGAGTACGAAGAACACCGCACTGAACGCCGCGAGCGCTAGGGCGTTTCCCTCGCTTTCCGAGCTGCCGAAGGCGATCTCGTACGACACGGTGGCGGTACGGGGTATCGCAAAGAACGGGCCGATCGTGAGGTAAAGCGCGCAGGTAAACACCGTCGCGAACACGGGGTGCACCCGTGATGCCAGCTCGGGCAAACTGCGGGTGCCTGCGGTGGCCGTCGCAATGACGCCAAGGACGGGGATACCGACCGCGGCGACGAGGAAGCCGAGCGCTGCGGGAACAACATTATTGCTGGCCTGCAGACCGAGCGAGACCGGAAAGATAAGGTTGCCGGCGCCGAAGAACAATCCGAATGTGAGTGAACCCAGCAGCAGGGCTTCGGCGATGCGAAGTGTGTGTGGAGCTGGGTTGAAGTTCACGGACGTGACTATGCCCCATGTCGTGAACATCGCGCTCCTTGGGGTGTGAAAAAATGAAGGCTGAACGAGTGATTAGGAGTCACAGATGAGCCTCGAGAAGCAGATCCACGACGACATGGTTGCCGCCATGCGCGCCAAAGACAAGACGCTCACCACCACGCTGCGCATGGCCATTGCCGCGCTGAAGAAGGAGAAGGTTGCTGGCGACGTCGCCCGCGAACTCACCGAGGACGAAGAGGTGGCGGTGCTGCAGCGCGAGGTGCGCGCTCGCAAGGATTCCGCTCAGGCGTATATCGACGGTGGTCGCCCCGAGTTGGCGGAGGCTGAAACTGCCGAAGCTGAGGTGCTCTCCAAATATCTCCCTGCCATGCTCACCGATGAGGAACTCGACCAGATCATCGCCGACGAGGTACAGGCGGCTGCCGACGCGTCGGGCGAGAAGCCCACGATGAAGCAGATGGGCCAGATCATGAAGGCCGTGAACGCGAAGGTGAGCGGTCGCGCCGAGGGCGCCACCGTCGCAGCAAAAGTGAAGCAGGCACTGGCTGGGTGACGTGCGGCGGCGCCGTGGTTTCGATACGCGAGCTACGCTCGCTACTCAACCACCGGGAGCGGCGCCGCTACTGCTCATCCACGAGGCAGTGGGCTGCGCCTGATGCGACGGCGGTGACAGCAAGCACGGATGGCCAGGCGCCAATCTTCTTGGCGAGCTTGTGGGAGTAGCCGAACCCGCCCACGTAGAGCGCGGTCAGCAGCATGGTCTTCCCCACTCCCCCTTTGCGCAGCCAGGTGCGGCCCGCATACAGCCCCGCGCCGACGAGCACCACGCCTCCAAGCGCACGGATGCCGGATTCGCGTGCCACCGCGAACCCGCCGCACAGCCCGAGCGCGACGAGCGGAGCAGTCTTCACTTGGTCTGAGTCTTTGAGCGTCATACCCGCAAGAGTACGCCCGGGGCGAAGATAGATCAGGTTCGTGGTGGGTAGACGAGCCACGAACCTGATCTATGTTTTGGAGGGGCTCAGTTAGCGATCGCCGGAGGCTGACATGCGGCCCGGTGACGCCGCGTTCGTGTTTACTACACTCATAGGGCATGTCTCCTTTGCGACCGATGTCGGCACGCGGCCAAATCCAACTAGTTGCTCCCGATCCGGAGCGCTTCGAGAGTTGGGCAGACTGTCTCTTCGAATTTGCTTCGGGTCCGATCGACGGCTCTGGCTTTCAAACGGGGCGAGTCCCGGCACCCAGCCGAAACACGTTTACCGAATACCTGTCCGACCGGCTCAGGGCTGGTGATCCTCGCACGCCGCTCCCGGAAGGTCGCGTTCACTGCACGTTTCTGTGGATCGTGGACAGCACTTGGCCTCAAGGGGGGACCACTCCTCGGATTCTTCGCCATCAGGCATGCGCTGACCCAGTTCCTCTTCGACCAAGCAGGACACATCGGCTACAGCGTGCGCCCAACCGCCCGACGACAGGGCATCGCATCCGAGGCGCTCATGGTTGGATTGCCCATTGCTGAAAGACTTGGTGCCAATCCGACCCTGGTGTGCTGCCTTGAAGAGAACGAGGCCTCGATGCGAACGATCCTGCACGCTGGTGGGCAGTACGACGAGTCATGCAACGGATTTCGAAGGTACTGGATAGGGCCTGAGCCGTGGCCGGCGGGGCCAACCGCCAAGTAGCCAGGGTAGATTCGCTCATGTTGCAAGGCTCCTCACCCGCAGGGTCCTTCCCAGCGGGTCTCGCCTTCAACGATGAGATTCGTCGGTTGTAACCCCAGTCGTTGTGCGATCTTTTGCGAGGCAATGTTATCGGGGTGGATGTGGGCAATCAGCTCGGTGACGCCTCGTCCAGCCAGAAGCTCCACGAGGAGCTGTGCCGCTCGGGTGGCGTACCCGTGCCCTTGCCATGCCTCACCGATCACCCAGGCAATCTCCGCCGGACCACCTGTGCTGGGAATGGTTGCTTGCACGTAGCCGATGGGCCGGTCATGAGGTTCAAGAACGACCACCTCATTGATCCACTGTTCCTGCCCATCCGGCGACACGCCGACAACCTGGACCGCATAGCGCCTTGCGAGCTCCGCTGCGGATGGCGGCTCGCCACCGATAAACTCGTAGAGCGACGCTGCGCCCAGGACCTCAACCATCGCGGTCGCATCGTCGACTGAGAGCGGACGGATCCGCACTGTGTTGAGCATGCATCCAAGTAGACCACCCGCTGGGAGCACGTGCAATCGATACCCTCGTGGTGGGTAGACGGGCCATGGACTTGATATATCTGTCGGGGTTTCGATACGCGCCTTCGGCGCTACTCAACCACCGGGTGCGGCGGGGTTTCGATATGCCCGCTTCGCGGGCTACTCAACCACCGGGCTCGCTCTGGCGTCGAGCACGCGGCTGCGCTAGTCAACCACCGGGCTGGCCCCCATGGTCGGGCTGACAGGATTTGAACCTGCGACCCCTTGACCCCCAGTCAAGTGCGCTACCAAACTGCGCTACAGCCCGTCGGACCTCAAGTCCGAGGATGAACATTACCGCACCGACCGGCGTCGCGCCAGTCGGTGCGGGATGCTCAGAACAGCACCTCGCGGCGGGCGGGTTCCGCCTTGTACAGCTCGCGTCCGCCACGGTACGACGCCAGCACGTCGGCATTGAACGACAGCGCTTCCACCCAGTCGTTCGCATCGAACACGATGAAGTTCGCGGGCTTACCCACTTCGATGCCGTATTCGTCGAGGTGCAACGTGCGGGCGGCATTGTGCGTGATGAAGCGGTACGAGTCGACGATCTGCTGACGCCCCATCATCTGTGTCACGTACAACCCGTTCAGCACCACGTCGCGCAGGTTGCCCGTGCCGAGCGGATTCCAGGGGTCGACGATGTCGTCCTGCCCGAAACTCACGTTCAGCCCCGCGTCGGTGAGTTCCTTCACACGGGTGACGCCTCGTCGTTTGGGATAGGTGTCCATTCTCCCCTGCAAGTGCGTGTTGACAAGGGGGTTCGACACGAAGTTGATGCCGCTCATCTGCAGCAGGCGCAGCAGCCGGATGAAGTAGGCATTGTTGTACGAGTGCATCGCTGTGGTGTGCGACGCGGTGACACGCTCGCCGATACCTGCCTCGTAGGCCCTGGCGGCCAGGGTTTCGAGGCCGCGGGATGCCTCGTCGTCAATCTCGTCGCAGTGCACATCCACCAGAAGGTTGAACTCCTGCGCCAGCTCCACTGCAAAGTTAAGCGACGACACGGAGTACTCGCGCGTGAACTCGAAATGCGGGATGGCGCCGATCACGTCGACTCCCATCTCCGCCGCCTTGCGCATGAGCGCGCGCCCATCCGGGAACGAGTCGATGCCTTCCTGCGGGAACGCGACGAGCTGCAGGGTGATGTCGTCGCGGAGTTCCTCGCGCAGCTCCAACAGCGCACGCATTGCGGTGAGTTCAGGGTCGGTGACATCGACGTGGCTACGCACGAATTGAATGCCGAAGCGCGCCTGCTGACGTACCGCCCTACCCACGCGCTCCTTCACATCGTCGACGGTGAGGCTGCGTTTCCGCTCACTCCACACCTCGATGCCCTCGAAGAGCGTGCCCGACTCGTTGTATCGAGGCTGGCCAGCGGTGAGGGCGGAGTCGAGGTGCACGTGCGATTCGATGATCGGCGGCAGTGCGAGCTTGCCGTGATAGTCGACGACGCGTTCCCCGTCGCGGGCTTCCAGGGACGACTCAATTTGGACGAACCGGCCCTGTTCGATGCGGATGCAGCTGGGCTGCTCCGCGTTTTCAATGCGGACGTTCTTAATGAGGAGATTCATCGATGCTGCACCGATTTCTGGATTCGTGCTCCGACCAGGTACACCACCAACGCTACCGCCATGGCGTTGATGGAAGCGATGCCCCATGGCACGAACCATCCGACGGCGGCACCTGCCAGTACGCCGGCCACCGAGCCCCACACGACGCGGTAGCGCGGCTTCTCTCCCCCGCCGGCGTAGTGCCAGGGCCTGGAGAAATAGTCGGCGATGAGGATTGCGCCGATGGGTGGCAGCGTCGCGTTGAGAAGGTTCAGCCATGTGATGAAGTTGTCGTAGAGCCACAGTGCGAGGAGGGTTCCAAGCACGCCGGCTACCAAGACGAGGGGTTTCTTCGCGATCTTGGTCACGTTCGCGAACCCGAGCCCGGTGGTGTAGAGGGCGTTGTTGTTCGTCGTCCAGATGTTCGCGCCGAGCACGATGAGTGCCGGCACGGCCAGACCCTGAGCGATCATCACGTAGAAGATGTCGTCCTTGCCCGTGAGCGCGCCGCCGACCGCACCGAAGCTGAACATCAGCGTGTTGCCGAGGAGGAACGCCACCACGGTGGTGACCACGGCAGATCGTGTGGACTTCGCGAACCGCGTGAAGTTCGGGGTGGCGGATCCACCGGATACGAATGAGCCGACGACAAGCGCCACGCCGGTCATGAGCGGCATCCCAGTGGATGAGGCGAACATCTGGCTGAGGCCGCCGCCGTCGGAAGTGGCGAGCACCATCGAGTACGTGCCGAGCACGGCAATCAGCGGTACGGAGATGAAGCTGACGATCTCGATGGCTTTGATGCCGAAGTAGGCCGACGCGGTCATCAGTGCGCCCGCGATGATGATGATCGGCCACGGGCCGATGTGCAGGAGCTCCGCCGTCGGGATAGCGAACATCGCGATGCCGACTCCGAACCAGCCCATCTGGGTCAGCGAGATCAGTGCTGAGGGGAGGAAACTGCCGAGCGATCCGAAAGATTGCTGTGCGAGGAGGTCGAAACCCATACCGGTTTTGGCGCCGACGAACCCGAGCGCCCCGGTGTAGATGGCGAGGATGACGCCGCCAATCAGCACGGCCTGTGTGTAGTGGGTAAAGCTCAGCCCGTTGCCGAGCTTTGCGCCGACGCTCATCGATGCCGAGAAAAAAGTGAAGCCGAGCATAACAAAGCCGACGGCCCAAAAGGAGCGTCGGCTTTGCTGTGGCACGGCTTCGAATGAGAAATCGTCATCGCGCGGAGGTTGTGGAGATTGCAGATGTGTACTCATGCGCCGCCTTCGAAATGTGCTCAAATTGCCTGAACAGTAATACAGGCAGAACACGGTGTGCAAATGCGACGGGCTGTACCGCGTGCGTTCAGTCTTCCACTTCGGCGTGCACCTTGTGGTCGACATTCGAGCGCGTCACCGTGACCTTGCGCGGCTTAGCCTGCTCAGCGATGGGGAGCGTGATGGTGAGCACGCCGTCGTTGTAGTTGGCCTCGATCTGGTCGAGCGCCACCCCATTGCCGAGTGACAGCTGACGCGCGTAGGTTCCGGTTGAGCGTTCGCGGGTGAGCCACTCAGTGTCTTCGCTGGTGACCGTAGCCCTGCGCTCGGCGCGCACGGTGAGGGTGTTCTCCTCGATATCTATATCGATGGAATCTGGGTCGACGCCCGGGAGGTCGATGTTCGCGACGAACGCTTCCTTGTCGCGGTACAGATCCATCGGCATGCCGACGCTTCCAGGCGTGCGGAACGCGGAGTTGATGGCGCGACCGAATTCGCGGAACGGGTCATAGTAGCTGGTTGTCATGGTTACTCCTTGCTTCTTGAGCCTCATCGGCTCAACTTCTACCTTGAGTCTACCTCACTCAAGTCAGAAAGCAAAGCCTTCGATGACTTGATACCCGCCCTGTGGGCGCTGCTCAATCATGGGAGGGCGTCGACAGGTGATTGATTAGCCTGAGACGCGTCTCGATATGCGGCTCCGCCGCTACTCGACGGTCGGGTGAGGGCCGCCGCTACTCGATGGTCGGGAAAGGGCCTCGGTGATTGAGTAGCGAGCGAAGCTCGCGTATCGAAACCACGCCGCAACGAAAGTCACGCAACCATTAACGTGCGGCGCTGCGCTTCTGGCGGGCGCGGACTTCGAGGTGGACGGGCGAACCGCGGAAGCCGAAGTCTTCCCGCAGCCGACGCTCGATGAAGCGGACGTACGACGGGTCCATCTGGCCGCTGGTGAACAGCGCAAACGTCGGCGGACAGTTCTGCGCCTGGGTACCAAACAAGATGCGCGGCTGCTTCCCACCACGCACGGGGTGCGGGTGCGAGGCGGACAGTCTGCCCAGGAACGAGTTGAATTTGCCCGTCGAGACGCGCGTCTCCCAACCCTCCGTCGACTCTTCGATGGCCTTCGACAGCTTCTCGACGTTGCGCCCGGTCAGCGCAGAGATGTTCACCGTCGGCGCCCATTGGAAGGCCACGAGATCGCGCTCCACCTCGCGCTCTAAGTAGCGGCGACGTTCCTCGTCGGTGAGATCCCACTTGTTAAATGCGATCACGAGCGCGCGCCCACTTTCCTCAATCGAGTTGAGGATGCGCAGGTCTTGGTCACTGATGGGCTCGGACGCGTCGATCACCAGAATGCACACTTCGGCGCGCTCGATAGCCGCCTGGGTGCGCAGGCTCGCGTAGTACTCGTGCCCGCTGGCTTCTTTGACGCGTCGGCGGATGCCCGCGGTGTCGACGAAGTGGTACACGTTGCCGCCCACCTCGACGATTTCGTCGACGGGGTCGACCGTCGTGCCAGAGATATCGGAAACTACAGAGCGCTGCTGCCCCGACAAGCGGTTGAGCAACGACGACTTACCCACGTTCGGCTTGCCGACGATTGCAACCCGCCGAGGCCCAGAGCGCTCCGCGGACGGCGTGGACGGAGCGTCGGGAAGGGCCGCGAGGACGGCGTCGAGGAGATCGCCGGAGCCCCGCCCGTGCAGCGCGGAGACGGGGTACGGCTCCCCCAGCCCAAGGTTCCACATGGTGGCGGCGTTCGCCTCGTGGCGTTGGTCGTCAACCTTATTCGCAGCGAGGATGACCGGCTTCTTGCTGCGTCGTAGCACCCGCACCACGGCCTCATCCTCGTCGAGTGTGCCCACGGTGGCGTCCACGACGAAAAGCACCGCGTCGGCGGTAGTGATGGCCAGCTCGGCCTGCTCCGCAATCTGGGCTGCCATGCCCTTGCCGTCGGATACCCAGCCGCCGGTGTCGACAACGATGAAGTCCTTGCCGTTCCAGTTCGCGTCGTAGCTGATGCGATCCCTGGTGACCCCCGGCTGGTCTTGCACGACGGCGGCCCGCCGCCCAAGAATGCGGTTCACCAGCGTGGACTTCCCGACGTTGGGTCGGCCCACCACCGCAACCACGGGCTTGATGGCTGCGTTGTCGGACTCAACAAAAATGTCGTCACTCACGGGTGCTCCTTGCAGCTGGCGTAGGGGAACGCCCAGTCTATCGGTTACGCCCGGATACGCGTTTGCTCTAGCGAGGCTCAGGCCATGTTCTCAACAACGTGAAACGCGGGCTCCTCGTAAGGATGGGCGGCGCGCAACGCGTCCACAATCTCGCCGCGCAGGCGGCGCGGAAACGTCAGCTCGACGCGGTGCTCCGTGACTCGCTCCAGCTCCCCCACCTGGCCGATGGTGGGGTTAGCGTCGCCGATAGGACGAAATTGGCCCGTCCCGGGGGTGAGGAATGCGCAGTGCTCATACTCTCCGACGGTGCCCGCGCCGGCCGCGAATAGCGCCGCCAGCACCGCGTCGGTGGCCTCCACCGGCACGTAAAACACCAGCACGTCCAGGGGCTCACGCATGCGGGAACAACTTCTCGATCTCGGCGACCACTTCGTCGGGGCTGATGAAGGTGGAGTCGATCACCACGACGCCCTCTGCGGCGTCGGTGAAGTTCGACACCGTGGAATCGTCGCGGTCGCGGCGCAGCACCTGGTCGGTGACGGCCGCATGGTCGGCCTTGCCAGACAGCTCCGCTTCGCGTCGGGCGACGCGGGCGGCGGGGTCGGCGACGAGCAGGATGCGCACGTCGGCATCGGGGGCGACGACCGTGGTGATGTCGCGCCCCTCGACGACGATGCGGCGGCGGTGCTCGTCGATGATGCTGCGCATGCGGTCGGTCAGAATGCGCCGTACATCAAGGTTCGTCGCGATGCGGGAGACAGCGGCGGAGATCCGGGGTTCGCGAATCTCCTCGGTGACGTCGCGGCCGTTGATGGTCAGGCGATTTCCCTCCACCACGGTCTGGATATCGAGCGTCGCACTGGCCACATAAGAAGCGATGTCCTCGTCGCGCACTTCCTCAGCCAGCACGCCTGCGGTCTCCGCACGGTACATTGCGCCAGTGTCGAGGTAGCCGAGCCCGTGCTTCGCAGCGAGCAGGCGCGCCGTCGTAGACTTTCCGGAGCCGGATGGCCCGTCGATAGCAATCAGCAACGAATCCATGGTTAGCCCTTTCTAGCCGCCGACGCGGCTACCCAGCCTTGACGCTCCAACGTGTCTCGGAACTGCTCCGCACGCTCATGCTCGACGAGGATGGTGAGGTAACCCACCTGCCGGACCGGATCGTGCCGGAGCTCGAAGTCCTCCACGTTCAATCCAGCATCGCCAATGTCGGTGAACAAGCGAGCGAGGGCGCGCGGCTCGTCGGGAATCTCGACGGTGACCTCGTGCACATCGATGGGATCCGAGCCATGCTTCACGAGTAGCGCCTTCGCGCCCGCCTGCCCTAACCCCAAGAACTGTTCAAGTTTCTCGGGTTGGTCGAGCACGCCCAGCAGGTAGCGAAGGTCTTCCGCAACTTCGTCGAGTTCGCCGCGAATGGCTTCGGCATTCGCAGAAATTATCTGCCGCCACAGCCCCGGATCCGAGCCTGCGATGCGGGTCACGTCGCGGATGCCCTGCCCGGCGAGCGCGATATTCTCCCCTGGAACCGCGCGCAGATGCGACGCCGTGAGGATGCTCATCAGGTGCGGCACGTGACTCACCTGCGCGACGGCGATGTCGTGCTGCTCAGCCGGCATGATTACCACGTGCGCCCCTGTGCGCTCGGCGAGATTCACCACCTGCTGGACTTGTTCGTCGGCATTGCCTGGCGCAGGCGTGACCACCCAGGTGCGGTCGACGAATAGATCGGGGCTTGCGGTGAGCGGACCGGTGTATTGCGAGCCTGCCATGGGGTGCGAGGGCACGTAGCGACCGGCGAGGGTGGGAGCCAGTGCCTGCACCTCGTTGACGATGGCGCCTTTCACCGAACCGACGTCGGTCACCACCGCGGCAGGGAATCGGTGCAGGGCATCTGCCACCACGCGTGCGATCACCGCGGGGGGTGTAGCCACCACCACGATGTCCACTTCATCGGCGGCGGGCAACCCGACGCGCCCCGCGCCGAGCCCGGCTGCCACCACGGCGTGCGCTCCGACCTGATCGGACAGCACCACGTCGCAGCCGTTCCGGGTGAGCGCGAGCCCCAGTGAGCTGCCCACTAAACCCGCGCCGATGATGAGCACGCGAGGATCAGCCATGCAGCATCGCCTCCACGTCGCTTACAGCGATGCGCCGGAACCGACGACGGCGCGTAAGCTGCCTATCCAGCACCGCCACCTCTAGCTGCGTGGCCGTGAGCGGCTCTCCCGTGCTGAGCGAGCCCGCGGCGAGTCGCACAGTATCCTCGAGTGAGTGACCCACCTCGTGCTGCTCACGCAGGGCCTGGGCGATGCGATCCGCGTCGCCTCCGATCACGCTCACCTGCTGCTCGTCGACGATCACCCCGTCGTAGCTGATGCGGTAGAGCACGTCGTCAGCTGCGGTTTCGCCGAGCTCTGCGAGGATCAGATCCACCTCGAATGGCTTATCCCCCGACGACGCGAACGCCCCACCGAGCAGCTGTGAGTAAGCGCCGGCGAGGCTGCGTGCGGTCACATCGCTGCGGTCGTAGGCGTAGCCGCGCAGGTCAGCGTGCTGAATACCTGCGACGCGTAGCATCTCGAACTCGTGGTAACGCCCTACCGCGGCGAACCCGATGCGGTCGTAAATTTCGGAGACCTTGTGCAGCGTCGACGAATGGTTCTCGGCGATGAACACGATGCCATTCGTGATCTGCAGTGCGGCGACGGAGCGCCCGCGGGCGATGCCCTTGCGCGCGAACTCAGCGCGGTCGAGCATCTGCTGCTCGGGGGAAACGTAGAACGGCATCGTCATAGCGCGGCTCCCCTCGGCCCTCCATAGCGTCGTGAACGCTGGGCGACGATGCGTTCCGCGACATCGTACACACCCTCGGCATCCAACCTCGCGACGCCGCTACTCGAGGCACGCATCACGATGGGCAGAATGCCCCGAGTGAGGTCAAGACCGGACGTGGCGGAATCATCGTCAGCAGCGTCGAAGAGTGACTGCAGCAGCACGGTCACCGCGGTAAGTTCGTCGGCTTCCGGATCGTGCAGTTTCTTCAGCGTCGAGCGAGCATATGAGGCCCCGGAACCGATGCCGGAGAACGCGCGTTCCTCGTAGCGGCCGCCGGTTCCGTCGTAGGTGAAGATACGCCCCGTGTTTGCCTGCGTATCCCATCCGGCAAACAGCGGCTGCACGGCGAGTCCTTGCATCGTCATGGGAAGGTTGTTGCGCACCAGCACTCCCAGCCTGTTCGCTTTGCCCTCGAAGCTGAGCGGCAGGCCCTCGATCTTCTCGAAGTGCTCCAACTCCACCTGAAACAGCCGCACGAGTTCGATGGCGATCCCCGCTGCACCGGCAATGCCGATCACCGATTCTTCGTCGGCGCCGAACACCTTCTCAATGTCATGCAGTGCGATGACATTGCCGACGGTGGCTCGTCGATCCCCTGCGACAACCACCCCGTCGGCATACCTACACGCGACGATCGTCGTGCCATGTGGCACGGTGGCGGACGCCTCGGCAATGGGCGTCAGCACGCCGCGACGTTCCGCGAGCTCCGTAAACGACGAAGTGAACCCGAGCAGCGGGTCAGTGGGTGTGCCCTGGTTCTGATGGATCACACCTGCCTCCTAAGATGTCCAGCATGATGCGCTTGGTTCCCCTCGGCTTGGATGTGCTGTTCGTACTGGTCTTCTCGGTGCTCGGTCGGATGAGCCACGGTGAAAGCCCGCTCGGGGTGTTCGTCACCGCGTGGCCGTTTCTCGTCGCTTGCCTCGTCGCCTGGGTGATCCTCGCCGCGCTCGGTGACGTGGGCACTGGCTGGCGCGCCGGTGTCGTGAGTTGGCTGGTCACCTGGCTGGGCGGCATCGCCGTGCGCCTGATGAGCGGCACCAGCGCCGCCGTCGCATTCATCCTTGTCGCTGGTGGTGTGCTCGCGCTCTTCCTGCTGGGATGGCGCGGTTGCTGGGCCTTGCTGGGGCGGCGTCGCGCTGCTCAGAGCTGAGGCCTGAGCGCCTCCCAACTGTTCTGGGATGTTGCGGGGGCGTGGGCCGACGTAGTCCGGTCCGTACGCGCCAGGTGCTGGGCGACGCTTGCGCATGGGCGCCTGCTGGCCCGGCGCAAGCCGCTTGGACGTCAACAAGAATCCGGTGTGGCTCGCCGTCGCATGCCCCGGACGGATGGCGAGCCCCTCGGCATGCCAGTCGCGCACCGTCGTCTCCGTCATCACGGGTTCAGTGAAGCCGCCGTGTGCACGCAGCGTGTCTGCGACGCGACCAAGCTGCGTCGTGGTGGCGACGTAGCAGCACAGCACGCCACCGGGCACCATGCGCTCCCCCACCGCATCGATGCATTCCCACGGTGCCAGCATGTCCAGGATGGCTCGGTCGATGGGCGCGTCAGTGATGGCTTCGACGAGGTCACCGACGCGCAATTCCCACGTGGGGTGGCCGTCGCCGAGGAAGCTCTCGATGTTCTTCGCCGCGACGTCGGCGAACTCCTGACGCCGTTCGTAGCTCATCAGCTTGCCGTCAGGCCCGATGGCGCGCAGCAGCGCCAGGGTCAGGGCTCCGGAGCCGACGCCCGCTTCCAGCACGCGGGCCCCTGGAAAGATGTCGGTCCACATCAGAATCTGTGCCGCGTCCTTAGGATAAATCACCGCTGCCTCGCGCGGCATCGACACCATGAATTCGTTCAAGATCGGGCGAAACGCCAGCCACTCCATGCCCGCAGCCGAACGAATCACCACACCTTCGGGTCCGCCCAGCAGATCGTCGTGACGCACGGCGCCGTGGGTGGTGTGCCACACCGCACCTTCCTTGAGCACGAGCGATTTGCGGCGACCTTTGGTATCGGTGAGCGTCACGCGCTCGCCCGGCCGCAATGGACCGTGTCGGACCCCCGACGCGCTCACTCGGCGTCCTTCAGCTGACGCCATGTGTCGACGAGACGGTCGAGGTTCGTCGTGGCGAGCCCATCGTCGAAGATGGCCATTCGTGGATGCGGATCCAGAGGCTGATGCATGGGCACCCCGACGACGTACCCGCCGGCTGCGAGCCCTGCCGCCGACCCAGAAATGGAGTCTTCCAAGATCACGCACTGCGACGCCGGGAGATCGAGGCGTTGCAACGCCAGTTCGTAGGCTTCCGGGTTCGGCTTGGGGTGGGTAACGTCATTGGCGGTGATGATGAATTCGAAGGCGGAGGGCAACTGCGCCATGGCGGCGTCGAGGATGTCCTGGTTGCTGGCAGTGACGATGCACTGGCGAAGGCCTCGAGCTGCGGCTTCTTCAACTATCTCCAAAGCGCCGGGCATGTACGGCATGCGATCACTGATTCGCCTGGCCACACGCGAGATGAGCTCCGTCATCACGGCGTCGCCGTCATCGGGACGGTCCATGGCCACGGCCAAATGCTGAGCGGCGATGCGCACGTGTTGCCCCACCATGCGCACTGCATCCTCGTCGGTCCACGAACCACCGTGCTCGGCCACCAGGAGTTTCTCCTCCCCGTGCCAATAGGGTTCGCTATTGACCAGGGTGCCGTCGAAATCCCAGATGATCGCTTGCAACGAATCCACACATGCTCCTTCCCAACTGTGGCAGCCTACCTGGTTGTCAGACGCTGAAGTACTTCGCCTCGGGGTGGTGCAAGATAATGGCGTCGGTGGACTGCTCGGGATGCAGCTGCAGCTCCCCACTCAACTCCACACCAATCCGCGACGGGTCCAGCAGGCGCACGAGTGCGATGCGGTCTTCGAGATTTGGGCAGGCCGGGTAGCCAAACGAGTACCGCGAGCCTCGGTAGGCCTGCTTGTGGATGGCCTCGTCAATGGTGCGTTCTTCGTCTGCATAGCCGAGCTCGGTGCGGATGCGCTGGTGCCAGTACTCGGCCAGCGCCTCGGTGAGCTGCACCGAGAGACCGTGAAGTTCGAGGTATTCGCGGTACGCATCGGCGGCGAACAGCTCGTTGGCGGCACCGGCCACGCGGGCGCCCATCGTCACCAGCTGCATGGGGAGCACGTCAGGTCCGAGCTGCTCTGTTTCCTCCTTATCGCGGAAGAAATCAGAGAGACAGAGTTTGCGGTCCCGCCGCTGCCTGGGGAACGTGAATCGGGCGACTTCCATCGTCGGATCTTCCGGATCACCGACGATGAGCGTCTCCGCCTCGGAATGCACCGGGAAATAGCCGTAGACGACGCCGAAGTCTGCAAGTGACTGCGTTGCGATGCGGTCGATCCACATGCGCAGGCGCGGCAAGGCTTCCTGCTCGACGAGCTCCTCATAGCTCATCCCATCGCGGTTACCGCGGAGCCCCCATCGTCCCATGAACGTTGCTCGGTGATCGAGCCATTCGAGAATGTCATTCATGCCGATGCCCTTAATCACGCGGGTACCCCAAAATGGCGGGGTGGGCACGGGGAGACCGCGGGCGACGTTGGAGCGGACGCCCAGCTCGGGCTCCTCGATCTCGACGAGCGATTCGCGAGCCTTCACCCGTCGTTGTTTACGTTCCGGAAGCTTCGCTCCCGGAACGCCCTGTTTCACGGCCATCACGGCATCCATCAACGCCAGGCCCTCAAACGCGTCCCTGGCGTAGCGCACCTCGCCTTCGAACAGGTCACCCAGATCCTGCTCGACGTAGGCGCGGGTGAGCGCCGCACCACCGAGCAGCACCGGGTACTTTTCGGCGAGCCCAAGGCGATTCATCTCGACGAGGTTGTCTTTCATCACCAGCGTCGATTTCACAAGCAACCCAGACATGCCAATCACATCGGCGTTGTGCTTCTCCGCGGCATCGAGGATGGCCTGGATGGGTTGCTTGATGCCAATGTTGATGACGGTGTAGCCGTTGTTGCTCACGATGATATCGACGAGGTTTTTACCGATGTCGTGTACGTCGCCGCGAACCGTGGCTAACACCAGGGTGCCTTTGCCGGAACCATCGCTTTTCTCCATGTGCGGTTCGAGGTGCGCGACGGCGGCCTTCATCGTCTCCGCTGACTGCAGCACGAACGGCAGCTGCATCTGCCCAGAGCCGAACAGGTCGCCCACCACTTTCATGCCCGCGAGCAGGTCTTCGTTGATGATGGCGATGGCTTCCTTCGTTTGCAGCGCTTCCTCCAGATCCGCCTCGAGGCCCTTCGCCTCTCCGTCGATGATGCGTCGCTGCAGGCGCTCGCCAAGCGGCAGCGCGGCGAGTTCCGCAGCCCGGGTTTCTCGAGCCGACTTCGCGGTGACACCCTCGAACATTTCGAGGAACTTCGCGAGCGGGTCGTAGTCGTCGCGACGGTCGTAGATGAGGTCGAGCGCCACCTGACGCTGCTCGTCAGGGATGCGATCCATGGGCAGGATTTTCGCCGAATGCACGATCGCGGAATCGAGACCGGCCTGGACGCATTCGTGGAGGAACACGGAGTTCAGAACGATGCGTGCAGCCGGGTTGAGTCCGAACGACACGTTGGACACACCGAGCGTCGTACGCACGCCGGGATACTTGGCCTTCAGCTCGCGGATCGCTTCTATCGTCTCCAGCGCATCGCGACGAGTTTCCTCCTGGCCGGTGCCGATGGGGAATGTGAGGCAGTCGACGAGAATGTCGCCCACGTGCATGCCCCAGTTGCCGGTGAGGTCGTCGATGAGCCTCGACGCGCACCGCACCTTCCACTCGGCCGTACGCGCTTGGCCCTCCTCATCGATGGTGAGTGCGACCACCGCCGCGCCATGCTCGCGGACCATGGGCATCACGCGTGCAAAGCGGCTGTCCGGGCCGTCCCCGTCTTCGTAGTTCACAGAGTTGACCACGCAGCGCCCGGCCAGTTTCTCGAGCCCGGCGCGGATCACGTCGGGCTCGGTGGAGTCGAGCATGATCGGGAGAGTGACCGACGTGGACAGTCGGCCCGCGAGTTCCTTCATGTCGCTCACGCCGTCGCGTCCGACGTAGTCAGCGCACAGGTCGAGCAGGTGGGCCCCGTCGCGGGCCTGGGCCTTTGCGATGTTGACGCAGTCATCGAAACGCCCTTCGAGCATCGCTTCGCGGAACGCTTTCGAGCCGTTGGCGTTGGTGCGCTCGCCGATGCTCAAGTAGCTCGCGTCTTGATCGAAGGGCACCTCGACGTACAGCGAGCTGATCGCATGCTCGGGCTGCGGGTCGCGCGGCGCGACTTCCTTGCCCCCGAACCGCTCCACGAGTACCGCGACGTGTTCGGGCGTCGTTCCACAGCAGCCGCCGACGAGGGCGAGACCATAGTTGTCGACGAAAGGCTCGAGCGCGTCAGCAAAGGGCTCCGCGTCGAGCGGGTAGACCGCTCCGTCAGCGGTGATTTCAGGCAGGCCGGCGTTCGGCATGCAGGCGATGCTGCGGGTATAGCGTCGGGATAGGTGACGCAGGTGTTCGCTCATCTCGGTGGGGCCGGTGGC
Source organism: uncultured Tessaracoccus sp. (assembly GCF_947255005.1). Classification (GTDB taxonomy): domain Bacteria; phylum Actinomycetota; class Actinomycetes; order Propionibacteriales; family Propionibacteriaceae; genus Arachnia. The sequence continues at coordinate 5,478 of NZ_CAMYFI010000011.1, read as the reverse complement.
GCAGTTCAGCCCAACCGAATCCACGCCCAGTGCGTCGAGCGTGATGAGTGCCGCGCCGATCTCAGAACCGAGCAGCATCGTGCCCGTGGTCTCCACGGTGACGTTGACGAGGATCGGCAGATCCACCCCGGCCTCGGTCCGCGCACGCTTGGCTGCAATCACCGCTGCCTTCGCCTGTAACAGATCCTGGCAGGTTTCGATGAGCACGGCGTCGATGCCGCCGCGCAGCATGGCAGCCACCTGCCGTTGGTACGCGTCTCGAATATCGGCGAAGCGGATGTGGCCGAGGGTGGGTAGCTTCGTGCCCGGCCCCATCGAGCCAAGCACGAAGCGAGGCTTGTCGGTGTACTCGTCGGCCGTAGTGCGTGCGATGCTCGCGGCAGCCTCAGCAAGCTCCTCGAGGCGCTCTCCGATGTCATACTCGCCGAGTGCGGCGAGGTTGGTGCCGAAGGTGTTGGTCTCAATGCAGTCGGCGCCAGCGTCGAGGTAGGAGCGGTGGATCTGCTCAACAACGTCGGGGCGCGTGATGTTGAGGATCTCGTTGCAACCCTCGAGGCCCTGGAAATCTTCCTCCAGCGAGAGGTCGGTAAACGACTGGAGCATCGTGCCCATCGCGCCGTCTGCCACCAGCACTCGCGTGCCTAGGAAGTCTCGAAAGCTGCTGTTCATGCGGGACACTGTATCGGCAACCGACAGTAGACCGAATCACGATGGTCCGCCCGCGGACGCCCGCGCTAGGCTGGTGAAATGCATTTCGAGCCACCCACCGATCTTCGTGACCCCGCGGTCGTGATCGCCTTCAGCGGATGGAACGACGCAGCGAACGCGGCGAGCGACTTGGCGGAGCGCCTCATCGAGGCGCTCCCCGGCGATGAGTTGCAGTCCATCGACGATGAAACGTACTTCGATTTTCAAGCCACCCGCCCGCTAGTGCGCCGGGAGGCCGACGGTACGTGGATCGAGTGGCCAAGCATCAGGTTCCGCAGGCTCCGGCACGAAACCCGCGACATCATCATGGTCGTCGGCCCCGAACCGAACCTGCGCTGGCGAAGCTTCTGCCGCGAGATCGTGGAACGCGTCGAGCAGTTCTCCCCCAGCATCACGCTCACCCTCGGCGCGATGCTGGCGGATACGCCGCACTCCCGCCCCTTCCCCACGGGCTTATACGCGCACACCGAGGACCTGCGCGAACGCTTGGGCTTCGAGTCATCGTCGTACTCCGGGCCTACCGGCATCATCGGTGTGCTCAGCCAGGCCCTCGCGCACGCCGGGCTGCCGTCAGCGTCGCTGTGGGTGTCGGTGCCGCATTACGTGTGCAACCCGCCGAACCCCAAGGCGCAGCTTCAGCTGCTGGAGCGCCTCGAAACTGCGTTGTGCGTGCAGTTCGACCGCGACGATCTGGAGTCCGCGGCAGCATCCTGGATCGAAGCAGTGGATGAGCTCGCTGGCCAAGACCCGGATATTGAGGAGTACATCGGGCAACTTGAGGAAGCGCGCGATCAAGAGGTGGTTGAAGAAAACTCCGGTGAGCGCATCGCCGAGGAATTCGAGAAGTATCTTCGCCACCGCGGCGGTTGAGCGCAGCCCGATTCGTGAGGGCGCCGGTCAGACGGTGCTCTTGGCAGCGGCAAGAGCACGCAGCTGATCGATCATCGCGTCGCAATCATCTTCCCGGTACACCGCAGACCCAGCGACGAACACATTCGCCCCAGCCTCCGCGCAGCGTTCTATAGTTTCGACGGACACCCCTCCGTCGACCTGAATGGAGATGTCGCGATCACCGATGGTCTTGCGCAGCCGGCGAATCTTCGGCAGCACCAGGTCGAGGAACTTCTGTCCGCCAAAACCTGGCTCGACCGTCATGAGCAGCACCATGTCCACCTCATCGAGCATGTCTTCGACCATCTCGACCGGCGTGGCCGGATTCAGCGCCGCCGACGAGCGGGCACCCAGCCGGCGCAGTTCTCGCGCCAAACGCACCGGAGCTTTCGCCGCTTCGATATGGAATGTTACTGACGTGGCCCCCGCTTCCGCGTAGGCCGGGGCCCAGCGGTCTGGCGCCTCAATCATGAGATGCATATCGATGGGAAGCTTGGTGTGGCGCACCAGCGATTCCACCACGGGCAAGCCGAGCGTGAGGTTAGGCACGAAATGCCCATCCATCACGTCGACGTGCACCATGTCCGCATGCGAGATGCGAGACACCTCCGCTGCGAGGTTGGCGAGGTCGGCGTTCAGAATGCTTGGGGTGATCTGCAGGTCCATACTGGGCAGTCTATCGACGCCTCATAAGGGCGAGGAACATGGCATCGGTACCGTGTCGGTGCGGCCACAATTGCACGAACGGGCCATCGGCACAGTTGGGCACTTCTGGCAGCGAGGCCGGGGCGTCGAGCAATTCCACGTCGGAATGGTCCGCCAGCACATCGTGCACGATGTCCCTGGTTTCTGCACGGTGCGGGGAACACGTTACGTAGGCGACGACCCCACCGCGCATCGTCGAGTCCAGCGCACAGCCGAGCAATGCTCGCTGCAGGGGCTGCAATTCGAGCACGTCTTGCTCCGTTCGGCGCCAGCGTGATTCCGGCCGCCTGCGCAACGCACCCAATCCGCTGCAGGGTACATCCACCATCACGCGTGCGAAGCTTAATGGCGCCCAGGCAGCGCGGGTGCCGTCGGCGGTGATCACGGGCACGTCGCCGTAGCATCGCAGGGCGCGTTGCACGAGCTGGGCGCGGTGTTCGTGTGTTTCGCTGGCGAGCAGCCAGGTGCGGTGTTGCATGGCGAGCCCTGCGAGCAGCGCGGCCTTTCCCCCCGGCCCAGCGCACATGTCGAGCCACGGCCCCAACGGCGCCTCCGCACGGCTGAGCGCGAGCGCCATGAGTTGTGACCCCTCGTCCTGCACACCGGCGCGCCCTTCAAGCACAGCCGGAACATCCGATGGGTCACCCTCTCGCACCGCCCCGAACGGCGAGTAGCTGCATGGCGTGCCGTCGAGCTCTGCGATCTCCGCCAGGCCAGGCCGAATGACGAGCGTCGGCACCGGTGCCACGTTGTTGGCGCGCAGCGCATCCTCGAGTTCATCCATAGGCAGCATCTCCGCAAGCGCGCGGGCTACCCACTCAGGGTGATGTCCTCGGAGTGCGGCCGCTGCCGTCGCATCCTTGCCTTCGGCAACAAGCGCGGTCCATTCATCCAAGCTGCGAACGGCAATCTTGCGCATAATCGCGTTCACCACCCCACTCACGCGCTTGCCGATTCTCGTCTTGGCGAGTTCCACGGTCTGGCCCACTGCTGCATGAGGGGGAATCCGCATACTGAGTAGCTGATGCGCGCCCAAGCGCAGCACGTCGACGACGGCTGGCTGCAGGCTGCTGAGCTTCCGGTTTCCGGCCCGCGCAATGATTACGTCATAGGTGCCCATGAAACGGCAGGTTCCGCTCACCAGTTCGGTGACGAACGCGGCGTCCCTGGTACTGAGGCCAGCAGTGGCAAGCCGTTTGGCGAGCGCGAGGTTCGCGTAGGCGTCGTGCGAGGTGACGTCTCGCAGCACATCGAACGCAATCGCGCGGCTCATCGCAGCTCGCCCTGCCCCTTGCCGCGCGCCCAGTCGATCGCTGCCATACGTCGTTTGCCAGAGGCCTGCACTTCGAGCAGTTCGACGGCACCGTCGCCACAGCCGACGAACACCTGGCGCTTCGTCACCACCAACAGGCCTGGTGCCGCCTCTACGTCAGGGGCGAGCCGAGCACGAAATACCTTCAAACGTAAGTCGCCGTCCATGCACCAGGCACCTGGATCGGGCGAGCAGCCGAGCACGTGATTGCGCACGTCCTCGGCCGGTTGCTGGAAATCAATCCTCGCTTCATCGACGGTGAGCTTCCGCGCGACGGTCACCCCGTCGCTGGGCTGTTCCTGAGGCGTCGCGCCTTGAGCAATGGAATCCATGACTCTCACGAGCTGCGCTGCGCCAGAACTCGCCAGCTGCGTCAGCAGCTCGCCGGCCGTCGACTCCGGCATGGCGTGGCGTTCCACGTCGAAGATGGGCCCCGCGTCGAGTGCGGACACGATGCGGAAGCAGGTGGTGCCCGTCTCACTATCCCCCGCCATGATCGCGCGTTGGACGGGAGCAGCGCCACGCCAACGCGGGAGCACGGAAAAGTGCAGATTAATCCAGCCTTGGGCAGGAATGTCGAGGGCAGACTGGGGAAGCAATGCACCGTAGGCCACCACCGCGCACACGTCGGGTGCCAGCACGCGAAGCGACGCTTGGAAGTCATCGTCGCGCGGGTGATCCGGCTTCAGTACAGGAAGCCCGAGCTCGTCGGCGCGTGCCGCCACCGGAGAGGGGGCGAGTTTGCGTCCCCGCCCCGCTGGCGCATCCGGGCGAGTGACCACACCCACCACGTTGTGCTTCGACTGCACGAGTGCGTCGAGCGAGGGCACGGCCACATCGGGGGTTCCCGCGAATACGATTCTCATGCCATCACCTTAGGATCGACCTGATAATTCAGCACCCCGCCTTGCTTCTTCGCGGAGCGGATCGCTGCAGCGGATTTCATTTGGCGGATGAACTCGCGCCCGTTGTCCAAATCTGCGCGCAGCAGGGCAGCCCACTGCTCGTGACCAATCTCGGTAGGGCCCAACACTTCGACGCCGTCCCAGGGCGCGTTGCCCAGGAAGGCGCGCACAGCGTCGGACTCTCCGGTGACTCGTGCCATCCTCACCGCAGGCAAGAGCCGAGCCTGCTCGCGTTCGACGAGTTCGCGAGCGGCGAAACCGACGGCATCGCAGCGCGCCATCGCTTGGACCGCCGGGTGCAGATGGGCCCCGACGATCAAGGCCCGGCCGTTGTCGGCTGGTGGCCGCACGAGGGCAAGCGCGTTTGTCCACCGTCGGATTGCCTCCTCCGGAGCGCGCACATCAGCCCGGCTGAGCGTCACATCGGCATCCAAGATGAGCAGCCCGGTGTACCCACCGTCGACGCGTGGCTCAGCACCTGGGGTAGCGACGACGATGGCGGGCTCATTAGGGGCTTCAGCACGAATCCGGTCGGCGGAGCTATTGAGCGAGAGCACGCCTGGAAATGCCCTGGCTAGCTCTTCGGCAGTGCGCGTCGCCCCCGGCAGCGGCGTGCGCAGCTGTGTGGCGTGACACGTGCGGCACTCCCAACGGATGGGGCGGAAACCGCACATGCCGCACACGGGCTCGTTGGCTCGACGGGCGCGCAGCATGGACCCGCACTGAGGACACCTGGCGAGGTTGCGGCAACGTTCACACGCCAGTGCGGCAGAGTGCCCGCGCATCGGCACCTGCACCAACACCGGCCCCTCGGGAAGCTGTGCCCGCAAGAACTGAAACGCCGTGGACGGGATGCGCAGCTTGGCAGCGGTCGGATCGCGGTGGCGGTCCTCGTCGCTGATGGTGCGCATCTGAGGCACCACGCGGCGCAGCTGCGTGGGAGCCAGCCGAATCTCG
>NZ_CAMYFI010000010.1 GCF_947255005.1 uncultured Tessaracoccus sp. | reverse complement strand
GACGAAGACGCCTGAGCTCGTGCGGAAGCGATTGAACGGCATCACTGCTTCTTTCACAGCGACAGGGCCGTCAGGTGTGGGGAACGCTCCATCGCCGTCCTTGGGCAGCCAGCCTTGGGCTCGCAGCTCATCAATCGTGCGCCCCAGCATGATCAAGGCAGCCGCCTTCGCCAACGAAGTGTTGGTGGCCTTAGAAACGAACGGTACTGTACGCGAGGCACGAGGGTTCGCTTCGAGCACGTAGAGGGTATCGCCCTGGAGCGCGAACTGGATGTTGATGAGTCCTCGCACACCCACGCCCTTGGCGATTGCCTCGGTGGCCGCCCAGATCTGCCGGGTGGCGGCGTCGGCCAGTGTGATAGGCGGCAGGACGCAAGCTGAGTCACCTGAGTGCACACCTGCTTCCTCGATGTGCTCCATGATGCCGCCGACGTAGAGTTGCTGCCCGTCGTAGAGCGCATCGACGTCGACTTCGACGGCATCGGACAAGAATCGGTCGACGAGCACGGGTTGGTCGTCACTGACTCTCGCGGCTTCGGTGATGTATTTGTCGAGCGCAGTGTCGCTGTAGACGATCTTCATGCCCCGCCCGCCAAGTACATAGCTGGGGCGCACGAGCACCGGGTACCCGATTTCGGCGGCGATGGCCCGCGCTTCCGACTGGCTGTGCGCCATCCCGTGTTTCGGAGTCATCAGCTGAGCTTTCGCGAGCACGCGGCCGAAGGCACCGCGCTCCTCAGCAAGGTCAATCGCTTCGGGACTTGTTCCGACGATGGGAAGGCCAGCCTCTTTCAACATTTGGGCGAGCCCGAGCGGCGTTTGCCCGCCGAGCTGACAGATGACACCCGCAACCGGACCCGCTTGCGCCTCCGCGTGATAGATCTCCAGCACATCTTCGATGGTCAGGGGCTCGAAGTACAGTCGATCAGCCGTGTCGTAGTCAGTGGAGACCGTCTCCGGATTGCAGTTGATCATGACGGTTTCGTACCCGGCCTCGCGAAGCGCCTGCACTGCGTGGACGCAGGAGTAATCGAACTCAATGCCCTGTCCGATCCGGTTCGGGCCGGATCCGAGGATGAGGACTGCTTCCTTGGTGCGCGATGGTACCTCCGACTCCTCCTCATACGTTGAGTAGAGGTAGGGCCTGCGTGCCGGGTGAGCGCCGGCGCACGTGTCCACCATCTTGTAGGCGGGGCGGATGCCGAGTGCGTGGCGCACCCCACGCACTACGTCCTGCCTGATGGAGCGTATCTGGGCGATCTGCTCGTCGGAGATACCGAGCCGCTTCGCCTGCCACAGCAACGCCGGTGTGAGCTCGTCGGCATCGCGAAGCTGGTTCGCCATCTCGAGTATGAGCACGAGTTGATCGATGAACCACGGGTCGATCTTGGTGGCGTCAAACACCTGCTCGACGCTAGCCCCAGCGCGCAGCGCTTCCATCACGGCCTGCAGCCTGCCGTCATGCGGGCGCACGAGCTGCGGCAACAACTCGTCGAGGGGGCGAGGCTCGGACACGAAGTCGAACGGCGCATCGGGGCTTTCGAGTGAACGCAGCGCCTTGCCCAGCGCTTCAGGGAATGTTCGGCCGATGCCCATTGTCTCGCCGACGGACTTCATGTGCGTGGTGAGCGTAGAGTCCGCGGCGGGGAACTTTTCGAACGCAAACCGGGGCGCTTTCACGATCACATAGTCGACGGTGGGTTCCTCGAGTGCGGTCGTCACGCCGGTCATGTCGTTGGTGATCTCGTCGAGGGTGTATCCGACGGCAACCTTGGCGGCGATCTTAGCGATGGGGTATCCCGTCGCCTTCGATGCCAGCGCGGAGCTACGTGAGACGCGGGGGTTCATCTCAATCACAACCATGCGGCCGTCGTCGGGGTTGATGGCGAATTGAATATTGCATCCACCGGATTCAACGCCGACGTCACGGATGATGCCGTGGCCGATGGCGCACATGCGCTCAACTTCAGGAGCCGTCAGGGTGAGGGCAGGCGCGACGGTGATCGAGTCGCCGGTGTGCACACCCATCGGGTCAAGGTTTTCAATAGTGCAGACGGTGACGATGTTGTCCGCACTGTCACGCATGAGCTCTAGCTCAAGTTCCTTCCAACCGAGAATCGATTCCTCGATCAGCACCTCAGTGACTGGGCTCGCAGCCAGGCCGGCGCCGGCGATGGAACGCAGCTCAGCCTCGTCGTGGGCGAAGCCTGAACCCACGCCGCCCATGGTGAAGCTGGGACGAACAACCACGGGGTAGCCGAGTTCATCCGCGGCGCGAAGCACTTCGTCCATCGAATGGCAGCTCGCTGAACGCGCCACCTCCGGTGCGCCGCCTTCAACGTAATCCATGCTCTCGACGATGTGTTTAAACTCGTCACGGTCTTCCCCGCGCTGGATCGCCTCGACAGAAGCGCCAATCAGTTCGACGCCATAGCGTTCCAGCACACCTGTTTCGTGCAACTTGACGGCGGTATTGAGCGCAGTCTGTCCGCCGAGGGTAGCCAGCAGCGCGTCGGGGCGTTCCTTGGCGATCACCTGCTCGACGAACTCGGGTGTGATGGGTTCCACGTACGTCGCGTCTGCGAAATCGGGGTCGGTCATGATCGTTGCCGGGTTGGAGTTCACCAGCACCACCCGGTAGCCCTCGCTGCGGAGCACGCGACAGGCCTGCGTCCCGGAGTAGTCGAACTCGCAGGCCTGGCCGATGACGATCGGCCCGGAGCCGATCACGAGAATGGTGGAAATATCGTTGCGACGAGGCATCAGGCATCCTTTCGAGCGCGCAGTTCGGCCAAAACGGCATCGGTATCGGTGCGCGTGGTCACCACGCCCCACAAGGGACCGTGTTGGCTGAGGTGACGCATCAGCGCGCGTGTGTCAACCTCGGTAAGGGCAACGATGTCGTCAGCGATGAGGGCTTCGTCCAGGCTTCGCGTGGAGCGGAAGTTCGACGGTTTCGGGGCCTTGTCGCGTATGATCACCGCGGAGGCCTGGATGCGCTCTGAGCGGGAGTCCTCGTCGTTCCACCCAGTGTTGCCGATGTGCGGCGTGGTGAACACAAGGATCGATCCTGCAGCGTCGGGGTCGGTGAGGGCTTCCTGGTAGCCGACCATGGCAGTGCATGCCCTCACCGGGCCATACGCCTCTCGATCTCGTCCGAAGCTTGAACCTCGAAATATTCGGCCGTCTTCCATCACGAGAAATGCAGGGCGCATGGTCACCTTTCGGTCTTTATTCCGTGGTCGTCCTCACTGCCTGCCCGAGCAGGCCGTTGAGGAAAGCTGGCGATTCGTTCGTCGACAGCCATGAAGCAAGCTCCACGACCTCCGACACTACGACAGCATCGGGAGTATCCGTGTGGTCAATCTCGAAAATGGCCATGCGGGCGAGATTACGGTCGACACGTGGCATACGCTGCAACGTCCAGCCGTTGGTGCAGGACTCCGTGATCCGCTGATCGATGGCCTGCTGGTGCTCGGCCACGCCTTCGACGATCACTTCGGTGAGCTCGCGCAGTGGACGTTCCGCGAGGTCTCGCTGCTGTTCCAGCACATCGCGGATGCTCAGGCCCCGCGCGTCCGCCTGGAACAAAATGTCTAGCGCGGATTTGCGGGCCTTCGTCTGCGTCGAGAAACGGGGATCGACGTCACCCACGGTCACACGCGGCCGAGGTAGGAGCCGTCGCGGGTGTCCACCTTGACGCGCTCACCCTGAGTGATAAACAGGGGCACCTGAATCTGCTTGCCGGTTTCGAGAGTGGCCGGCTTGGTGCCGCCGGTGGAGCGATCGCCTTGCAGACCGGGTTCGGTGTAGGTGATTTCGAGTTCCACCGACGCAGGCAGCTCCACGAAGAGCGGGGTGCCTTCGTGCAGCGCGACGATGGCGTCCTGATTTTCCAGCATGTAGTCCTTCGCTTCACCGACGGTGACGTCCGGAACATAGATCTGGTCGTAGGTGTCGTTGTCCATGAAGACGTAATCGGAGCCGTCAATGTAGAGGTACTGCATAGCGCGACGATCGACCGTCGCCATCTCCACCTTGGTATCAGCGTTGAACGTCTTATCCACGGTCTTGCCGGATAGGACTGCCTTCAGTTTCGAGCGCACAACGGTGTTGCCTTTGCCAGGCTTGTGGTGCTGGAACCACATCACTTGCCAGAGCTGACCGTCGAGGTCGAGCACCATGCCGTTCTTGAGATCGTTGGTGGAAACTGCAACCACGATATGCCTTTCATTCGACTGAACCCGTGTTAGGCCGAAGAATAGTCTACTGGAATCCTCACGAGCGCTCCGTGCCTGGCAGCCTTCGGTTTTGATTGCCCTATATAGGCTGGGTTGCAAGGTGACGATTGGTCGCCTTGACGAAAGGAGAGCCCATGGGACTCGGAGACGATATCAAGAACCAGGCCGAAGACCTCAAAGGTCAGGCGAAGGAAGGCATCGGTGAAGCCACCGATAATGAGCAGCTGCAGTCTGAGGGCAAGCTCGACCAGCTTGGCGCGAAGACCAAGCAGGGTGTGGAAGACCTGAAGGAGAAGGCCGCTGAAACCTTCAACGACATTGCCGATAAGTTCGACAAGAAGGACTGACTTCGTCGATCACGGTACGTGGGCGCCACCTGGCTCTTGCCGGTGGCGCCCACTTGTCTTGATGGCCCCGATGTCGGGGTCGGACTGGTCGTCGTTACTTTTTCACCAGGATGACGTACAGCGTTCTGGGGCCGTGTACCCCTTCAACGCGGCTCAATTCGATGTCACTCGTCGCAGAGCCCCCCGAAATCCAGGTGATGGGGCGACGATCATCCACTGCGCCTCGTAGCCTGGCAACTCCCTCGGGGACATCGCTCACCACTTGATCTGCACGCACCACACAGACGTGGCGGTCGGGCAAGAGGCTGAGCGCTCGTCGGCCCTGGCCGGGGCCATGGTCGAGCGCGATGGTGCCCGAATCCGCCATCGCCACGGCGCAGGTGGTGACTACGGTGTCAATCTCGTTGAGTTCATCGTGGGTGAGCTGCGGCTCGTCGAGGTGCACGGTGACGTTCGCCGCCTTGACCGCGTCAATCCAGCCGTCGGGAACACCGTCAGGAACCACGACATGCTCCGAGCCGAGCGTCTTGAGTGCCTCGGTCAGCGCCTTCTTCACTGCTGAATCGCTGACCTGTACGACGGTGGCGCGGTAGTCCTCAATCTTTTCGACGAGATCCGCGAGCACGTCCTTCGTGCCGAGCGGTTGACCGTACGTCCACTCGACAGCGATATCCGTCTCCTTCTCCGACGAAGGAACATCGGCCAGGGCCTTGCGCACCCTGCCAAGGATCACTTCCTTTGCTCCCATGGTCAGCTCCTCTTCTCCTTCTTCCACCAGTCGCGGAAGGTCTTCGTGGGTGGCGGCTCAACGTCGCGAGCATTCGTCCACTTATTCACCAGCGGAACGGGCAGTGGGCCAATCCATTTCTTTCCGAACACGTGTCCTGCGGTCTTGGAGGCACGCTGCACAGTCTCGAGATGACTGCCCTTAGACATGACCCAGCCAGCCATCTTCATGAGGCCCTGCTCCACCGTCGGATGCTTCGAGGTCTTTTTCTCAGCAACGCGACGCCGTTGGTCTACGAGAATGTCGGTGAACGGAATACGTACCGGGCACACCTCGTTGCAGGCTCCGCACAGACTCGAGGCGTACGGCAGCGCTTGGTCTACCTTCGACGTGATCCCTCTCAACTGCGGGTTCAGGATGGCGCCGATGGGCCCGGGGTACGGGGACCCATAGGCGTGGCCACCTGCACGCTCGTAGACGGGACAGATGTTCAAGCAGGCCGAGCATCGGATGCATCGCAGCGCGGCGCGGCCGAGCGGATCGGCGAGCACATCGGTGCGCCCGTTATCGAGCAACACGACGTGGAGATCCTGTGGTCCATCGCCTTCTGACACGCCGGTCCACATGGAGGTGTAGGGGTTCATTCGCTCACCAGTGGATGAACGCGGCAGCAGCTTGAGGAACACCTCGAGATCCTCGAACGTGGGGAGGATCTTCTCAAGGCCCACCACGCTGACGAGCGTTTCAGGAAGGGTGAGGCACATGCGGCCGTTGCCCTCAGACTCGACGATGACGAGCGTGCCCGTCTCGGCGACGATGAAGTTTCCGCCGGAAATCGCCATCTTTGCGCGGAGGAACTTCTCCCGCAGGTGCAGGCGCGCGGCCGCGGTGAGTTCGGGCGGGTCGTCGCTGATGCCCTCGGGCGCTGGCTTGCCGTAGCGGCCCATCTCGGCTTCGAAGATCTCGCGAACCTCAGAACGGTTGCGGTGAATGGCTGGCACGAGGATGTGGGATGGCAGGTCATGCCCCAACTGCACGATGAGCTCCGCGAGGTCGGTTTCCCAAGCGGCGATGCCTTCCTTCTCGAGGTGCTCGTTGAGGTCGATTTCTTGGGTGGCCATCGACTTGATCTTGACGACCTCGTCGACGCCCTTCTGCTTCGCGATGCGCGTGACGATTTCATTCGCCTCTTGAGCATCGCGTGCCCAGTGGACGGTGATTCCGGCCTTGGTCATAGCCTCTTCGGCCTGCTCGAGGTAGTAATCGAGGTGGCGCCCAACGCGGTTCTTGATCTGCTCCGCAGCGGTGCGTAGCTCCTCCCAGTTCGGCACCTCGCTGGCCCGGACGACGCGCTTTGCGCGGATGGTGCTCGTCGCGTGGCGGAGGTTCTTGCGCTGGATGGAGTTCTCGAGTTCAGATTTCACCGCCTCGGGGAACGGTGGGATGCCGAGCCATGCTCCCTCTGGCGGGGCGGGGGTCAAACGTTCGACGGTCATCGCGCTTCCTCCTTGGTGCTAGCGAGGATCTCGACGAGATGGATAGTTTGTACGCCGGAATGCTGGCGGTGCAGCATGCCGCCGATGTTCATCAGGCAGGCGTGGTCGCCGCCGACGACGTACTCGGCGCCGCTATCGATCACGTGCCGAGCCTTATCGGAGGCCATGGCGACCGACATGTCCGAGTTCTTCAGTGAGAACGTGCCGCCAAATCCGCAGCACTGGTCGGCCTCGGGCAGGTCGACGAGCGTGATGCCCCCGACGGCTTCCAGGAGCTGCATCGGCTTGTCCCCCAGCTTCAGCATGCGCTTGCCGTGGCAGGACGGGTGGTAGGTCACCTTGTGCGGGAACCAAGCCCCCACGTCCGTGACGCGCAGCACGTCGACGAGGAACTCGGCGATGTCGTAGGTGCGCTTCGCGGTGGCGGCCGCATCGCGCGCGAGGCCGGCGTCGCCCACATGATTGGCGATCATCTCGTGCTGGTGGTGCACGGAGGCCACGCATGAGCCGGAGGGCGCGACGACGTATTCCGCGTCGCCGAAGCTCTTCACGTAGTTACGGACGGTGCCCTCGGTTTCCTTGAAGTAGCCCGTGTTGGCCATGATCTGGCCGCAGCAGGTCTGTTCCTTTGGGAACTCCACCTTGCATCCGAGGCGTTCGAGCAGTTTCACCGTCGCGATGGGAACGGATGGTTTCATGGTGTCCGTGATGCAGGTGGCGAACAGTGCCACCGTGATCCCGGCACCTGGAAGTGTGGCTGTGGTCATGCTTATTCCTTTCAGATCAGCCAGCTGAGGACCGGTGTCGACATCAATCCGACGATGACGCACATCAATGCGAGCAGAATGAGGCTCCATTTGAAGACCTTGCGCAACACCACAGACTCGCTGCCGACCAGGCCGATGGCAGTAGCGGCGATGGTGAGCGACTGGGGCGAGATCATCTTGCCGACGACGCCGCCTGCGGCATTGGCGCCAACGAGCAGTTCACGCATGCCCTGCACTCCGAGATGGCTGCCTTGGCCGATCTCCTGACCGACGGTGGACTGCAGGCCGGAGAACAGGATGTTGGCGGAGGTATCCGAGCCGGTCACGTAGGTGCCGATCCAGCCGAGGATGGGTGACAGGGCCGCGTAAATGGATCCGGCTGCAGCGATGAAGAAGCCGAGGGCGAGCGTCTGGCCGGAGTCGCCCATCACATAGGCCAGTGCGACGACCAGTCCAATCGTGAGGGCGGAGAACCGCATCTTCTTCATGTTTTCCCACAGTACGGCGAAGGTCTGACCCAAAGACATCTTGTAAATGATGCCGGTCAGGATGGCCACGATGGCGAGCAAGATGCCTGGCGACGAGGCCCACAGCAGCGTGTACGTCTGGTGCGAGGCCGGGCTGCCGTCGAGGCCCATCAGGTTGCCGAGCAACGGCCAAGCGAAGCTCACGTCGAGCGACTTCAGGAACGTCTTCACCGCGGGGATGGATGCGATGCCGAACACCACGATCACCATCAGGTAGGGCACCAGTGCCATGACGATTCGGTTGGTGGTGAGCTGAGGCTGACCCGCGTCATCGTGGACGGCGGGCTCCCAATCCTTCTCGACCTCGGGCGCCATCATCTCGCTAATGCGCCCCTTAGCGTCGGTGCCGCCGGTTGGGTGCCACAACTTGAGGAAACCGAGCGTGACGGCGATACTGACCACGGCTGCGAACATCTCGGTCAGGTTGAACAGCGGCGTGGAGCTCACGATCCACTTGGTGATACCGAATGAAACACCGATGACGAGACCCACCGGCCAACACTGCTTCAGCCCCTTGGCGCCGTCCATCACCAGCAGAATGAGGAAGGGAACGATGAGGCTCAGCATGGCGGTGATACGTCCGCTGATCGGGGCGACGGCGAGCACATCCAGTTCAGCCGTCTGGGCAGCAACGACGATGGGCAAGCCGACGGCGCCAAATGCCACCGGGACGGTGTTGGCGAGCAGCGCCACCATGGCGGCTCGAATGGGCGAGAAACCGACCGCGATGAGCATGGCAGCGGCGATCGCGACCGGCGCCCCGTAGCCTGCGAGGGCTTCTAGAAGACCGCCAAAGCTGAACGCGATGATGAGACCTACGACACGCGGATCATCTGAGATGAGGAAGAACGTGCGTCGAAGATCTTCGAAGCGCCCCGACTTCACAGTCACCTCGTACATCCAGATTGCGGTGAGCAGAATCCAGACGATCGGGAAGATGCCGTAGAGAATGCCGTGCGCGCTTGTGGAGAGCGCCATCACCACCGGCATCCGGAACGCTGCAATCGCCACTATGAGTGCGACGCCCCACGACGCCAATGCCGCGTAGTGGGCCTTCCACCGCAGCGCTCCCAGCGTGGCAAGCATGCAAATAATGGGCAGTGACGCCAACAGCGCGGACAGCCACAGCTGCCCAGTAGGGTTCGTCTCCGGGACGAATGTCTGAAGCAAAGTCATGGTTGAACTCCGTTGTTCTGGCTACAGCAGCACTTTAATACTACTGCACGTCGTAAATTATAACGGTCGGACCAATTTGTCAATGCGTTGGGGATAGGTTCCCCGCCTGAGTGACGCCGCACTCTCGACTGGACGCACGCCAGATTCAATAAATGAGTGTGCAAAGACCAAAATCGGCATCTGTTGTGCGCCCAGTCGAGGAAGCATTTAGAACAGCGACGTCGCGGCATCGCGGATGTGGTGTTCAACGAGATCAGCGGCGTGGGCCCCGTCGCCGCTGCAGATGGCCTCGTAGATCGCTCGGTGCTGGGTACACAGCATGGTGCGGATATCCGTCCAGCGCTCGACGCCGAGTGAAGCTTGCAAAATGGGTCGACGCAGCGCCTCACGGATAGCAACCGTGAGGTCACGCAGCAGTGGATTGCCCGAGATCTGGGCGATGCAGTGATGGAAGTCAGTGTCCAGGTCGTTGTACGGCGCGAGTTCGTGGGTGCCATCCATCGCCTCGATGATGTGCTGCAGTCGAGCGTGGTTCTCCGGCGTCGACGACGATGCTGCGAGGCTGGCCGTCGCACGTTCCAGTGCGATGCGCGTCTCCATGAGATCTGCCTGCGATTGCGACGCCGTGGCGAGATGGAGGGAGAATAACCGGCCGAGCGCCTTCGATTGCATCGCGATCACACGTGTGCCGCGTCCTGGGCCTGGCTGTGATTCCAGCACGCCGTACGCTTGCATGGCACGGATGGCTTCGCGTACGGCCCCGCGACTCACGCCGAGCTCTGCAGCGAGTTCTCGCTCCCCCGGGAGACGGTCGCCCACCGCGAGCGCTCCGGAGAGCACCTGTTCTTGCAGATGGGTGAGCGCGAGGACATATCCCCCGGCGGTTTCAGGCGAGCTCGGCATAGCACGCTTCCAGCACGCCCTCGTCGGGGCTGACAACGATGGTTGGCGATCCCACCTCACGCAGGCACACGAGCCGCAGCGCCTGGCCGCGAGCTTTCTTGTCAAGGCTCATCACGTGCCGCAGCTTGGCGAAGTCTCCGTCATAGGAAGTTGGGAGTTGCAGAGAGCGCAGGAGTTCGTCGTGGAGAACGACGATGTCATCAGCGAGGCCCGTGAGGTGGCGAGAGACGCGAGCGATCCAAGCCATGCCCACTGCGATGGCCTCGCCGTGGCGCCAGAAATACCGCTCACAGGTTTCAATAGCGTGGCCCAGGGTGTGACCGTAGTTCAGGGATTCGCGGCCCACTCGGTCTCCCACCGACGTCGCCTCGCGAAGATCGGCGGCAACCACGTCGGCTTTCACCGCAATGGCTCGCGAAACGAGTTCCGCGAACGTGCTTCCTGACACATCCAGACGATCATCACGCGCTGCCAGAGCGAGAATGTGTGAGTCGCGAATGAAGCCGCACTTCACCACTTCGGCCATGCCGGAGCGCAGTTCGCGCGACGGAAGCGTGGCCAGGAAGTCGAAGTCGCAGAACACCGCACGCGGCTCGTAAAACGCGCCGACGAGGTTCTTTCCCGCCTCGAGATTGATGCCCGTTTTCCCGCCCACTGCTGCATCCACCATCGCAAGCACGGACGTAGGTACGGAGATGTAGGCGACGCCGCGAAGCCAGGTGGAGGCAACGAAGCCGGCGAGATCCGTTACCGCTCCCCCGCCAATGCCCACCACCAAGTCATTGCGGGTGAACCCGGCCTTGGCCAGCTCGTTCCAACAGTGCTGCAGCACCGTTACCGTCTTGGCTGCCTCCGCGTCGGGAACTGGAAGGCGCAACACGTGCCCAGCGACCCGGGTTGCGACGGCGTCTGCCAGATGCGGTAGATGCTCGGGGAAGATGACGGCGATACGGGAGCTTCCCTCGCTGGCTGCCGCGAAGCCCTCGAGTACCCCGGCGCCGATGTGCACATTGTAGGGATGCTGCTGGGAATGGACGGTGATCACTGCTGATGCTCCGCCACGATCTGGTCGGCAACCTCGGCTGTACCCCGCCCGTCGGTTTCAATCGTTCGTGTGGCGCAGGCCTCGTACAATGGCGTGCGCTCAGCGAGCAGTTTGATGAGCGTCGCCCGCGTGTTGCCCAGCAGGAGTGGGCGGACGGTATTCATGCCGACGCGGCGCGCGGCCTGGCCCGCAGAAACCTTCAGCCAGATCACCTCGTGGCCTTGCAGCGCTTCCCGGATGCGTTCGTTCATCACGGCACCCCCACCAAGCGAGACCACGTCCGCGGTATCCAGCAACTCGAGGGTAGCTTCCTCTTCAGCTTGGCGGAAGTAGGCCTCCCCTTCGTCGGCGAAGATCTCGCTGATGGGTTTTCCCAGCACTTCTTCGATACGAGCATCGACATCGACGAACGTGAGGCCAAGTTTTCGGGCGACGCGTTTCCCGGCGGAGCTTTTCCCGGCACCCGGCGCGCCGATGAACACCATGCTCATGCCAGCCCTAGCCCCCGTTCGCGGATGTCCTCAAGGTAAGCGGCAGCGTTACGGCGCGTCTCCGCGACGGAGTCGCCGCCGAACTTTTCAATCACGCACTCGGCCAACACCAGCGCAACCATCGCTTCCGCGACGACGCCCGCCGCCGGCACAGCGCACACGTCGCTGCGCTGATGGTGAGCGGACTCGGCGGCGCCGGTTGCGACGTCGACCGTTCGAAGCGCGCGGGGCACCGTCGCGATGGGTTTCATCGCGGCTCGCACGCGCAACAACTCGCCCGTGGACATGCCACCCTCCGTGCCCCCCGCGTGATCGGTGGCGCGACGAATCCCTGGCAGGATTTCGTCGTGGGCCTTGGAGCCGCGGGTACGGGCGAGCTCGAACCCGTCGCCCACCTCGACGCCCTTGATGGCCTGGATGCCCATGAGCGCGCCCGCGAGGCGCGCGTCGATCCGGCGATCACCCTGGATGTGCGACCCAAGGCCGGCAGGCACGCCCTCGGCGATCACCTCAACAACGCCGCCGAGCGTGTCGCCCTCCTTGTGGCAGGCCTCAACCTCCGCCTGCATCTCCACTGATGCGGCGGCATCAAAGCACCGCACGGGGTTGGCGTCGATCGCTTCCAGATCGTCCCACGTCGGCCGCTCTGCCTTCTGGGAGCGCACGGGCCCGAGCTCGACAACATGGCTCAGCACCTTGATGCCCAAGGCCTGGTCGAGAAACGCCATAGCGACGGTGCCGAGCGCAACGCGCGCAGCCGTTTCACGCGCAGATGCCCGCTCCAAGATGGGGCGTGCCTCATCAAAGGCGTACTTCTGCATACCCACCAAATCGGCGTGACCAGGACGCGGACGGGTGAGTTTCGCGTTACGAGCGAGCGACGCGAGCTCGTCGGCATCTACCTCGCCAGGGGCCATGACTCGTTCCCACTTCGGCCATTCCGTGTTCTGGACCTCAATAGCAATCGGCGATCCGAGGGTCTCGCCATGGCGGAACCCAGCCAGCAGGCGCAGCGCATCGGCTTCGAACTGCATGCGGGCTCCTCGGCCTGCACCGAGTCGCCGCCGGGCGAGGTTGTGCGCGATCTCCTTCTCCCCCACACGAACGTGAGCGGGAATGCCCTCCATCGTGGCGATCAGCGACTGGCCGTGCGATTCACCGGCCGTGAGGTAACGAAGCATGCGGATCATTCTTTCAGAGAGTCTCCCGACGGCGAAGTTCCCGCTCGGCAGCCGAGAGACAGGCTTCGAATGTGATTCGTTGCCCCGTCAGCCAGAAGAACTGATCCACTGCCTGACCTGCGAGCAGGTCCAGGCCAGACAGTGCCCGACGGTGGAGCGCGCTCGCCGCGGCCCCAAGGGGTGTGGGCCACGGGTCGTAGACCACGTCGAAGACCGTCGTCGCGCATGTTGCCCAGCGCCGGGCGTAGGGCTCGGTCGCGAGCGTGGGAACTGTGCTCGCGAGTAAGTCCACCGGCTCCAGCGCATCGGAGAGCAGCCGCACCTCGGCGATCAGTCCGAGCGCTTCGGCAAACCTGAAGAGGCCTTCTGCTCGCTTTGGATTGCGAGCCAAGATCACGACATCCTCGGCACCCAGCTGAGCAACCGCCAGCGTGATCGACCGCGCCGTGGCACCGTTCCCGACGATCGCCACCCGTCTGGGTGTGGGGGTGCCTGAGCGTTCGAGGGCAAGCGCAAAACCAGGTACGTCGGTGTTACGAACGAGAGGCTGCTCCCCGAACACTAACGTGTTGCCGCAGCCCAGCAGGCGGGTGGGTTCGTCGGGTTCCCCATACTCAACGATGGCGTCTTTGTGTGGTGCCGTGACGCTGAGCCCAGCCCAGCTTGAATCTTCCCTGCAGCGCTGCACGAACCCTGGAAGATCGCCGGGAGTGACGTCGATGGCGTCGTACTGCCAATCCAACCCGCACGTGGAGTAGCCTGCGGTGTGGATAGCCGGCGAGAGTGAGTGCGACGCAGGGTCACCGATGACGGCGCAACGCATCATTTGCCCGAGCACTTGCCCTTGTTCGCCTGGCAGTACTCCTGGAACTTCTTCACGTTGGCGTTGTGTTCTTCGAGCGTATTGGCGAACAACGTCTCCCCCGTGTCGAGATCGACAGTGACGAAGAACAGTGCTTCGGTGTCGGCAGGGCTGAGGGCCGCTTTGATGGCGGTCTCGCCGGGGTTGTTGATGGGGCCGGGCGGAAGACCTTTGTGGCGGTACGTGTTGTAAGGCGACTCGCTGGCACGCTCGGCGGCAGTGGTGGTGACCGCGCCGGACTTACCCACCGCATAGTGCACCGTCGAGTCCATCTCCAGCCTCATGTCCTTCTCAAGACGGTTATAGATGACGGCGGCGATGAGCGGTTGGTAATCGGGATCGTGCGACTCGCCCTCAATTATGGACGCGACGGTGAGAACCTCAAGCGGAGATTTGCCAATGGACTTCGCTCGGTCGGCAAGGTCGATGCGGGTCGCGACCGTGTTAAATTGGGCGACTTGCTTCTTCATGATCGCGAATGCATCGATGGGCTCTGCCACGTCGTAACGAGCCGGGAACAAGAAGCCCTCAAGCGTGCCCTTGGTGTGAGCCCATTTGGGTAGCCCCAACTCGCCGACTCGGCTGGCAGCGGTGTCGATCTGCTCCTGAGAAAGCCCGAGCTCCTTGCTGATGCGCGCCTGCTGTTCCTTGGTGGTGGTGCCTTCGGGGAACGTGATCCAGATTCGTTTGATGTTGCTCGGGTCGAGCAACATGGTGAGTGCTGTTTCTGCGGGGAGTTCCTTGCGGAGTTTGTATCGACCAGCTTGGAGTCGGTCAACCGAACCGGAACTCAGCGCCTCGCCGCGGAACTTTCGCACCGATTTCACAACGCCCGCTTCGTAGAGGATGTCGCCAATCTCGGTAATACCCGCACCGCGAGGAATAACCACCTCGATATCTTCGGTTCCATTCCCGACGAAGTCGTCATCGGGGGTAGTGGCGGCAACGTAGAAGTCGTGGGCTTTGGAGTACGCGAACCAGCCCCCACCGATGAGCACTGTGAGGGCGAGCAGGACTGCGAAGGCGCCTCGGCCGTAGTAGGCCACATCGCGCCAGTCCACAGGTTTCTTCTCGCTCATTCGTCCTCGTTTCCGTGCAGTAGCTCACCAGCCGGTTGAGACAGGCGCTGCTCAACGTCGACCGCAGTCTGCAAAATCTCCACAGCCGCAGCTTGATCGATGATGCCACGCTGAGATCTGGTGTCTCGCCCGACACTCCCAAGAGTACGCGAGGCCGAAGCCGTGCTCATCCGCTCATCGATCAGCCGAACCTCAATTGGGGCAACGCGTTGCGCCAACGCGGCGGCTTTCTGCGCCACAAACTTGGCAGCCGGGCCCAGCTTGCCCCTAAGGTCGAGCGGGTAACCCACGTAGATGATCTCCGGCTCGTACTCCTCGACAAAGGCAGCCAAATGATCGAGCTCGTCACGGCCAGCTCGCACTGTCGCCACAGGATGACACACCGACGTGTGACGCCCGCAAGCAGCAACTCCGATGCGAGCCTTACCCCAGTCGATGCCCAGGCGCGGAGAATCAGGCATCAGCAACCTTGGCTCGCACGGCAGCCAGTGCGGCTTCGGCTTGTGCCCAATCCGAGCCGCCACCTTGCGCAAGGTCGTCTCTGCCACCGCCCTTGCCGCCGAGCGTCGTACACATCTCGCGGATAAGGGCGCCTGCCTTGAGCCCCTGCTCGCGGGCAGCCTCATTCGTCGCGACAATGGCGGCGGGCTTGTCTGCACCGCCAACCAGCGCGACAACACCCGCTGTCGCGGTGTCCAGACGCTCCCGAAGATCCGACGCCAAGGTGCGCAGATCTCCGCCGCTGACCCCCTCAACCTTCAGCGCGAGCAGGTTGACCGAACCAACGCGCTCCACTTGAGCGAGCATCGCCTCGGCGCTGGCCAGCAGTTTCTCAGAGTGGAGCTGAGCGATCTGCTTCTCTGCTTCCTTCAGTTGCTGCACGAGTTTGCCAACGCGCTCTCCGAGCTGCTCAGGCGCAACCCGCAACGTGTCGGTGAGTTCACGCACAAGTGCGCGCTCGGCAGCGAATTGCCGAAACGCATCACCTGCGACGAGGGCCTCGACGCGCCGAACGCCAGAACCTACCGACTGTTCGGAGACGAGGTTGAGCACGCCGATTTGCGCGGTATTGGCAACGTGAGTGCCTCCACACAGTTCACGCGACCAGGGGCCCGCCAACTCCACCATGCGCACGACGGGTGGGTACTTCTCGCCAAACATGGCCATCGCACCGAGGGCTTTCGCGTCCTCGAGCTTGAGCTGCTGGCTCGTGACGTCAAACCCATCAAGGATGGCCTGGTTGGAGCGCTCCTCTACCTCGCGACGCAGCTCCTCGCTCATCGCTTGCGGGGCCGAGTAGTCGAATCGAAGATAGCCAGGCTTGTTGTAGGAGCCGGCCTGCGTCGCCCCCGATCCGAGCAGTTCGCGTAGTGCCGCATGCACGATGTGCGTCGCGGTGTGTGCCTGCGAGGCCTGGTGGCGAAGCGCCGGGTCGACTTGCGCCTCGACTGCCGTTCCTACTCCGAGCTCACCCGAAAGCTGTACCCGGTGCACGACGAGCCCCGGCACTGGGCGCTGCACGTCCAGCACGTCTGCGGTGAACCCGTGGCCGACGATGACCCCGTGGTCGGCATCCTGGCCGCCAGCCTCGGCGTAGAACGGCGTCTCATCGAGGATGATCTCTACCTGCGCACCAGTGATAGCGCGGTTAGCGGCGTGACCATCGACGATGAGGCCACGCACCGTCGTTGCGAGCCCAAGCTCGTCGTACCCGGTGAAGGGGGTCTCTCCTTGTTCACGGAACGCGCGGTACGCCTCATGATTCGCGAGCCCGCCCTTCTTCGCCTTCGCGTCGGCGCGGGCCCGTTCCTTCTGCTCCTTCATGAGCGCTTCGAAGGCCGTGCGGTCGACGCTGAGCCCCTGCTCGGCGGCCATCTCCATCGTCAGATCAATCGGAAACCCGTAGGTGTCGTGCAGCTTGAAGGCTGTGTCGCCGGGCACCGCCGTCGCCTTGGATTGCTTGAGCTCGGCTGCGACGCCGTCGAAAAGTACCGTGCCTGCTTGGAGCGTGCGCCGAAAGCTCTCCTCTTCTGCCGAAGCAGCTTGCGAGACGCGATCCCAAGCCTCAGTGATCTCCGGGTAGGAGGGTTCCATGAGCGCCTTTGAGACGGGCATGAGTTCGCCCAGCACCGGGTCCTGGACGCCCAGTAAGCGCATCGCTCGGATAACACGACGAAGTAGTCGGCGCAGCACGAAGCCCCGGGCCTCATTTCCGGGGGTAACGCCGTCGGTCATCAGCATCAATGAGCTGCGGACGTGGTCGGCCACCACGCGGAACCAGACGTCGTCGGCAGCGTTCACGCCGTAGCGCTTGCCGGAGAGCTCGGAGGCCTTCTGGATAACGGGGAACACCTGGTCGATCTCGTACATATTCGCCTTGCCCTGCTTGAGGAAGGCGATGCGTTCGAGCCCGGCGCCGGTATCAATGTTCTTGCTCGGCAAAGCGCAAGCAACGTCGAAGTCATCCTTCGCGCGAACCGCGGAGAGTTCTTCCTGCTGGAACACCAGGTTCCAGATCTCCAGGAAGCGGTCTTCGTCGGCCTCGGGGCCACCATCGGGCCCGAACTCCGGGCCGCGATCGACGTAGATTTCGGAGCATGGCCCGCCGGGTCCGGGAACTCCCATGTGCCAGTAGTTGTCTTTGAGTCCGCGTTGCTGAATGTGTTCGCTCGGCACCCCGACAGCGCGCCACATGCTGATGGTTTCGTCGTCGCCGTGGAGCGCGGTCACCCAGATCTTGTCGCCGTCGAAGCCCAAGCCCCCGTCGGATTCTGGTTTAGTGACGAGTTCCCACGCCATCGAGATGGCGCCTTCTTTGAAGTAGTCGCCGAACGAGAAGTTGCCGAGCATCTGGAAGAAGGTGCCGTGACGGGTGGTCTTGCCAACCTCATCAATGTCGAGCGTTCTCACACACTTTTGCGCTGAGACGGCCCGGCGAAATGGTGCCGGCTCGTCGCCCAAGAAATAGGGTTTGAACGGCACCATGCCGGCGTTCACGAACAGCAGTGTCGGGTCGTTGTACAGCAGCGATGCGCTCGGCACCACCTCGTGCTCGTGGGCCTCGAAGTGGTGGATGAAGCGCTGGAGGATGTCATGGGTCTGCATTGGATTCATTCCTGCGGGATGTTGAGTTCGCGACGGATTTCGGCCTCGCGCTCAGCGCGTGCTGCTTCAAAGTTGGCGGAGAACCGCCCTAGGTCGATGGCGGCGTCGTCGCTCTTGGCTTCAATCTGTCTGCGCAGCGACTCGGGAAGGTACTCGCGGTAGAGCTTCTTGCCGCGGAAGATCACGTAGCTGGCCGTGGCGGCGCCGACGGTGAACCAGAATGTGTTTCTCATTTGCGGCCGCCTCCGATCGCTTTGCGTGCTGCATACGTGAACGATGCGGTCTTGATGAGCGGCTTTTGGAACACAGCACCGACGAGATTCGAAAACTGAGCGGCGTCCTCGCTCACTTCGGCGGCGTGGGACGCGACGCGGCCCGCATCGTCGGTGACATCCGAGAGCTTGTCGAGGTTCGCGTCCGCCTTCGCAGCAGCATCTGCGAGGCGTTCCATGGCGGGCACGATCGATTCGCTCGCGTTGCGTACGGACTCAGTCACGTCGTCAATGGCCGCACTCAGTTTGAGTAAAGGGCGTGCGGCGAGAGCGACGAGGACACACAACGCAACGGCTGCCAAGATGGCTGCCAATTCAGCGACGCTCATCGTCTCCTCCTCCGTGTTTCGACGGCGCAACTCTATCCGAGAGCACACTGCGGAGCGAGTGAAGGCGTTCAGCAATCAGTTGCTCGGCTCCGTTGTGGGTGGGTTCGTAGTATCGCGTGCCGTCCAGGTCGTCGGGGAGATACTGCTGTGCGACGATGTGGTGCGGGTAGTCGTGGGCGTACAGGTAGCCCTGGCCGAAGCCTGCTTCCTTGCTGGCCTTGGCAGATCCGTCGCGAAGGTGGAGGGGCACGGAGTTGCCCTTGCCTGCCTGCACATCGGAGAGAGCCTTGCCAATCGCAAGGTAGGCGGCGTTGGACTTCGGAGCCGTGGCCGCCACCACCGTCGCGTGCGCCAAGGTGATGCGAGCTTCCGGCATCCCGATGAGCTGAACGGCCTGCGCAGCTGCCACGCACGTGGGCAAGACGTTCGTGGCGGCGAGCCCCACGTCCTCGGACGCGGAAATCACCAGACGTCTGGCGATGAAGCGAGGGTCCTCCCCCGCCTCCAGCATGCGGGCGAGGTAATGCAAGGCAGCATCGACGTCGGAGCCGCGAATGGACTTGATGAATGCCGAGATCACGTCGTAGTGCTGGTCGCCGTCACGGTCGTAGCGCAGGGTCGCGCGGTCGACGGCGCTGGTGAGAATGACCGGCGTGACGACGCGTTCCCCGAGGGCGGTGGCTGACGCTGCCGCCTCCTCCAGATAGGTGAGTGCCCGACGCGCGTCTCCCCCGGACATGCGAAGTAGCTCACTGCGGGTCTCGTCCGCCAGCTCGATGGCGCCGTGCAATCCGCGTTCGTCGTCCACTGCACGGTCGATGAGCGCGGCGATGTCCGCGTCCTCGAGAGGTTTGAGGCGAAGCAGAAGCGATCGCGACAGCAGCGGGGAGATCACCGAGAAGGAGGGGTTCTCGGTGGTGGCAGCAATCAGGGTGACGAGCCGATTCTCGACGGCGGGCAGGAGCGCGTCCTGCTGGGTTTTGGAGAAGCGGTGTACTTCGTCAATGAACAACACTGTCGACGTTCCCTGGCGGAGGGCGCGGCGGGCGGCGTCCAGCTGCGCTCGGATCTCTTTCACGCCGGCGGATACGGCGGAGACCTCGACGAATCGTGCTCCAGATTCCCTGGAGACGATGGACGCGAGCGTCGTCTTCCCTACCCCTGGCGGCCCCCACAGAAACACGCTCATGGGCTGGCCCTCTACGAGCCGCCGAAGCGGTGAGCCAGGGGTCAGGAGATGCTGCTGCCCGACGATCTCGTCGAGGTTGCGCGGACGCATCCGGACGGCGAGCGGCGCCCCCTCTTCGAGCGCGTCGCCGAGCGATCCGACGGGAGCATCGGATTCGGGCGCGCCAAACAGATCGAGGTCGTAACTCACAACACTGCAGTCTATGCCGCATTGGTTGAGGCGAGCTCATAGGATCGGAAGCATGAAGCTCTCGATCTTGGATCTCGTCTCCGTCTCCCAGGGCCAACCGGTGGCAGATGCCATCGAGGCAGCCATGCGGGCAGCGGAGCTGGCGGACGAGCTGGGATACGAACGCGTGTGGTACGCCGAACACCACAACACCGCCGCGGTGGCGTCGTCGGCGACTGCTTTGCTCATCGGGCACGCCGCGTCGAGAACGAAGCGTATCCGGGTGGGTTCAGGGGGCATCATGCTGCCCAACCACTCCCCGCTCAATGTGGCAGAGAATTTCGGCACGTTGCACCAGATGTATCCGGGGCGTATCGATTTAGGCCTCGGCCGTGCTCCCGGCACCGATCAGCTCACCGCCCGCGCGCTGGCGCGATCGAGTGCGGAGCCGCAGGAATTCATGCGCAACATCGAGTTGATGCAGACCTGGTTTGGCGCGGGTTCGGTGGGCGGAATCGAGGTTGGCGTAGCGAAGGGCACCAACGTACCGATGTGGGTGCTCGGCTCCTCTGATGCGGGCGCCACGATGGCCGGCGTGCTGGGGCTCCCCTACTCGTTCGCCTCACATTTCTCTCCGGATATGCTGCACGCCGCCATTCAGCTCTATAAGGACAACTTCAACCCGAATGCGCCGACTGCGCAGATCGCCGAGCCATATGTGCAGGTGGGCGTGAACGTCCTCGCCCACGAACAGCCCGGAGAGGCCAAACGGCAGTTCACAACGACGCAGAACATGTTCTCTGCACTACGACGGCACGGCGGGCGCTCCCCGCTGCAGCCACCGACTGACGAGCCCGAGGGCAACGCGCTGGAAGTACAGATGATGGAACGTGCGCTCAGGGTGCGCGCCGTCGGTACTCCCGACGTGGTGGCCGCCCGGCTGCACGAAATTCAGCGTGACACCGGCGCGGACGAGCTCATCGGCGTGACCTATACCTTCGACCCGGAGGTGCGTCTCAACTCGCTGCGATTGGTCGCCGAGGCCGTGCTCTAACGCGTGTCTCTACCAGGTGGTTGAGCCGCGCGACCGCCTCCACCTCGGTGGTTGAGTAGCGAGCGAAGCTCGCGTATCGAAACCACACCCGCTTAGGTGGCAGATTGCCGTCCGTCTTTGAGCGTAGATTTGCCACTGAAGCTCACGACGCATGATTTCGACACGCTGCCTTCGGCAGCGGCTCAATCATCGGCTGCCCACCATTCCCCCGGTGGTTGAGTAGCCCGCGAAGCGGGCGTATCGAAACCCGACGAGGCATCTCGATACGGGCCTTCGGCCCTACTCGCTGACTGGAGGAAGGCGGGCGGCCTACTCGCCGACCGGAGGAAAGTGCCGACCGCCTACTCGTTGCGCGGAGCGTCCTTCTTCTCTGGTTTGAAGTCAACGCCGGTCTCCTTGCGTTGCTGCGCGGAGATGGGCGCGGGCGCGGCCGTGAGCGGATCGTAGCCGCCACCGGACTTCGGGAACGCGATGACGTCGCGGATCGACTCCGACTTACTGAGCAGCGCCACGATGCGGTCCCATCCGAAAGCGATACCGCCGTGCGGTGGCGCGCCGAACTGGAACGCGTCGAGGAGGAAGCCGAATTTCTCCTGCGCCTCTTCGCTACTAATACCCATCACCTTGAACACGCGCTCCTGCACATCACGGCGATGGATACGGATGGAGCCGCCGCCGATCTCGTTGCCGTTGCACACCATGTCGTAGGCGTACGCGAGCGCGTTTCCCGGGTCGGAATCGAACGTATCGAGGCACTCCGGCTTCGGCGAGGTGAACGCGTGGTGCACAGCCGTCCACTGGCCGCCACCGACCGCCACGTCACCCTCGGCCTTCGCCTCAGATGCCGGCTTGAACAGCGGCGCATCCACCACCCACACAAAGCTCCAAGCATCCTCGTCGATGAGCCCACAGCGCTCACCAATCTCGTTACGCGCCGCGCCGAGGAGCGCCTGCGACGGCGCCACCTGGCCGGCAGCGAAAAAGATGCAATCGCCCGGCTGAGCGCCCGTCTTGGCAGCCAAGCCGGAGCGTTCCTCGTCGGAGAGATTCTTCGCGACGGGGCCGCCCAGCGTGCCTTCGTCGTCGAGCGTGACGTAGGCCAGGCCCTTTGCTCCGCGTTGGCGAGCCCACTCCTGCCAGGCATCAAAGGTGCGCCGCGGCTGCGAACCACCGCCGGGCATCACGATGGCGCCGACGTAATCGGCCTGGAACACGCGGAAATTCGTGTCCTTGAAGTACTCAGTGAGTTCAGTGATCTCGAGGTCGAAGCGCAGGTCGGGCTTGTCGGAGCCGTACTTCGCCATCGCGTCGAGGTAGGTAATCCGCGGGAATGGCGTAGGAAGGTCAACGTCGATGAGCTTCCAAATCTCGGAAGCGAGCTGTTCCCCGAGCGCAATCACGTCTTCCTGGTCAACGAAGCTCATCTCGATATCGAGCTGCGTGAACTCCGGCTGACGGTCGGCGCGGAAATCCTCGTCGCGGTAGCAACGAGCGATCTGGTAATAGCGTTCCATGCCGGCCACCATGAGCAGCTGCTTGAACAGCTGTGGCGACTGCGGCAGCGCGTACCACGATCCCGGCGCCAGCCGTGCAGGTACGACGAAGTCGCGGGCGCCTTCAGGCGTAGAGCGGGTGAGCGTCGGGGTTTCGATTTCCACGAAATCGTGCTGCTCCAGCACGCGGCGGGCAGCCTGGTTCACTTTGGAGCGAAGGCGGATGTTTGCGCCTGGTTTGGGACGACGCAGATCAAGGTAGCGGTACTTCAGACGGGCTTCCTCACCGACGGTGACGCGCTCGTCGATTTGGAATGGGAGCGGCGCCGATGGGTTCAGCACCTCGAGCTCCTCAATGGCCACCTCGATCTCGCCTGTGGCGAGATCCGGATTGTCGTTGCCTTCCGGGCGCTCTTCGACGATGCCTCGCACGCGGATGCAGTACTCGTTGCGAAGGTCGTGCGCACCCGTCTCTTCAAGGAGTTCGTCGCGGATAACCACCTGCGCTCGACCGGAAGCATCGCGCAGATCAATGAAAGCGACGCCTCCATGATCGCGACGCTTGGCCACCCATCCAGCGAGTACAACTTCCTGGCCAATGTGTTCCTTGCGGAGTGTCCCGGCATCGTGCGTGCGGATCACAACGTATTCCTTTCGTCGACGTCTGCATAGACAGTGCAGCTCCAGACCACCGATCCTAGCCCCGTCCCTGCATTCGTCCGCAATGGCTAACGGCGAGCCCTCAGTCAAGCACGATGCCCGGGCGGATGTCTTCGGTCGGGGGCTCCCAGCTCCGCGGGTCGGCATCCACCTGCTCCCCGGAACGGATGTCCTTCACCGAGCCTTCGCCAAACCAGACGAACGGGATCCCGCGACGTTCGGCGTAGCGGATCTGCTTGCCGAATTTGTCCGCCTTCGGCGCCACCTCGCACGCAATTCCTCTAGCCCGCAGCTCGTTCGCCACACCGATGGATTGCTCGCGCGTGTCCTCGTGATCGACGGCGACGAGCACCACACTCGGCACCACACGGCTGGCGCTCACCCGTCCCTTCGAGATCAGCGGGGCAAGGATGCGAGTAATGCCGAAGCTGTAGCCAACGCCAGGGAACACCTGCTTACCGTCGGAAGCCAACGAGTCGTACCTGCCGCCGGAGGCGACGGATCCAAGGTGCTCGGACCCGTCGAGGAAGGTTTCGTACACCGTGCCGGTGTAGTAATCGAGCCCGCGAGCGATCTTGAGGTCAACGACCAAGTCGTCGGAGTCCGCGACGCGCACCAGCTGAGCGAGTTCGTCGAGGCCCTCATCCAGCATGGAGTGCTGCACCCCGAGCGCGCGAACTTCGTCGACGAACCCATCGTCGCTGCCGTGGATACCGGCCAGTGCCACGCACTTGCTGGCTTCCTCGTCACTCAATTTCAGTTCGTCAACGAGCAGCGCATGAACGACGTCGGGACCAACCTTGTCGTACTTGTCGACGCGCTGCAGCACTGCTGAGGGCTCTTCGATGCCGAGCCCGCGATAGAAACCCTCCGATAGTTTGCGGTTGTTCACATGGATAGTGGCGGTGGGCAGACCGATCTCGTCGTGCAAACGCCGGAACACATCAAGGGCCACGAGGGGAATCTCGACGTCGTGGTGGGCCGCCAGCTCACCTTGCCCGACGATGTCGATGTCGGCCTGCAGAAATTCGCGGTATCGTCCTTCCTGCGGGCGCTCTCCTCGCCATACCTTCTGCATCTGGTAACGGCGGAACGGGAACTGCAGGTGCCCGGCGTGTTCGAGCACCCACCTCGCGAACGGCACGGTGAGGTCGAAGTGCAGGCCAAGCTCTGCGGCGTCCTCTTCAGCTGCGTGGAGGCGCTTTACGACGTAGATCTCCTTATCGATTTCGCCCTTGCGCGCAAGCTGATCCAAAGGTTCGACGGCACGCGTTTCAATGGGTGCGAAACCGTGCAGCTCAAACGTCGAACGAACAATGTCGAGCACACGTTGCTCGACGATGCGACCGGCGGGCAGAAACTCGGGGAAACCGGACAGTGGCTTGGGGCGGGGCATTAATCCACCTTCAGAAAGTCGTCTTGGAGGTACGGGTTGGTTGCCGCTTCGACGGCGAGCGTCGTAGCATCCCCGTGGCCGGGGAGAAGCATCAGCTGGTGGTCGAAAGCGGTCAGAATGCGTCGAAGCGACTCGCGCATCTCCACCATGCTACCGCCGGGGAAATCGGTGCGCCCAATGCTTCCCGCGAACACCACGTCGCCAGAGAACAGCACGCGCTGGTCGCCGGCGGTGACGTCGATGATGGCGGATCCCTTCGTGTGGCCGGGTGCGGGCAGCACGCGCACCTGCATGCCCCCAATTTCCTGCTCATCTCCAAGCAAGATCACCGAGCGCACTGGCGGCAATTCGTCGGTGCCGCCTAAGAGCTGTGGCAGGAACTTCGCTGAGTTAGGGCTCAGCGCAAGCCCAGGTTTGGTCAGCAGTGGTTGGTCGGCCTCGGTGAGGTAGAGGGCAAGCTCATGACGCTCGGCGAGCAGATGCGCGTCGCCGATGTGATCAATGTGTCCGTGGGTGCCGAGCAGGGCGACAGGGTGTAGCCCGAGCTGCTGGAGCTGCGCGTCGACGAGGTCTGCTCCCTGCAACCCTGGGTCGACGATCACGACATCGGGCGAGTCGTCGAAGGGCTGCACAAGGTAACAATTAGCCTGCCATGGTGAAACTACGAGACGATGAATGAGCACAACAGCACCCTATCGGGATAGATTAAACCCATGAGCGAACAGCAAGCGCCCGCAGACTTCGGCCGTGTCGATCCAGACGGCACCGTATACGTCCGCATTGGTGACACGGAACGAAGCGTCGGACAAATCCCCGAGTCCACGCCCGAGGAGGCTCTCGCCTTCTACGTGCGGCGATATGAGAACCTCGAGGCAGAAGTGGTCCTCCTGGAGCAGCGTGTCGACGCGCAGGCCATGAGCCCGGAAGAAGCGAAAACGCGTATCACAACGGCGAAAGGCAACGTGGCCGAGGCGAACGCCGTCGGCAACTTGGAAGCGCTGATTGCTCGCCTGGACAAGCTCGAAGGGAAGCTTCCGGCTCAGATCGAGGCGCGCAAGGCAGCGCGCGCTGAACAAAACGCAGCCACGATCGAGTCCAAGACCGCCATGGTTGAGGAGGCCGAGAAGCTGGCGACCGGAAATGACTGGCGTGGTGGCGTCGACCGTTTCCGTGCTCTGCTCGACGAATGGAAGAAGCTCCCCCGTGTCGATAAAGCCACCGACAACGAGCTGTGGCACCGCTTCAGCTCCGCCCGCACGCAGTACACGCGACGCAGAAAAGCGCACTTCTCGCAACTGAACGCCAAGCGCGACGAGGCGAAAGCCATCAAGGAAGCCATCATCAAGGAAGCCGAGCCCCTGGCTACCTCCACTGATTGGGGCCCGACCTCGGGAGCCTTCCGCGATCTCATGCGCCGGTGGAAGGCCGCCGGTTCGGCCCGTCGTCACGATGATGACGCGCTGTGGGCGAAGTTCCGTGCCATCCAGGATCAGTTCTTCAACGCCCGTACCGAAGCCCAGAACGTGCTCGACGGAGAACAGAGCGAGAACCTTCAAGCGAAGCAAGCGCTCGCCGAGCAGGTGGAAAGAGACCTCGAAGGCGTCACCGATGTCGAACAAGCGAAGAGCATCCATCGCGAATTTCTCAACAAGTTCAACGAGCTCGGGCACGTGCCCCGGAACGCAATGCGCGACATAGACAACCGCGTTCGACGCATCAACGCGCGCGTCTCGGATCTTGAGGCTGAGGAATGGAGGCGCACTGATCCCGAGGCGCGACAGCGTGCCGACGACATGGTGACGAAGTTCCAGGAGCAGGTGGACAAGCTCACCCAGCAGCTCGCCGACGCTGAGGCGAAGGGCGATCAGCGTAAAGTCAAGGACGTTCGCAAGTCGCTCGACACCTATACGGCGTGGTTGGAACAGGCGAAAGAAACCTCCGCAGAGTTCACGGCATAACCGCAAGATATCTTCTACTAGATTTGGCCGCGGGCGTGATGCTCGCGGCCAAATCGCGTCTATCCCTGGGTGCGGTAGACGTCGAAGACGCCGGGAATGCGTCGTACCTGGTTGATGATGTGTTTGAGATGCGTGGGGTCTGCCGCCTCGAACGTGATCTTCCCCGTGAACTGGCGTTGCTTTGCGGATTCGATTTTGACCGACAGGATGTCGATGTGTTGTGCGGTGAGCATGGTAGACACGTCGGAGAGTAGCCCGGTCCGGTCGATGCCATGCATTTCTAAGGTAACGACGAACGTGTCGCCCGGATTGTTGCTCCAGCGCACGTCAATGATGCGTTCCGGCTGTTCGAGCAGCGACGGCACGTTGTTGCAGCTACGCAGATGGACGCTAACGCCGTCGCCCTTAGTGACGAAACCGATGATGTCGTCACCAGGCAGCGGTGAGCAACATTTCGCGAACTTTGCGTCGACCCTGTCGTCACCATCTACCAAGATGGACGCCGTCGCAGAGATCGGGCCACTGCCGGAGCCGACGTTGGGGTCGTCCTCACTCACCGTATCGAGGGCTTCGTCTTCTCCCCCATGCAAAGCGATGAGCTTACCTACGACCGTGGGTGCAGCAAGCTGTCCTTCCCCAACGGCGTTGTACAGCGACGGCACACCCTTCTGATTGAATTCATGAGCCACCGCAGTGAGATTCTCGAGGTTGAGCAGGCGCTGCAGCGGGATGCCGTGCCGACGTATCTCGCGTGCGAGGAGGTCTTGGCCCTTTTCGATGGCTTCGTCGCGGCGTTCCCTGGAAAAGTGTTGACGTATTTTTTGTTTCGCTCTCGAGGTAACGACGAAGTTGAGCCAGTCACGGCTGGGCCCGGCCTCCTCCGTTTTGGCGGTGAGGATCTCCACCTTGTCACCCTGCTGCAACGGTGTGCTGAGCGAAACGAGACGCCCGTTGACGCGCGCACCGATGCATCGGTATCCCACCTCGGTGTGCACGGAAAATGCGAAGTCGACCGGCGTGGCCCCCACTGGCAGTGCGGTGACTTCTCCCTTCGGCGTGAAGACGAAGATCTCGTCGGAGTTAATCTCGAACAGCACCGAGTCCAGGAACTCCGACGGGTCCTCGGTTTCCTTACTCATCACCGAAAGCTGGTGCATGGCCCTCAGCCCGGCCTCCTCCGGCGTGATCCCGTCCCTGAGGTTCTGCTTGTACTTCCAGTGCGCGGCAACACCGTACTCGGCGCGTCGGTGCATCTCATGGGTGCGGATCTGCAGCTCGACTGGCTCCTTGTTAGAACCCATCACCGTCGTGTGCAGCGATTGGTACATGTTGAACTTCGGATTGGCGATGTAGTCCTTAAACCGGCCAGGAATTGGCTTCCAAGCGGCATGGGCCACGCCCAGTACCGTGTAGCAATCCCTCTCCGAGTTGACGAGGACGCGCAACCCGATGAGGTCGTAGATATCGCGGAAGTCGCGCCCGCGAACCATCATCTTTTGATAAATCGAGTAGTAATGTTTTGGGCGTCCGTACACCGTCGCGTCGATTTTCGCTTCGCTGAGCAGCTTCTGGAACTGCTTGATTAATTCGCGTAGGGTGGCGTCACGTTCAGGGGCGGCGGAGTCGACCATGTCGACAATCTCTTCGTACACCTTCGGTTCGATGGTCTGGAAGCTCAAGTCTTCGAGCTCCCACTTGATCGTGTTCATGCCAAGCCGGTGAGCCAGTGGAGCAAAAATATTGAGGGTCTCCGTCGCGATCCGAATCTGTTTGTCGGAGCGCAGCGACCCGATGGTGCGCATGTTATGAAGGCGGTCTGCGAGTTTGATGATGAGCACTCGGACTTCTTCCGAGGTGGCCATGATCATCTTGCGGATGGTCTCGGCTTTCGCGGTTTCGCCATAGGTGAGTTTGTCGAGCTTAGTGACGCCGTCCACCATGCGCGCCACCTCGTCGGAAAATTCACTGCGACACTGTTCTAGCGTGTATTCCGTGTCTTCGACCGTGTCGTGCAGCAGTGCGGCGACGATCACTGGCTCAGTCATACCCAGTTCGGCAAGGATCGTCGCGACGGCGAGCGGATGCGTGATGTAGGGATCTCCGGATTTGCGCATCTGACCGGCGTGGTAGTGCTCCGCTGTGCGGTAGGCGCGCTCGATGAGATCAAGGTCAGCCTTAGGGTGGTTCGCCTTGACGATCGAGAACAGCGGATCAAGAACAGCCGAGCGCGGACGCACGGAGCCAAGTCGTGCCAGCCGTTGACGCATACGCTGCCACGTGAGCTGCTGCTCAGCTACCTCATGCGTTTCCATCGACTCTCCTTGAAGCATCCATAATGTCAAATACTACGTCGTTTCGTGATGGCTTAGGCTGTCAATGTGAGGGATTCGGACGTCATGCTGAGCCGACGATGTCTCGCCGCGGTGGGTGCGTTGGCGGGTCTACAGGCGTGCGCGTCTTCGCCTGCGTCCCGTCACACGTCGACGCCCAGCGCTTCCCCTTTCCCACCCCGGCGAGCTCTCCAGCGCCGGCCCCGAGCCCCACACAACGACCACTGTCGACCGGCCCCTCGCGTGAGGTGATCATCGAACGGTTTGAAGACCGATCGCCAACGCTTTGGAGCGACGGTAACCGTTCGGCGTTACCGGGGCTCGTTCGACGCACCCTATCCGACAGCGCCGTGTTGACATTGGACGCCTGCGGCGGCAAGCACGGCAGCCGGGTAGACGTTGAGCTTCTGCGCTATCTGCGCAGCGAACGCATCCCAGCAGTCGTGTTTATGAACCTACGCTGGGCCCAGGCCAACCCGAAAGCGTTCGGCGAGCTCGCAGAGGATTCAGACCTGTTTGAGATCGGCAACCACGGCAGTCGCCACGTACCGTTATCGGTGACTGGCCGCTCGCAGTACGGCATCCCAGGCACTCACGACGCTGGCCAAGTGTTCGACGAGATCATGGCAAATCACAAGTTCCTCACTCGTGAGCTCGGGCAGCCGCCGAGATACTTCCGTACGGGAACCGCATGGTACGACGACGTCGCCGTCGAGATCGTGCGCGCCTGCGGCGAGATTCCGGTCGGATTCGATATCAACGGAGACGCCGGTGCGACGTTCACTGCCAGTCAGGTTGCGCAGGCGGTGCAGCAGGCAACGGCTGGCTCGATCATCTTGTGTCACTGCAACCAGCCACGCGGTGACACCTACGAAGGTTTACGCCAGTCACTGCCCAAGCTTCGAGCATCCGGGCTGCAGTTCTCTACGCTCTCTGAGGCTGGGGTTTAGTCGTCGTCGCTTTGTACAGCCTTCGGGTCGGCGGGCGCGGCGCGACGGATCACGATGAGCTGGTCGCCAGTTTCGATGCGGGCCACCGTCGAATCGTAGAACCGGCGTAGCGTGTCGTTACGGACGACACCGATGACGTTCTCCCCCACCACCGACGACGGCGACTGGCCCACTTCCTCCGGCCGCGCCTGGCGTTGATGCACCTCGAGCCCCTCGCCGCCTGTCAGCATATCTTGGATGATCGCGCCCAAATCCGGGCCGATGGCAGACAGGCCGACGAGCCTGCCCACCGTTTCCGAACTCGTCACGACGCTCGTGGCACCGGATTGTTTCACCAGCGGCACATTCTGATGCTCGCGCACAGCGACCACCACGTTCGCAGTCGGGTTGAGCTGGCGCACCGTCAAGGTGGTGAGGATGGCGGCATCGTCGCGGTCGAGACAGATCACAATTTCCTGTGCCTTCGGTACCTCCGCGCGACGGAGCAAGTCGCGGCGGGTGGCGTCGCCCAGGAATGCGGCGAGACCGTCGAAGTTGGCATCGGCAATAGCCGAATCCTTGTCGTCGATGACGACGATCTTCTCGGCTTTCTCCCCCTGGCGACGCAGCGTGTTCACCGCAGAACGCCCCTTGGTGCCGTAACCGATAACGACGATGTGGTTGCGCATTCTTCTCCTCCAACGCGCATCTCGAATCGAGCGGCTGCCTTCATTGGCCAGCACCTCGATGGTGGTACCGACCAAGAGCACCAGGAAGCCAATCCTGAGTGGCGTGATGACGATGATGTTGAGCAGCCGGGCGTGCGGCGCGACGGGCGTGATATCCCCGTAGCCGGTGGTGGTGAGCGTCACCGTGGCGTAGTAGAGCGCGTCGATGAATCCGACGCCGTCCTGCCCGACGTTGTCGCTGTAGGCCGGTGCGTCCACCCACACAAGGAGTGTACAAATCAGCAGCAACATGAAGGCGAGCATGCCCCGGCGTGCAAGCTCTTTGAACGGAGACTCCGCAACCCGGGGCAAACTGACCAGCGCGAGCGGGCCGGCCTTCAGCCGCGATGCCATGACTCAGCCCTGCACCAGCGAGCTGAGACGGGCGATTCCCTGCTCTTCCAGCACCTTGCGGCCGCCGAGTTCAACGAGCTCGAGCACCACTGCGACGTGTACGAGCTCGGCACCGAGCTGACGCAGCAAGCCAGCGGTGGCTGCGACGGTGCCGCCGGTAGCTAGCACGTCGTCGATCACGAGCACGCGGGCGCCTGGTTCGATGGCATTGCGGTGCACCGTGAGCGTTTCTGAACCGTATTCGAGATCGAACGATTGGGAATACACATCTCCGGGAAGCTTGCCTGGTTTGCGCACAGGCACGAACCCTGCTCCCAGCTGCAGTGCCACCGGTGCCGCGAAGATGAACCCACGAGCCTCCATGCCCACCACGGCATCGATCCCTTCAGGGGCCGACTGGGCCAACGCATCGATTGTCTTCTGGAATCCCGTCGGGGATGCGAGCAGCGGAGTGATGTCTTTGAACACGATCCCCGGTTTGGGAAAATCGTGCACATCGACGATCAGCGCCGCGATGTCGTCGTTCATTTCTTCCCCTTGCGCTGTGCACGACTCTGATGCGTACGACGCTGACGGCGTTCGATCCGAACGCTCGGTGCCGTAGCAGCGGCGACGGGCTCGGCGTCGTCGGAGTCCTCGTCATCCTGCACTTTGGCCTGTGCACGATGCTCGTCGCGGGCGCGGCGCTTCTCCAGCGTCGCGCGGTGCTCGCGCATTTCCGGGGTGTGCTCCGTGAACCAGGCCAACAGCGGGGTCGCGATGAAGATCGACGAGAACGCGCCTGCAATCATGCCGACGAGCAGCGCCAGACCCAGATCCTGGAGGGGGTTGGAATTGCCGACGACACCAGCCAGCAGCATCGCGGTGACGGGGAGCACACCGATGACGGTGGTGTTCACCGAACGTACCAGCACCTGGTTGATCGCGAGGTTGGCCTGCTGCGAGTACGTCTTGGTGCTGTGCGCCAAGTCTTTGACGTTCTCTCGCACCTTGTCGAACACCACCACGGTGTCGTAGAGCGAGTAGCCGAGGATGGTCAAGATACCGATCAGCGTGGACGGCGTGACGGTGAACCCAACGAGGGCGTACACACCGAGCGTGACGATCACGTCGTGCGCCAAGGCGATCACGGCAGCCACCGCCATGCGCCAGTTGCGGAAGTAGACGGCGATCAGGAGCATCACCAGCGCGATGAACACCACCACCGCGATGGCGGCGTCGCGAGAAATCTTGTCGCCCCACGAGCCACCGATGGTGTTGTAGGTGACCTGTTCGACGTCGGCGCCAACGGTCTTTGCGATGTCCTCGCGCGTTTGGGTGATCTCCGACGGCGTGAGTGAGCGCGTCTGCACGCGCACTGCGGAATCGCCGATGGAGAACACCTGCGCATCCAGGTCTTCGATGGCGAACTCGCTGGTGGCGTCTCGGACATCTTGGATGGTTTCTCCCTGCACCTCGATGGGCGCCTGGAAATCGGTGCCGCCCCGGAACTCGATGCCGAGGGTGAGCTGCTTGAAGATCAGCACGAGAATCGAGATCAGCACGACGGCTGCCGTGATGGTGAACCACATCTTGCGGTTCTTGATGAAGTCGTAGCTGAGCTTGCCCGAGTACAGGCGGTGAGCGATGCCCTCCTTCGGAGTCTTGGTCGTTTCCGACATCTCAGGCCTCCTTCCGTTTGGTGCGACGGCCGAGCAGCCGCTCACGCGAGACACCCATCTTGTCGGGGCTCAACCCCGACAACTTGTGCCCCTCGCCGAAGAACTTGGTGCGACCCAGCAGCGTGACGACGGGCTTCGTAAAGAACACGACGAGCACCAGGTTGATGAATGTCGTCAGCCCCAGGGAGAAGGCGAAGCCCTGCACACCTCCGACGGCCAGCACGTACAGCACGATGGCGGACAAGATCTGCACGGCGTTTGCAACGAAGATGGTGCTTCGCGCCTTCTTCCACCCAGATTCCAGCGATGAGCGGAGACTACGGCCCTCGCGAATCTCGTCTCGTATTCGCTCGAAATAGATGATGAACGCATCGGCTGTCACGGCGATACCGACGATAGCGCCCGCAATCGCGGGCAGGCTCAAGGTGAAGCCAACGGCCGTGCCGAGCAGCGTCATCATGACGTAGGTGGTCACACCTGCGAGCCCAAGCGACAGCAGCACGACGAGCCCGAGACCCCGGTAGTAGAACAGGGCATACACTGCGACGATCGCGAGCCCCAAAGCACCGGCGATGAGGCCGACGCGCAGCTGCTCGCCGCCCAGCGTCGGGGACACGCTCTCTACCTGCGACGGCTCGAAGTTGAGCGGCAGCGAACCGAACTTCAACACGTTCGCGAGCTGCCCAGCCTCTTCAGGTGTGAACTGGCCCGTGATCTGTGCCTGCCCGTTCATGATGGTGATATTGACCCTCGCTGCGGAACGCACCTTGCCGTCGAGCACGATGGCGAACATGTTCGTCGGTTCGGGCTTGCTCACCAGCGCTTGCGTCATCTTCCCGAAACGCGAGGTGCCTTCGCTGTCGAACTCGAGCGAGACGGCCCAGCCAACATCGTTCTGGGGCACCTCAGCGCGCGCGTTCGTGACGCTCTTACCCTGCACCGCAACGGGGCCGAGCAGATACTTGGTGGTGCCGACGTCGTCGCACACCACCTGGGCTTGATCGAGCACGTCAGTGGGATCGTCGTTGCACTTGTACTCCTGGAACCCTTCGTTATCGTCGTTGCTGGGCTGGAACGCCAGCACCTGCTCGACGTCGAGCACCTGGCCCTTGTCACCTGCAGGGCGAGGCAGCGGGCTGACCTTGTCCTGCTCCTTCGAGCCTTCCTCAGTCGGCTGGACAGGGGCGGCCTTGAATACCTGCCGAAACTCCAGCTGCGCGGTGGCGCCGACGAGTTCCACCAGGTCTTCGCGGGAGACGTTCGGGGCAGAGACGATGATGTTGCGGTCGCCCATGGTGGTCACCGACGCCTCGCCGACGCCCATGCCGTCGACGCGCTGCTGGATGATGCCGACCGCGAGGTCGAGAGACTCTTGCGACACCGTCGGATTGGTCGCGGTGAGCGTGATTGTCATACCGCCTTGCAAGTCGAGCCCCAGCTTGGGGGCCCACGTCTTAGTGCCCGCCATGATGCCAAACAGGAGGCCGATGACGGCAAGGAGGCCGAGGATGGCAAGGCCTGGCCTCGAACGCTTACGTGCTGTGGTTGCCAAGTGAGTGCCTCACGAACTAGCGGTTAGCCTGCGGGTCGACCTCGTCGACGCCCGAGTCATCGGATTCCTCACGCCTGCCCAGCACGTTGTCGAGCTCCTCGTCAGTCGCGACGGCGGCGTCGAGGTCGGCTTCGTCATCGTCGTCTTCACCCTCATAGACAAACTCCTCGTCGTCTGCGGTGACGACCCGTGAGATGTGTCCCTTCACGACGGTGATCTCAACACCTGGCGCAACCTCAACAATCATCTGCTGCTCCCCGACATGGAGCACGGTGGCATAGATGCCGGAGGTCAGCAGCACGCGGGTACCAGGCTCAACGGCATTCACCATTTCCTGATGTTCTCGCATCCTCTTCTGCTGCGGACGAATCATGAGGAAGTACATGATGGCGCCAAAAATAACGATCATCAGCAGTAATTCGAGGCCAGGAGGCATGGATCAAACTTTCGTAGAGTCGGTCAGGAGTGGTTTGCGCGCAAACCATCGCTCACAATAGCTCAACCACTCCGGAAACGCCGCACCGCTAGCCACCAAACAGCGAATCAGGTGCGGTGCTGGGTGGTGCCATGCCCAGATGCGTGTACGCCGACGGGGTAGCTACCCTCCCGCGAGGGGTGCGCATCATGAAGCCTTGCCTGATCAGGAATGGCTCGGCCACCTCGGCGACCGTGTCGATTTCTTCCCCAACGCTGAGTGCAAGTGTGGACAGCCCGACGGGGCCTCCCCCGAATTTTTCCACGAGTGAACGCAGCACCGAACGGTCGAGCCTGTCGAGCCCCCGCTCGTCGACCTCGTAGAGTTCGAGCGCGGCGCGGGCCACATCGCGCTGCAGCCTCGCGTGGCCCTTGACCTGCCCGTAGTCGCGAACGCGTCGCAGCAGACGGTTCGCAATACGCGGCGTACCGCGACTGCGTGAGGCGATCTCCGTCGCAGCGTCCGATGCGAGATCTACCTCCAACTTGTTGGCCGAGACGGCGACGATGCCGGCGAGGGCGTCGTCTGCGTAGAAATCGAGCTGGGCGGTGAATCCGAAACGGTCACGCAGCGGGCCCGGCAGGAGGCCGGCCCTGGTGGTGGCTCCGACGAGTGTGAACTGCGGCAAGTCGATGGGAATGGCCGTAGCTCCTGGGCCCTTGCCCACCACCACGTCGACGCGGAAGTCTTCCATCGCGAGGTACAGCATTTCCTCGGCGGGTTTTGACAGGCGGTGGATCTCGTCGATGAAGAGCACCTCGTGTTCGTCGAGGCCCGAAAGGATTGCAGCGAGGTCGCCCGCGTGCTGGATCGCGGGCCCTGAGGTGATGCGCAGGGTCACGCCGAGTTCGTTGGCGATGATCATGGCGAGCGTGGTCTTGCCGAGTCCGGGCGGGCCGGAGAGCAGCACGTGATCGGGAGCGGTACCGCGGTGGCGGGCTGCGTCGAGCACCAGCCCGAGCTGTTCACGCACCCTCGGCTGGCCCTCGAACTCGGTGAGCATCTTAGGACGCAGTGCCGATTCGAAGTCGCGCTCCCCTACAGTGGCCTCGGGATCAACAGGCGACGGCTCAGTCATCGTTTGGCCAGCCTACTCAGCGCGGCGCGCATCAGTGTCGCGATGGGAACATTCGGGTCTTCCTCAACGAGAGGGGCGACATGTTCACACGCCGCCTGCGCCTCCTTCGACGACCAACCGAGACCTTCCAATCCCTCCGTGACTTGTTGCCTCCACAGCGCATCGTCGTGGACGGCCACCGGCGCGGCAGCGTCATCGTCGGAGAGCAGCGGCACCTTGTCTTTCAGCTCGAGGATGATCTTCTGCGCGCCCTTGGGCCCAATCCCAGGCACGGATGTGAGGCGCCTGGCATCTTCGGATGCGATCACCTGCCGCAGCTCACCTGGGTTGAAGACGCTCAACATGGCGGCAGCAACCTTGGGGCCGACCCCCGACGCGGTCTGCATCAGCTCGAAGGCGTCGCGTTCCGCCGGTGTGGCGAACCCCCACATGGTGAGCGAATCTTCCCTCACGACGAGACTCGTATGCACGGTGTGCACGTCTCCGATGCGTAGTGAAGCGGCGGTGTGTGCGTTCGTGTTGGCGCGGTAACCCACGCCGCCCACCTCGATAATGAACGACGTGGCCCCGGCGTAGGTCACTTGCCCGGTGAGCTGCGCGATCATCGTCTTCCTTTCGCAGCGGCCACAGCTGCCGCATATCGGTTCGTGAGTACCCCGCGCCAGCCATGCGTGATGGCGACGGCGAGTGCGTCCGCGGCGTCAGCCGGACGCGGGGGCGCCGAAAGTTTGAGAATGCGGGTGATCATGGCAGTGACTTGGGCTTTGTCCGCGCTGCCCGAACCCGTGACGGCGGCCTTCACCTCGCTGGGCGTGTGGTAGGTGACGTTGAGACCTGCGTGTTCGCCGACCAGCGACGCCACGCCCGCGGCCTGCATCGTATCCATCACCGAGTTGCGGTTGTGCTGGGCAAACACGCGCTCGATAGCCATGGCGTCGGGGCTGTGCTCGCGCACCCACTCGGTGATGCCGGTTTCGATCATGACCAGGCGTTTTGGCGTCGGCAGCTCGGCCGGGGTTCGCACGACGCCGACTGCGACGAAGGAAGCCCGCCCCACCGTCGCATCAACAACCCCGATCCCACACCTCGTGAGACCGGGGTCAATGCCGATGACTCGCACCGCGTCTACTCAGTCCTCGGCGTCGAGTTCGGCTTCCACTTCGGGAGCCAAGTCGATGTTCGTGTACACGTTTTGTACGTCGTCGGAATCTTCGAGCGCGTCAATGATGTTGAACACTTTCTTCGCGGTGTCTACGTCGGTGACGGTGGTGTCGAATGATGCGACGAACTGCACTTCGGCGGATTCGTATTCGTATCCTGCGGCTTCCACGGCCTTACGCACGTCGACGACATCATTGGGGTCGCTCATGGCTTCCCAGTTGTCACCGGCATCTTCGACTTCTTCGAGCCCGGCGTCGAGCGCGGCCTCCATCACGTCGTCCTCACTGAGCTCGCGTCCACCCTGCTGCTTAGCGATCGTGACGACGCCCTTGCGCGCAAACATGCGCTGCACCGAGCCGACGTCAGCCA
The DNA here is from genome assembly GCF_947255005.1 of uncultured Tessaracoccus sp. Classification (GTDB taxonomy): domain Bacteria; phylum Actinomycetota; class Actinomycetes; order Propionibacteriales; family Propionibacteriaceae; genus Arachnia. Next base: position 25,395 of record NZ_CAMYFI010000010.1, on the reverse strand, counting down.
TGGTGCCGCCGTTGCGGGTGACACCCATGCGCACCTCAGTGGCGGAGCGGTTGCGGTTGTCGGTGAGGCACTCGATGAGGATGGCCACACCGGAAGGTCCATAGGCCTCATACATGATGTTCTCGTACGAAGCGCCCCCCGACTCGACACCGGAGCCACGCTTGACGGCGCGGTCGATGTTGTCGTTCGGTACCGACGACTTCTTCGCTTTCTGGATGGCGTCATACAGCGTCGGGTTTCCGCCGGGGTCACCACCGCCTGTGCGGGCTGCGACTTCGATGTTCTTGATCAGCTTGGCAAACAACTTGCCGCGCTTGGCATCAATGGCAGCCTTCTTGTGCTTGGTGGTGGCCCACTTGGAGTGACCTGACATTGGCACCCTTCCTTTCCAAAAGCGAACGTGCGTTCAAGTCTATAGGAGCTTTCGGAAAAGGCCGTTACCGCCAGATTCGCCGGCGTGCTCCATCGTTCCTGGGTTCGGCCTGGTCCCAGAGCCGACGCCACTTCGCCGCTCGGGGTGAGGCCGGTGCGTCGCCGCTGGTTCTCCGACGTTCCACGTCCCACCATGACAGCTCACCCTCGCCGACGAGATGTTCCACGCGGGCCTGCACCTCGTCGGTGACATCGTCGATGGAGCGGGTGGCCACGTGCACCGGCGCGCCGAATCGCACTGAAACTTTGGGTTTGTTGCGCAAGCGCAGCTTCAAGGTATCCGCGAGCCGGAACGAGCCGACTAGCCCGACAGGCACAATCGCGATGGAGTGCTGCTTCGCAAGTTCAGCAGCTGTAACGTCAAATTCCCCGACGAGCCGCTCGCCGATGGGTTCGCCGGAGAACACGACGACGTTACGTCCCTTGCTGAGCGCGTGGCTCGGGCGGCGGGTGGTCGGGCGCAGTGCGCGAGGCAGGGCGAGCGCGAGCACCTGCTGGTCGAGTGTGCCTGCTTCGTTGACCGCGAGCACAAATGGGGTTTCCAGTCCGACGAGCGCGTCTCCGCCCACGACTTCCACATCGAAGCGCGGCCACAGCGCGGCGAGCACACGGATCCGCCGGGCATAGTCGCGCGCGAGACGAAGGTTGTTGCCGGTGCGGCGTGGCTGCGAGGTTTGCGGAGCTTGACGGCGAAAGCCCATCGTCGCAAGGTCGCTAAACAGCGTGATCTTAGGACCTCGTCGGGGTTTGTGGCTGCGGGCCCACGATTTCAGCTGGCGAGTCATTGGACGTCTCCCAGCGGCAGCCCAGGGCCATGCAAGTATGTGACGACCGGGTGGCGTCCAACCTTGTCACTCGCGATCTCAAGCGCATCTGCGAAGGTGGTGGCTGCGCGATGCCCGAACAGATCTGCGGTGAGCCTATTGCCTCCCACCCAGATCACGTCTGCGTATTGCTCACTGGCTTCGCACACGCGGTACCAGTACTGGAACGTGCGCAGTGGATGGTCGGCGAACTGTTTGCGGTAGAGGTCGATGTACCACTGGTCAACACAGGCGGCTTGTTCGAACTCTCCCATCTCGGACGGGGTGAGGGTTTGTGGCAGCACTTTGGCAAAGAAGTCGGAGGCCGATGACTGCCGACGGTTGGAAAAGCGTGGTGTGAGTGGATGCATTGCGATGGCGACTCCGCCCTCGTGGGCGTACGGTTTGCCCATCGTTGCTCCGATTCGTCGAACCAGCGCGTGATGCGCTGCATTGATCGGGGAGCCGCATGCGTCTCCTTCGTCGAAGCTGCCTCCCCACACGGGCGTCACAACAACATCCGCTTGCTTGGGTAATTCGACGATGTTGGCTGCCACCCACACCGCTGCGGCTTCGGAGAACACCTTGTTCGGATGTCCACTGACGACATCGACGACGGCGTAGTCGGCAACTGGGGTGGCGTGGAGCCGTCGGCCGGCGAGCTTCGGCACGAGGGTTCCCAGCTGACGCACCGTCGCAAACGACAGACGATCAGCCAACGACCACTCCCATTCGCGCTGTCCCGCGAAGTGCAGCAGGCCAGGGAAGAATGGCTGGCCGAGTACTGCCTGGATGGCGAACACGTCGAGCGCTTCGAGCACCGCTGAGTGCACGTTGCGGGTGAAGCCGGCATCGCGTGTAGGCCCCCCGAGACGGCGTAGCGTGTCGACGTCGAGAATGCTGCTCGTGAATGGGCTGACGCTTCCCCGCCCAAACTGCGTGCCGATGGTGACCACCACATCAGATTGGGCGACACGGCGGTTGATCTTCACCGGATGCCCATCAACCTGGCCGATCTCTACCAGGTCGGTGGCGGTCACATCGTGGCTTTCGATGCGCCCGTCGGGCTGGAAGCTCGTTGCGACGCGGTCACCCAGCGCACGGGTGATGTCGAAGGCGCTCCAACGCTTGTGGAGGCCACCGGCGATCACAATGGCAACATCGTCAACGAGCTGTTTGGCGGCAACCTCCAGGACTCTCTCAAGGATGCTTTGGCGAATGTCGAAGCGCGTGCGCGGCCGGGGGCGTTCGTCATCTACCACCACGATGGTGAGCTTCGTACTCGCCTTAAGCCGAGTGGCGAACGCGACACCGTCATTGGGGGCTGCGAGCGCCGAGTCAATGAGGCTCGTCGGGTCGGCCGACGGAGTAGCTTCAGCGCCGTACACCACCTGCGTGCCCAGTCCGAGCTTGCTGAGCCCAAGCTGCTGGCCGGAAAGGGTGAGCAGGGCCGGGGTCTTCTCGTCGACCTCGATCACGAATCCAGGACGTGACATGGAAATCCTTTCTTACGCCTTGGGCATCTTCCAACGAGGGATGGGGCTGAGTGCAGGCCAGTCGACGAGCGACCAACCGCGCTGCTTGGCAGCACGCATGAGGCCGATGTCGGGGCTCACCACGACGGGGTATCCCACCGAGCTCAGCATGGGGAGGTCTACGTGCGAGTCGGCGTACGCATACGAGTGGTCGAGATCAACGCCGTGAAGAGCCGCGAAGTGCCTGAGCCACGCCGAGCGAGACTCACCGACCATCGGCGGGCCACTCAAGAATCCGGTGCACTTGCCATGCACATCCGTGGCGAGATCGGCAGCGACGATCACGTCGAACAAGCCTTCAAAGGGCCTGGTCAGCGGACGAATGACGCCAGTCATGAGGACCGTGGTGTGCCCGGCGTCGCGGTGCTCGCGTATGCGCCTGATCGCGTCGGGCGACATGCGGTCAAGAATCAGCGGCGCCAGACGTTCGTCGACGTACTGTTCCAGCGCCTCGAGATCTGCACCCTCGTAGCGGCGGTAGATCGAACGCAAGAACACTCCGCGGTCACGTCGCTCAGCACCCAGGTAGTTGGGCAGCGCCGTCACGAGCTTGGCGAGCTCCGCAACCCGTCCGAAGGCGGATAGTTCAGGCATCTTCGACCACAAGTATGTCTCGATGACGTTGGTGGCCATCACCGTGCCATCGAGGTCGAAGGCTGCAAGGACGGGCGTGTTCGACGGCTCGATATCGCGGAAGGTGGGCTGGCGATTTGCGCGGCGCTTTCGCCTGGCTGCGGCTCGCTTCTCCGGATCGCAGATGGAAGGCGCATGGACGTCTTGCATGTAGTGATTCCAGTCGAATGCAGCCGAGTCGAAGCCGAAGCGCTCCTTATCGTCGGGATGCAGCGAGTTGTGGAGCGCGAGCGTGCAGTCGTCAACGAAATGCAGTTCGGACTGCAGGTACTCGCCGTACAAAGTGAGGTACTTATTGAGGAAGTCGAGTTGCTTGCGCGACTGATCCACCTGCGCGGCCAGTTTGCGCACACCCTTGCTTCGTGGCGCGAAACTCAACAACTTGTCAGCAATCTTGGTTGCCTTGTCCCCCACCCACATCATCCGTTCGACGGGTTCAGCGCCCGGGAACTTCCACGTCGCAAGCGGCGTGGAGGCGGTGCCGTGGTTGTACGGATGCTCCTCGAAGTATGCGCGAACCTGCTCGTAAATGCCACGGAAGGTCAGGGGGTTCCTGGCTCCCGATGCGCAGTGATAGAACTCCGGCTGGCCCGCTTCGGGCTGAGTAGCACACACCGCGATGATGGTGTTCACCACGTAGTCACAAGGGATGATGTCGATGACCGCATCCGGTGATGCAGGGAACTCGGGTAGCTGCCCTCGTCCGTAGGCGAGGATGATGGGATCGGCCATCTTAAAGCCCTCGATCCAGCCGGGGTACGGATACCGCAGGGAGGATTCAACGATCGCCGGGCGCACGATGGAAACCTGAATGTCTTTACACATGTCAGCCACCACGCGCTCACCCATCGCCTTCGCGAATGTATACACGTCCGTCCAGCCAAGTGAGCGTGCGCGTTCCGTGCCCGCGGCCACGAGCTCCTTCTGCACCCATTCGATGCGCCGCCGCTCCGTGTCTTCTGACGTGGTGAGGTAGCCGGCCTGGCGGTGCAACGCCTCGGCCTGCTTGCGCAGTCTCGTGAGCTGTTCTGGAGACCGCGAAGCCGCCTCAAGGTGCTCTGCCATCTGCAGGGCAGCTTCGGTCTCAACCATGTAATCCACGTCGTGCGCGTGCGCCGTCTCCGGGATGGCACCGCGACGCCGGCCGGCGGTGTAGGCCGTCGAGATGTGGATGTAGTGCGGAATACGCTCGAGCTCGCCGTTGTCGTCGGTGACGGATTCGAGGAAGCGGGTGAGCAATGCCTGGGTGCCCAGCACGTTGGTTTTAAAGGCCTGGTCGATGGGCGGGTCGAACGACACATCGCCTGCGCAGTGGATGAGCACATCGATGTCACGCGGCAGTTGTGGAACGTTAGGTAGATCGCCGGGGATCACCTCGATGCGCTCCTCGAGGAGCGCATCGAGAGAGCCAGCACGCTCGACCACCTCAGCGAAGATCTGTTTGCCGAGCAGCTGCTTCACGCGGTCTTCCGCTGTGTGTGTGCCTTTCGGGCGCACCAAGACCGCGGTGCGCGTCTGGGGACAGTCGTTGAGGAACGCCCACAGCATCTGCTCACCGATGAATCCGGTGACACCCGTCATGGCGATCTTCTTGCCTGCGAGGAGATCTCTCAAACGCCCATCGAGCAGTGGGGGCACATGTCCGCGTTCGGCCACACCAAATGAAGCAGCAGGGTTACGCATGCGCATCTCCTTCAGCAACCGCGAGCGCCTCGGCAATCGTAAACCGCCCGACGTAGAGCGCAGTGCCGACAATGGCGCCCTCGATGCCAGCAGCGACGAGCTCGCGCAGCCGTCGGAGGTGGTCGAGGGTGGCGATGCCTCCAGACGCGACAACCTTCTTGCCCGACCGCCGAGCCACAGCGGCGAGCAGATCGAAGTTAGGGCCTGTGAGCATGCCGTCCGCCTCGACGTCGGTAACCACGAAACGCTCGCACCCAGCCGCCGCGAGTTGGTCGACGGTGTCCATCCATCGCCCGCCCTCGCGGGTCCATCCGCGAGCCGCCAGCCGCTCACCGCGCACGTCGAGCCCGATGGCGATGGCGTCGCGATGGGAAGCGATAATTTCTTCGCACCATTGCGGGTTCTCGAGCGCGGCGGTGCCGATGTTCACGCGCTTGCAGCCGGTGGCGAGCGCACGTTCAAGGCTGGCTTCGTCACGGATTCCGCCGGAGAGCTCCACATGGCAGTCAATCTGAGCGATGATGTCTGCGAGCAAGTCGGCGTTGGACCCACGACCGAAGGCGGCGTCCAGATCGACGAGGTGAATCCAGCGCGAACCGGCATCCACCCAGCGCTTCGCAGCCGCGAGCGGATCACCGAAGGTCTTTTCAGTTCCTGCTACACCCTGGACGAGCTGCACGGCCTGGCCGCCCTGCACATCGACGGCGGGCAATAAATCAAGCGTGTCCACGACGCCCAACTCTAGCCGATCTAAAGATTCGTCAACCCTAGGGAAACAGGACGTGGGTTGCGTGCGCGCTGCCTTCGGCAGCCCCTTCGTAGTGAGTTGGCACATCAGTAGGCGGCGAGCCAGTTCTTCAGCAGTTGTAGCCCGGCCACACCGGACTTCTCCGGGTGGAACTGGGTAGAGCACACCGGACCTTGTTCTACTGCGGCCACGAAACGCACGTCGCCATAACTTGCATACACCGCACCGCGCACGGCCTGCTGCACCGCGTAGGAGTGCACGAAGTAAAACCGCTCGTCACGCACCCCAGCGAAGAGCTTGGAACTCTCTCCAGCGGCAACCGTGTTCCAACCCATGTGTGGCAGCGGGGTGGCAGGCATTTTGCTCACCACACCTGTATAGATGCCGATGCCGTCGGTGGGTACGCCATGTTCCAGACCCGAGGAGAACAGCACCTGGTGTCCGACGCAGATGCCAAACAGCGGGCGTTCTTTCTGCACCCAGCCCCGTACATAGTCGAAGCCGCCTACTTCCGCCAGACGACGTGCACACTCGGCGAATGCGCCCACGCCAGGCACGACGAGCGCCTCGCACCGCCCCAGCTCTTCCAAGCGCCCGGTGACGACGACGTCGGCGCCGGCACGCTCGAACGCTTTCGCAGCGGAGTGTAGGTTGCCAGTGCCGTAATCGAGAATGCCAACCTTCTTGATCACAGCGCACCCTTCGTGCTCGGAATGCCCGGCGAGCGAGGGTCTGTTTCGATTGCTGCTCTCAGCGCCCGGGCCAGAGCCTTGAACTGGGCCTCGACGATGTGGTGGGGGTCACGCCCGGAGCGCAGATTCATGTGGAGGCACACGCCGGCGTTCAGAGCGAACGATTCAAAGACGTGCTGCGTCATGGACCCTGGGTACGCAACACCGGAACCTCCGATGCGGGCGTAGGCCTGCCCGTCGGGCTCACCCTCGCAGACCACGTACGGACGGCCTGCGACATCGACCACGCACTCAGCGACGGCCTCGTCGAGTGGCACCACTGCGTGCCCAAAGCGTCGGATGCCGGACTTGTCGCCCAGCGCCTCTGCCACGCACTTGCCGAGCACGATGGCTGTGTCTTCGACGGTGTGGTGTGCGTCGATGTGGAGATCGCCCTCCGCTTCCACGCTCAGGTCGATGAGTGAGTGCTTCGCGAGGGTGGTCAGCATGTGGTCGTAAAAGCCAACGCCGGTTGAGATGTTTGCGACGCCAGTGCCGTCGAGGTTGACGGTGACGGTGATGCGGGACTCACTCGTCGCGCGCGATTGGGTGCTTGTGCGTACCATGGTCATTCCTTTTCGGGGTTCAAATCGTCGAGCGCTCGCCGCAACGCTTGCATTTCTTCCGGCGTTCCAGCGGATGCCCGCAGATACCCGTCGGGCCCGGTCTCGCGAATAAGAACGCCACGCTCGAGCAAGCCTTGCCAGACGGCATGGCGATCCGGGAAGCGCCCGAACAGTGTGAAGTTCGCCACCGAATCGGCGACGCTGTAGCCCCTCCCCCGGGCCCACTGCTCGAAGTCTCGGGCTGATGCCGCCAGCTTGCGCACCTTGGCCAGCAACACGTCGGCGTGGCGAAGCGCAACGCGTGCGACGGCCTGCGTCTGAGCGCTGAGGTGATACGGCAGACGCACGACGCGGCACGCATCGACGATCTCCCGCGACGCGGCAAGGTAACCGACGCGGCCCCCAGCCAAGGCGAATGCCTTGCTCATCGTGCGCGAGACGATGAGGTTGGTGTGCGCGTCGAGCAAACCAACGGCCGAGGGTTCCGTCGAGAACTCCTGATATGCCTCATCAACCACGACGAGGGCATCGGTGCCGGCGCACACCTCGTCGATGACCTCGAGAGGAATGCCCGTGCCCGTGGGGTTGTTGGGACGGGCAAGGAGGACCATCGTCGCTTGGTGCTTGGCAGCGGCCTCGAGCACCAGTTCGGTGTCGACGGTGAAGTCGTCGCGGCGGGGCTCAGTGACGTAGCGGGTGAGGGTGTTGCGCGCGTACTCGGGATACATCGAGTACGTGGGCGTGAAGGTGAGTACCGTGCGCTCGGGACCGCCGAACGCGGTGCACAACTGCTGCATGATTTCGTTGGAGCCGTTCGCCGCCCAGACGCGCTCTGCGGTGAGCCCCGCATCGAGGTAGTTGGCGAGGTCAGTGCGCAGTGCCAGGGCGTCGCGATCCGGGTATCGGTTGAGGCGCAGCGCGGATTTCCGCACCGCTTCGCCCATCTCGTCGGCAATCTCGGGGGTGAGCCCGTACGGGTTTTCGTTCACATTCAGCACAACGGGAACGTCCAGGATGGGCGCGCCGTAGGGTTCTGCGCCTACTAGATCGGCTCGAAGCGGCAGGCTCATGCGTGCCTCCGAACGGTGATCGCTGCGGCATGCCCCGGCAAATGCTCAGCGAGGGCGAACTGTTCGACGCCCTCGGCGATCTCGGCGAGCGCTTCGCGCGAATAGTGGATGACATGCATCGACTTCATGAAGCTGCGCACGGTGAGCCCAGACGAGTGGCATGCACAGCCGGCGGTGGGAAGCACGTGCGTCGACCCGGCGGAATAATCACCCAACGAGACCGGCGAATGCTCGCCCACGAAAATGGCGCCCGCGTTGTGGATGCGCTTGGCGAGTGTGTCGGCCTCTGCAGTGTGAATCTCGAGGTGTTCTGCGGCGTAGTCGTCGGCCACCGCAACCGCTTGCTCGAGGCCACGTACCAGCACGATGGCGGACTGCGGCCCGCCCAGCGAGGTAGTGATGCGCTCCGCATGCAGTTGGCCTTCCACCTGGCGCTGCACCTCAACGCCGACAGCGTCGGCCAACGACTGTGAGGGCGTGATCAGCACAGAGGCGGCCATGGGGTCATGTTCAGCTTGTGAAATGAGATCAGCTGCAACGAAGGCTGGCTTGGCCGTGTCGTCAGCAATGATGGCGATCTCGGTGGGCCCTGCCTCTGAATCGATGCCGACGAGGCCACGCACGGCACGCTTGGCTGCAACGACGAAGATGTTGCCGGGTCCGGAGATGAGGTTCACAGGCTCGCACAGGCCGTCGACGCCGTGCGCGAACATCGCGATGGCTTGGGCACCGCCAACGGCGTACACCTCATCGACGCCGAGCATCGAGCACAACGCCAGCACGTTGGGGTGCGGGCATCCTCCAAACTCCGCCTGCGGTGGAGAGGCAACGGCGATCGCGCCCACGCCTGCCACTTGGGCGGGCACGACGTTCATGATGACGCTGGAAGCCAGCGGCGCGAGACCACCAGGAACGTAGAGGCCGACCCGCTGCATGGGGGCGCTGCGCAACCCCACGAGCGCGCCGGGCGCCAGCTCGACGGGTTCTGCCTCGGGGAAGCGTTCGAGGCGCTCCGCCACGGCTCGACGTCTCGTGATCGCCTCCTCGAAACTGCGGCGCAGCGTCGGATCCAGTTCCTGTTCAGCCTGCGTGAGCTGCTCAGCTGGCACGCGAACATGCTCCGGCACCACACGATCGAACCGCTCGGAGTATTCAAGTATCGCCGCCTCCCCGCGCGTGGCAACGTCGGCGATGATGGGTTGTACTTGCCCCACCGCCTGCTCGACGTTGAACTCAGCACGCGGCAAGAGCGCGCGGTATCCGTCTCGGGTCTCTCGCAGATCTACTACTCGAAGCACGCCAGGAGAGTTTACCCGTCGCCGTCCTCGGTTTTTGGGGCGTCCACGGAGCGTTCTGGCAGGAATGCCGAGAGCAACATCACGGGCGTAATGGCAAAGAACGGCCCGACGGCGAGCGCGCTGTGAGCGTGCAGCACCAAGTCCATTTGCACGTAGTCGCCGACGCTAGCCATGGCAATACGATCGGTGAGGCCCGATCCGCCGATGAGCTCCCCCACCGGCCACGCCGTGAGCGTCATCACCAGCGCGCCCAGCACGCTCAATGCGACGACATACCAGCTGCGCTTACTGAACCACGCCCATGTGAGCAACCCGAGTAAGGTTCCGACGATGGCGGTGATCATGACGAACATCGCGTCGCCGCCGATGATCTCGGCGTAGGCACGCTCGGACATCGTCGCGTGCAAGTCTTCGCCGACGAGATAGTGCGCTCTGGGCGCGAGCGAAACCCACACCACTCCGGCGACTACGCCTGCCGCGGCACACACGATGAGTTGCGCCAAAGCCCGCCAGCCGGAGCGTTCCCAAATGCCGCGTCCTGCATCTTGCCTCATCAGTGCGCCATCCTCACCGAGGTGGGGCCGAGCAGCGCCTTCAGATCAGCAAACAGTGGGGAGGAGAGCTGCACGTGGAACCCGTCGGAAAGCCGAAACACGGTCGTGCGAGCCTTGCCCTTCACCTCGACGTGCACCTCGGCGCTGCCGGGGTAGGACGAGATGACCCGCTTGAGATCCGCCACCAGCCTCGGCGTGCAGCGCGTCTCGGCCATGGTGATGATCACCGGGCCGACGGCGCCGTCGCTGTTGACGTGCGGAGCGGTGACGTTCTGCGCGCGCATCCTTCCCCGGTCTTCCCCCGCTTCCACGACACCCTCGATGGCGACAATGTTGTCAGGCTCTAGGATGCCCGAAACCCGCTCGTAGACACGTGGGAACACAGTGACCTCGATACCGGTGGTGAGGTCTTCGAGCGTGACCTGCGCCCAGATGGCGCCATGCTTGTTGACGCGACGGTTGACGCTAGTAATCAACCCACACAGCGTGGTGCTCCCCGTGAAGGCATCCTCGCCGGCAGTGGAGGCGATCGTGCGGTCACTGTGTTCAGCGATGACGTGTTCCAGGCCGTTGAGTGGGTGGTCGGACACGTACAGGCCGAGCATGTCGCGCTCAAAGGCGAGCTTCGTCTTCCTGTCCCACTCGTCCAGATCTGGCACCGCGACGTGCTCCATCTGCTCCGAGTCATCGTCGACGGCGAGCCCGAACAGGTCGTCCTGCCCATTCGCGGCGTTGCGTTTCACGTCGATGATGGAATCGACGGCCTCCTCGTACACGGCCATGAGTGCGCGACGGGTGTGCCCCAGCTCATCGAACGCGCCCCCGCGGATGAGGGATTCGATGATGCGCTTCGAGCAGAACTGGAGCGGCGCCTTGCCGAGAAAGTCGTTGAAGTCACTCGCCGGGCCCAGCTGGTCGCGCTCAGCCAGCCATGCTTTCACCACCTTGTCACCCACGTTGCGGATGGCGCCCAGCCCGAAGCGGATGTCTTTACCCACCGGGGTGAATGCCACCTCCGACGAGTTCACATCGGGCAGCAGCACCTGGATGCCCATGTGTCGACACTCGTTGAGATAGATGGAGAGCTTGTCTTTGTCGTCGCGCACAGATTGCAGCAGCGCTGCCATGTATTCCGTCGGGTAGTGAGCCTTCAAGTACGCCGTCCAGTAGGCGACGAGCCCATAGGCGGCGGAGTGAGACTTGTTGAAGGCGTAGTCAGAGAAGGGAACCAGGATTTCCCACAGCGTTTTGATGCACTCGGCGGAGTAGCCGCGTTCTTTCATGCCCGCTTCGAAGGTGACGTACTGTTTATCGAGCTCGGCTTTCTTCTTCTTACCCATGGCGCGTCGCAGCATGTCGGCGCCGCCCAGCGAGTAGCCGGCGACGCGCTGCGCGATCGACATCACCTGCTCCTGGTAGACGATCAGGCCGTACGTTTCGCCAAGAATGTCGGCCAGGGGTTCCTCGAGCTCCGGGTGGATGGGCACGACGGCCTCACGCCCGGTCTTGCGCCTGGCGTACTTGTTGTGCGAATCAGCGCCCATCGGGCCGGGACGATAGAGGGCGACCACAGCCGAAATGTCGGAGAACGAGTCTGGCTGCATGGAACGCAGGAGCGCGCGCATGGGGCCGCCGTCTAGCTGGAACACGCCGAGCGTGTCGCCTGCCGCGAGCAGTTCGTAGGTGGCGACATCATCGAGCGGCAGCTGCTCCAGGTCGATCTTGTCGCCGGTGTTGCGCTCGATGTTTTCGATCGCGTCGCCCAAAATGGTGAGATTGCGAAGCCCGAGGAAGTCCATCTTGATGAGCCCTAGGGATTCGCAGCCCGGGTAATCAAACTGAGTGATAATGGCACCGTCGGACTCGCGACGCATGAGCGGGATGATGTCGATCAGGGGATCGCGCGACATGATCACGCCAGCCGCGTGTACACCCCACTGACGTTTGAGACCCTCGATGCCCATGGCGGTGTCGACGACGGTCTTCACATCCGGGTCTTGCTGGTACAGCTCGCGGAACTCCGTGCCCTCCGCATAGCGCGGGTGGTTCTCGTCGAAGAGCTGCGGCAACGGGATGCCCTTGCCCATTACATCCGGCGGCATGGCCTTGGTGATCTTCTCGCCCACCGCGAACGGCATGTCGAGCACGCGCGCGGAATCTTTCACCGCAGCCTTGGCCTTAATGGAGCCGTAGGTGATGATCTGCGCCACCTTGTCTTGGCCATATTTCTCGGTGACGTACTCGATCACCTCACCGCGGCGTCGATCGTCGAAGTCGATGTCGAAGTCGGGCATGGAGACGCGTTCGGGGTTCAGGAATCGCTCGAAGAACAGGCCGTGTTCGATCGGGTCGAGGTCGGTGATGCGCAGCGCGTAGGCACACATGGAACCAGCACCCGAGCCACGTCCAGGACCGACGTAAATACCGTTGTTCTTCGCCCAGTTGATGAAGTCGGCCACGACGAGGAAGTAGCCGTTGAACCCCATTTGGGTGATGATGCTCGACTCGAAGTCGGCGCGCTCCTGCACCTCGCGCGGAATGCCGCCCGGGTAGCGGTACTCGAGGCCGCGCTGCACTTCTTTGTGGAACCAGGATTCCTCCGTCTCACCGTCGGGCACCGGGAATACGGGCATGTAGATGCCGATGCCTTCATCGAAGACGGTTTCGCAGCGCTCCGCGATGGCGAGGGTGTTGTCGCACGCGTCCGGGTGCTCGCGGAACAGTTCGCGCATCTCCTCAGGAGACTTCAGGTAGTAGCCGGAGCCATTGAACTTGAATCGGTCGGTTTGGGCCTTCCGAGCGCCCGACGAGACGCACAGGAGTGTGTCGTGGGCATCGGCGTCGTCCTTGTGCACGTAATGGAGGTCGTTCGTGGCGACGAGTGGCAGGTTGAGCTCTTTCGACAGCCGAAGCAGATCTTTGCGGACGTTCGTCTCGATATCGAGCCCATGGTCCATCAGCTCAACGTAGAAGTTGCCCTTGCCGAAAATGTCTTCGAACTCCCCGGCAGCCTCGCGGGCGTTGTTGTACTGTCCGAGCCTCAGGAAGGTTTGGATCTCGCCCGACGGGCACCCCGTCGTCGCGATCAACCCGCGGCCATATTCGTTGAGCAGCTCGCGGTCTGCGCGCGGCTTGTAAAAGAAGCCCTCGAGCGAGCTGCGGGTGGAGAGCCGGAACAGGTTATGCATCCCGTCCTTGTTCTCGGCCCACATCGTCATGTGGGTATAGGCGCCTTTGGATGCAACATCGTCGCCGGTGCCGTCCCCGAACTGCACGCGCTTGCGCTCGCTGCGATGCGTGCGCGGAGTCAAGTACGCCTCGAGCCCGATGATGGGCTTGACGTTATAGTTTTTCGACGCCTTGTAGAACTCATACGCACCATACAAGTTGCCGTGGTCCGTGATGGCCAGGGAGGGCATCCCCATCTTCTCGGCATTGACGAACAGGTCGTTCACCCTCGCGGCACCGTCGAGCATGGAAAACTCGGTGTGGTTGTGTAGGTGCACGAACGTGTCGACCACGACTGTCCTCTCGGTTGGCTGGCGCAGCTACTCTACCTTCTTCACTGCCGGAACCTCGAGGGCCAGACGAAGCGTCGATTCGAGGCGCGTGACGGTTTCGCCACCATGCACGGCGAGGCCGGCACGCAACCGCGTCCATGGCAACTAGACTCGTCGTCATGTTGACCACGCCCTGGGGCGAAGCCCTCGACGACGACGCCGTACTACAGGACTACCCGCGCCCGCAGTTGGTTCGTGATTCCTATCTCAATCTCAACGGCACGTGGGATTACGCCGTCAGCAACGTCGACGACGGCGCTCGTCCCGACTTCGATCGCTCGATCCTGGTTCCGTTCGCTCCCGAAGCGCCGCTGTCCGGCGTGTTGCGCATCCTGCAGCCAGGTGAATTCGGGTGGTATCGCCGCACCTTCACCCTCCCCGAGGGATTCCGCGAAGGACGAGTGCTGCTGCACTTCGGCGCCGTCGACCAGGACTGCCACGTCTGGATCGACGGCTCCCCCGCCGGTGAACACCGCGGAGGCGTCTTGCCGTTCATGTTGGACATCACCGAACACCTCCACCGAGACGAGCACGAGATTGTCGTGAGGGTACGCGACGTCACCGACACCTCGTATCGCTCTCGCGGTAAGCAGTCGCTCACGCCAGGTGGCATCTGGTACACGCCAAGCTCCGGCATCTGGCAGACCGTCTGGCTGGAGTGTGTGCCCGAGCAGCACATTGCGGGTGTGGACTACACCCCGCGCCTCGCAAGCGACGAGGTGGAGATCACCGTGCATGCCCCGAAGCCCGGCCGGGCCACCGTCATGATCTCCGCCGACGGCGCGCCAATCGCCGAGGCAGAGATGGACACCAATACCCCCACCACCGTTCGATTGCCAGACGCCCGCCGCTGGAGCCCGAACGACCCATTCCTGCACGACGTGCAGGTGCGTTTGGGTAGCGACGAAGTGTCGAGCTACTTCGGCATGCGCGAGATACGCGTGGCGAAGGACCCGCGCGGACACATGCGCGTGTTCCTCAACGACGAGCCCTTCCTCGTGAAAGGTCTGCTAGACCAGGGATACTGGCCCGACGGCCTCCTTACCGCGCCGTCAGACCAGGCCCTCGCCTACGACATCGCGCTCGCCAAGAGCCTGGGCTTCAACACGGTGCGCAAGCACATCAAGGTGGAGCCGCTGCGCTGGTACTACCACTGCGATCGCATCGGCATGCTCGTATGGCAGGACATGGTCAGTGGCGGTGCGAAACCGTCGCGGTTTCTTAGGAGCGGCTCGAACGACGCGCCCAAGAAAGTGGACGACACCCGCCACGGGCTGATGGGGCGCAAGGACGCGGAAGGCCGGGAGGAGTATCGCGCGGAGCTAGAAGCCACCGTCGCCCTGCTGAAGGCCTCGCCGTCGGTCGTCGTGTGGGTGCCGTTCAACGAAGGCTGGGGGCAATTCGACGCCCTCGACGCCGCCCGCAAACTGCGCGAGCTGGACCCGTCGCGCCCGGTAGATCATGCCTCCGGATGGTTCGATCAAGGAGGCGGAGATTTCCGTAGTCAGCACGCATACACCAAGCCGTATCACCCCACAGCGGAGGACTTTGCCGACGGCCGCGCGCTCGCGTTGACGGAGTACGGCGGCTACTCGCACCGCGTGCCGGGGCACGTCGCTGTGGAAAAGGAGTTCGGTTACAAGCGGTACGTCAGCGGCGGCAAATTCGAGCTCGCCTACGAGAAGTTGCACCGCACCGAGATCGCAGACGCCGTGGAGCGCGGACTGAGCGTCCTCATCTACACCCAGCTGAGCGACGTTGAGGAAGAGACGAACGGCCTAGTCACCTACGACCGGCGCGTGGTGAAGCTCGACGAAGCCCGCTCTTTGGCAATCATGGCGACCCTCGATGAGGCCTTCCGACGCTCGCTCGGCGAGCAGCCGCGTGCTATTCCAGTTGCGGAGCGCGAACTCACCACACCAGAAAACCTCACCATGCCCGACGGCACCCTCAACGCCTCCGCAGTGGGATGGAGCAGGACTCCCCTCATCCGCAGCGACGGCATCGGGGGACTGCGTCGGGCAGGGCGCAACAAGCGCTGGGAGCATTGGGGGGTGACCACGTCGTCGCATGTGCTTGGGCTCACGATCGCGCACCTCGACTATGTCGGCGTGCTGGGGTTCTACCTTGCCGATCTCGCCTCCGGCCAGGAATGGGTCGCCGATGCCGCCATCCCGCTAGGCGGGCAGATAGAACTGCCCGGCACGATCGGTGAGGGGCGCAGCTACGGACGTACCCGCAAGCTCATGCTGCGATTCGACGAGGTACCTTCCGGCACGCGTCTTCGCGGCCAAACCGGAGAGATAGCGTTCGACATCGTCGCCCACCTCAACGAGCAGCGCGACATGCTGGGCGTCGTGGTGCCCTGGGATGAGCAGACGTTCCAATACACGGTGAAGGATGTGGGCCGACGCGCCACGGGCACCATTTGGATTGGAGACGAGGCGCACAACGTCTCCGGCCCGGAGGCGTTCGCCACCCTCGATCACGGTCGCGGCCGCTGGCCGTACTCGGTGCATTGGAATTGGGGCGTGGGTGCGGGCAGGCTCGGCAAGCAACACCTCGCGATTCAGCTCGGAGGCCAATGGACCGATGGTACCGGCAGCACCGAGAACGCAGTCATCGTCGGGAACACCCTGTACAAGATCAGCCAAGAGCTGCTGTGGGAATACGATGCCACCAAGTACGAGCGGCCCTGGCGCGTGCGAGGTGAGGGCATCGATTTGCGGTTCGAGCCGTTCCACCTGCGCACGGCGTCCACGCAGCTCGGTGTCCTCTCCTCCAACACGAATCAGGCGTTCGGCACATGGTCAGGTTCGCTGAGCATCGACGGCAAATCCATACCCGTGAAGGGTCTCACCGGGTGGGCGGAGGATGTTCGAAACCGCTGGTGAAATTAGGCGCCGGAGATGAGGCGCTCGTAATCCTCACGTAGGTGACTCACGTCCAGCCCGAGCGTGGTCCACACCACGTGGACCCGTTTGTCGCTGCCGACGCCGAGTACCTGCGTCGAGTGATCCACCTCGTACCCACCGCTTGGAAGCTGTTTGCCCTTCTCAATCGCGATATGGAGTTGGTTGCCCACATCCTTGATGGTGTTGAGGTCGCCGGTGAGGCCGACGAACGTGTCATCCACACGAGCAAGGTACTCACGCAGGGCCTCTGGCGTGTCGCGTGCTGGATCTGTGGTGACCAAGATAGGGGTGATCTGCGACGCGTCCCCGAGTCGGCGCTTAGCCGTCGCCATGTCGGCCATGATGCCCGGGCATACGTCAGGGCAGTTGAGGTACCCGAAGAAAAGGGCGGCGGCAGGGGTGCTCCAGCTGGTGCGGAGGTTGAATGGCTTGCCGTGCTGGTCGGTGAGTTCGATGTCGGGTAGTTCCCATCCGTTGGGGATGTGCGTGCCGTGGAAAGTGTTGTCGGTAGAAGCTCCTTCGACGGTGGCCGCGCCCTCGTCGACATCGCTACAGGCGGCGACGAGGGGCAGCGCTGCCGCCCCGGTGATGAGGTGACGTCGAGAGATCATCGCTTGCTTCCGCCTGCCGCGATATCGCCGGCAAGTGCGCGCAAATCGGCCAACCCGGCGTCGAAATCCGGCGCTTTCTCGATCGTCGAGATGAGCGCAGAACCCACGATCACGAGATCGGCGAACGCGGCCGTCTCGTGCGCCTGCTGGCCGTTCGAGATGCCCAGCCCGATGCCCACCGGAATGGTTGGGTCTGCCCTCCGTGCCCGCTCTACGATGCGCGGCGCCGCCTGGGAGGTGTGCTGACGCGCGCCCGTGACGCCCATCACGGAAGTCGCGTACACCCAGCCGCGTGACGCCTGCATCGTCATCGCGAGCCGCTCGTCGGTGGACGACGGCGCGATGAGGAAGATGCGGTCGAGGCCATGCGCGTCGGTGGCCGCTATCCATTCCTTGCAATCGTCTGCAGGCAGGTCGGGGGTGATGACTCCCCCGCCGCCCGCGTTCGCGAAATCGCGAGCAAAGGCGTCGACACCGTAGGCCTCGATGAGGTTCCAGTAGGTCATCGTGAGCGGCATGGCGCCTGCTTGCCCCACGCGTTCCGCAGCGCGGAACACGTCGCGGGTGCGTACCCCGCCCCGCAAGGCCTGCGTGGCGGCGCGCTGAATGACCTTGCCATCCATGAGCGGGTCGGAATAAGGGATGCCAATTTCCACCAGGTCTGCTCCGTGTCCGTCGGCGCCTTCAACGATGGCTTCCATCGCCTGCATGGAGCGTTCGACGTCGGGGTATCCAACCGGGTAGTAGCCGACGGTCGCCGCGCGACCTTCGTCGAGGCAGCGCACGACGATGCGCCCGGATTGGCCAAGCCGATGTTCTGGGTAAGTCACGTCAGGCACCTACCTTCAGGTCTGGCTCGCCGGTCAGCCCGAACCAGTCGAATGCGGTTGAAGTATCTTTATCGCCGCGTCCTGAGAGACAGACCAGGATGCGGGGCGTCGTCGACGGCGCCTCCTCGGCCAGTCGCCGGCCCAGCCGTAGCGCGCCAGCGAGGGCGTGTGCCGACTCGATGGCGGGGATGATGCCCTCGCTTTGGGTGAGCAGCTTAAACGCGTCCATCGCTTCGGCGTCAGTGACTGACTCGTAAGTAGCGCGCCCGGAGTCCGCGAGCCACGCGTGCTCTGGGCCAACTCCTGGGTAGTCGAGGCCAGCGGAGATGGAGTGCGATTCGATCGTCTGGCCATCCTCGTCTTGCAGCACGTAGGTGCGAGCTCCGTGCAACACCCCGGGCGACCCGGCACCAATCGTGGCGGAGTGGCGACCCGTCTCGAGGCCTTCTCCCCCGGCCTCGATGCCGAGCAGGGCGACATCGTCGTCGATGAAATCGTAGAACTGGCCGATAGCGTTGGATCCGCCACCCACGCACGCGACGACATGGGTGGGCAGGCCGCCGAACCGCTCCAGCATCTGCGCCCGTGATTCCGTCGAGATGACGCGCTGGAACTCCCGCACCATGGTGGGGAATGGATGGGGTCCGCCGACGGTACCGATGAGGTAGTGGGTGTCGTCGACGGTGGTCACCCAGTCACGCATGGCTTCGTTCATGGCGTCTTTCAAGGTGCGCGAACCGGCAGCCACGGCTACCACTTCGGCACCGAGCAGCTGCATGCGCGCGACGTTGAGTGCCTGGCGCTGCGTGTCCACCTCGCCCATGTACACGCGGCATTCCAGCCCGAAGAGCGCGGCGGCAGTGGCCGTCGCGACCCCGTGCTGACCGGCGCCAGTTTCCGCAATGATGCGGCGCTTGCCCATGCGCTTCGTGAGCAGCGCTTGCCCCAGCACGTTGTTGATCTTGTGCGCGCCGGTGTGGTTGAGATCCTCGCGCTTGAGGTACACCTCGGCGTTGCCAGCGTGTTCGGAGAAGTGCTTGGCGAGGGTGACCGGTGTCGGGCGACCAGAGTAGTCGCGTTGGAGCCGACGAAGCTCCTCACCGAAGCTGGGGTCGGCCTGCGCGTCGGCGAAGGCCTGTTGCAGTTCCAGTAGGGCGGCTTGGAGCGCTTCGGGGACGAACTTGCCCCCGTACTGGCCAAAGTGGCCCAGCTCGTCGGGAAGTGAAGTCATGGAAGCAACACTAGCTGGCGCTTAACGCTCTGACGGCCTGTCTCGGCTCGCCATGCCGCACGAGCGCCTCTCCGACGAGGATCACGTCGGCACCCTCGTTGCGCACGCGACGAGCGTCGGCCGGGGTGAAAATGCCGGATTCGGCGACGCGGACCACGTCGTCGCCGATGTGGCTGGCGAGCCGGCCAAAGTTGGCGAGATCCACGTCGAGGGTTTTCAAGTTGCGGTTGTTGACGCCGATGAGGTCTGCTCCGGCGGCCAGCGCGCGGTCAGCTTCGTGGGTGTTGTGCACTTCCACCAGCGGAGAGAGCTGCAGATCGCGGGCTAGCCGGAGGAAGCGAGCGAGCTCGACGTCAGTGAGGGCTGCGACGATGAGGAGCACAAGATCTGCGCCATGCACGCGCGCTTCGAGGAACTGGTACTCGTCGACCATGAAATCCTTGCGCAGCACGGGGATCTCCACGCGGGCGCGGACGGCGTCGAGGTCGTCGAGCGAGCCGCCAAACTTGCGCTGTTCGGTGAGAACGGAGATGGCCGACGCGCCGCCCGCTTCGTACTCGTGCGCCAGCGCGGCTGGATCGTCAATGGTGGCGAGCGCGCCCTTCGACGGCGACTTGCGCTTCACTTCCGCAATGACGCTCAGACCGTCTCCGCGAAATGCGGGCATGGGGTTACGCGTTGGTGGGCACGATTCGAGCTGCTGCTCCAGCGTCGTGAGGGGGACACGGCGCCGGCGTTCGTCCATGTCAGCGCGAACTCCGGCGATGATGGAGTCGAGAACGCTCACGGTTGGCCAAACCCCATCGCCTTCATGACCATCGTGACAAGGCCTGCGAGCAGCACCACGCCACTGCCGATAGCAACGACCACCCAGGAGGGGCCAAGCATGATTCCGACGAACGCGACGATGAAACCGATCGCCGCCAGAATGCTGCCGGTCCAGGCCGCCGGGCTCTGACCGTGGTGGTAGTAACGGGCTGTGCGCGCCATCCTCATCCCTTTCTTCGCTACGACCAGGACAATACCGCAAGTGACACGTATGCGACGGCGCACGCACGCGGCCTAGAGTGATCCCCGATGACTGATCCCTACAGCCTGCTCGCTCCGTGGTACGCACAGCATGCCCGAGACCTGCCATGGCGGCGCCCGAACTTTCCTGCCTGGGGCACGTTGGTGAGCGAGATCATGCTGCAACAGACGCAGGCAGCCAGGGTCGCCGTGGAGATCGATCGATGGCTCACGAGGTGGCCGACGCCGGCTGCCCTGGCGGCAGCTCCCACCGCTGACGTGTTGCGCGCGTGGGGGAACCTGGGCTATCCGCGCCGCGCGTTACGCCTGCAGCAGGCTGCGCGAGAGATCGTCGAGCGGCACAACGGCGAGGTGCCCGACGACGTGGAAGCCCTACTCGCGCTGCCCGGTGTGGGTGACTACACCGCGCGCGCCGTCGCAGTGTTCCACTACCAGCAGCGGCACCCCGTCGTGGATACGAATGTCCGACGGGTGGTGGCTCGTTACGTGCATGGCCTTGCCAATCAGGCCGGTGCGAAGCGCAGCGACCTCACTGACATGGAACGGCTGCTACCCGCTGATCCGGATGAGGCGGGGCTCGTCGACGCGGCGCTCATGGAGCTCGGCGCGCTCGTGTGCACCAGCAAGTCGCCAGCCTGCGACGCGTGTCCGCTGCAACTCCGGTGCACCTGGGTGCAGGCGGGCAAACCGGACAATGCCCCAGCAGGGAGGCCCCGACAGGCAAAGTTCGAAGGCAGCGACCGTCAGGCCCGCGGGAAGGTGTTGGGGGCGTTGCGGGCGGCCGACGGGCCGCTTGCAGAAGCCGATGTCGAGGCGCTTTGGTCCGATGCGGTGCAGCTCCAGGGCGCTGTGGCGTCGCTCGTGGCCGACGGGCTCGTGCAAGCCACCCCGGAGGGGCTCAGCCTTCCGCGGTGACCTCCAGAAAGTGACCGTTATCCTCCACAGGCGGAAACTATCGGCGCATTTTGGGCACTATTTTCCGCGTGTGGAGGATAACGGTCGAATCGGACGCGGTCACCCCACCAGCGGGCCAATCTTGTACTGCTCAAGCGTGGTGTGTGGACGCTGTTCTTCTCCGTGCTTCTTGGTGAATTCGGCGGTGGCGTCGGTGCCGCAGATTCGGCCAATTTTGCTGGGGCCACCTGGGTGGCGAGGCAGCCAGTCGCTCAAGTCGTAGGCGTTGCCGGCCACGGCAACCCAGCAGTCGTCGGTGGAAGCGTGTTTGGACACTTCGAGCATGGTGACGCCATTCGGGGCCGTCTGCGTAGGCTTGCTCGGAGGGTTGACAACTTCCATCCAGGTCGCCTGGGCGCCGAGATGCCCGACGGTGACCGTGAGCGCCAGCACGCCAAGGCCGATGAAGGAAGAGATCATTCCCCCGAGTAGTTTCATGCGGGCGGTCTGGTCTGGCTTCCCGGCGATACGCACGTCGTGGCGCACCCACCACAGCCAGCCTCCCCCGACCACGAGGAACAGTAGCGACGCCCACACCAGCCAGCGCCCAAGCTCAGCGTGGGTGGTGGGTTCGCCCCCGACGTATGGCGCAAGCGACTCGCCGGTCTGTTTCGCGACGATTGTCGAGACGAACCCCACCGCGAGTACGACGATGGTCGGCACCGCCATGCGTCGGCGAGCCTTCGGCTGGGCCGTAAGGAAGATGATGCCCAGTGCGGCCAGCGGCAGCAGCACGACGGGAAGATGCACGATCAGAGGGTGCAGTGGAAGGCCGGCAAGAATAACCATGAGTGGAATCGTAGTGGCTTACAGCGTCGGGTCTTCTCCCTTGTCTAGCTCTTCCCACAAGCTGCGCTGCTGCACCCGCGGAGGGCGCTGCGTGCGCCAGGTTGGTCCAATCGTGACGAACAGCACGGATGCCACGAACAGCGCAACGAATGCGACCACGACCCACGGCTGCTCCATCACGCATACGACGATGCCCGTCACGCTCAACAGCGCGAGTAGCACGCCCAACACACGCAATCCTTGGCCGTGCAGCATGAGGCTGAGCCCAATCGCAGCGAGCCCTGCCCAAGCCACGCCCCGCGTCGCTGGTACGTCCAGGATGTTGCCTGCGATCGCTGCCCCGCCCGCGCCCGCGAGGCCGATGATCGTCGTCGATGCACGCGCAGTCAGCGCCATGATTCTGCCTTCTGGATCGCTGCGACGACGGCCCTGGCCTTATGGGAACACTCGGCGTCCTCAGCCGCGGGCACCGAGTCCTTGACGACGCCCGCCCCCGCCTGTACGTGAGCGATACCGTCGGTAATCACGGCCGTGCGGATGGCGATGGCCACCTCGGCGTTACCAGCGAAGTCGAGGTAACCCACGACACCGCCGTAGAGGCCCCGACGGGTGAATTCAAGCTGCTCGATGATCTCCATTGCCCGCACCTTGGGTGCGCCGGAGAGAGTTCCTGCCGGGAAGCAGGCAAGCACGGCATCGAGGGCGCTGCAGTCGGCGCGCAGCTTCCCCGTCACCGCAGCTTCGAGGTGCATGATGTGCGAATAGCGATGCACCTCAAGCATCTCTTCCACGACGACGCTGCCGGGCTGGCAGATGCGTCCCAAGTCGTTGCGCCCGAGATCGACCAGCATGATGTGCTCGGCGCGTTCCTTCTCGTCCGTGACGAGCTCTTCGGCGAGCTTGCGGTCTTCTTGCGGGGTCGCCCCACGCGGGCGGGAGCCTGCGATAGGACGTGTGGTGGCGACTCCGTCGCGCACCTGCACCAGCGCCTCGGGGGATGCACCAACGATCGAAAACTCATCGAGATTCAGGTAGTACATGTAGGGGCTGGGGTTGGTGGTGCGCAGTGCGCGGTAGACGTCGAAGGGGTGCGCGCTGGTGGGAATGTCGAAACGCTGCGAGGCAACGATCTGGAAGGCCTCCCCCGCCGCGATTTCTTCTTGCGCTTGCCGCACGATGGCCTCGAACTCGGCGCTGGTGCGCTGGCGTCGGATGTCTACTTCGGCGGGCTCGGTGGGCGTCGCGGTGAGCGGGCGTCTGGCATCACACACCCGCGCGCGCATGTCGTCGATGGCCCGCACGGCACGCTCGTACGCTTGCTCGACACGTTCGGGCGAGCCGTCCCAGTTGATGGCGTTGGCGACGAGCCAGAGTTCACCTTGTTGATGGTCAAGGATGGCGACTTCGCTGGTAAGCAGGAACAGCAGCTCGGGGAGGTGCAGATCGTCAACAGTGCGGTCAGGGATGCGCTCGAGTTGGCGGATGATGTCGTAGCCGAGGAACCCCACGAGCCCAGCCTGGAAGGGTGGCAGGTCGGGGTCAGGCTCCGTCGCGAGTTCGAGTAACGCGTCACGAAGCAGCGTCAGTGGGCTGCCATGGCGGTCGAGGCCCGCGATGTCGCGTCCGCTCCAGTGTGCCTCACCGCCGCGGGAGGTGAGCGTCGCCTCGGAGCGGACGCCGACAATCGACCACCGCCCTTGCGTGCCTGCTTCAGCGGATTCGAGGAGGAAGGTGCCCGCGCGGTCGCGGCAGAGTTGGTCGAACAGGGCGACGGGGGTGAAGTCGTCGGCCACGAGCTTTTCCCACACGGGAATGACGCGACGGTGCTTCGTGCGGACGCGGAATTCGTCGAGGCTGATCATGCTTGCACCTCCAAGGAGTTCGAGAAGCAGGTGCGCGTTCCGGTGTGGCAGGCGGCGCCCACTTGGTTGACCTTCATGAGAATGGTGTCGCCATCGCAATCGAGCCACAGCGCCACGACCTCTTGGGTGTGCCCGGAGGTTTCGCCTTTGACCCACAGCTGCTGGCGGCTGCGTGACCAGTAGGTTGCACGCCCGGTGCTTTGGGTAAGGCTCAGGGATTCTTTGTTCATCCAGGCCATCATGAGCACTTCGCCGCTGTTGGCGTCTTGCGTGATGACGGGGATGAGCCCGTCTTGGTTGAAGGTGATCGTCGGCATACCCCCATTCAACCGCAGGTAGACTGCACCCATGACTTTCGCCCGCCGCCAACGTCGTCAACTGCTCGATGCCATGCACACCGCTGGTCCGCTCGCGCCGACTGCGTGTGAAGGCTGGCTCGTGCAAGATCTTGCCGCGCATCTGTGGGTGCGCGAGCATCGTCTGTCTGCACTGCCGGGTATCGGTGCCCCCCGCTTCGCTGCGCGTACACAAAGGTTGCAGATGGAGGGGCTGCACCGGCTGGGTTTCGAGGGATTGCTGGAGAAGCTTGAGCGTCCTGGATGGGTGATGCGTCTCGTAGATCCGCTGGTGAACGGCGCTGAGTTCTACCTGCACCTGGAAGACGTGCTGCGCCCGCGTCATGAGCATGCCGAGTTGAGTCGTAGCGACCAGGAGTATCTGCGCAGAATTGCGCTACTGATGGCGCGAAAGACGCAGCTAGGCAAGCCGTACCGCCTCGTGGTGACACCCACCGACGGGCACGCGAAGTCGTACGGGGGCGGCGAGCAGGTGGTCTACGTCGAGGGGGCACCCAACGAGCTACTGCTCCATTTCAGCGGCCGCGACGCCGACGTCGTTATCACCGCCGACGACGAGCCCGCTTACCGTGCGTCCATCGCCGGGTTGTAGTTGCTGCATCTCGACACGCGGGCTGCGCCCGCTACTCGATGAGCGAGTCTGGCGGCCGCCCCGGTGGTTGAGTAGCCGCCACAGGCGGCGTATCGAAACCCCGGGAGGATGATCCAGCTACGTGAGCTTGTCCAAGATGAGTTCGCGCACCTTACCCGCGTCAGCCTGGCCGCGCATCGCCTTCATCACCTGGCCAATGAGCGCGCCGGCGGCCTGCACCTTGCCGCCGCGAATCTTGTCCGCGACGTCGGGGTTGGCGGCGATGGCATCGTCGACGGCGGCAGCGAGCGCGCCCTCGTCGGATACGACGCCAAGCCCGCGGGCATCCACCACTTCGGCGGGTTCGCCCTCGCCGGCAATGACGCCATCGATGACCTGGCGAGCCAGTTTGTCGTTGATTTTGCCTTCCTCGACGAGTTCTTGCACCGCCGCAACCTGCGCGGGCGTGATGCCGACGGCGTCGAGCTCCACCCCGGCCTCGTTGGCGCGTCGCGCCAATTCGGACACCCACCACTTTCGCGCCGCGGCGGGCGTCGCACCGGCGGCCACCGTGGCGTCGACGAGGTCAAGCGCTCCGGCGCCGACAATGCCAGCGAAGTCGATATCAGAGAAA
>NZ_CAMYFI010000009.1 GCF_947255005.1 uncultured Tessaracoccus sp. | reverse complement strand
CGGGCGTGGTGCCAGCCACCTTCTCGGGGCGCGTCTTCCGCGACGAACTCGGACGCGTGAACGCCACCGTCGGGGCGGTGTGCGACCAGGTTTGGCTGGTCACCGCGGGCATCGCGCGGAGGCTCAAGTGAGGCCCATCACCGCACTCGGGCTGTTCAGCCTCATCCCCGTCCCACCCAAGAACATCGACCGCGACGCCGCTGCAGGCGCTATGGCAGCCATGCCGTTCGTGGGGCTGCTGCTCGGCACCCTGGCGGGAGCGGTGGTGTGGGCTGGCGCCGCCGTCGGTACCGCGTGGGTTGGGGCGCTCGGTGGGCTCGCGGTGCTCGCCGCGCTCACCGGGGGGCTCCACCTCGACGGGGTCGCCGACACCGCCGACGGGCTCGGCTCGCGCAAGCCCGCCGTCGAGGCACTGGCCATCATGAAGCAGTCCGACATCGGCCCCATGGGAGTCATCACCATGGTGCTCGTGCTGCTGCTACAGGCAGGCGCCATCATCGATCTGACAACGGCATACGCGCCGCTTCAAGCTGGCGCTGCCGTGGCGCTGGCGACGGCGGTGGGGCGCACCGGATGCCTCTTCGCCTCGCGCGGCCCCTCCGCTCGGCCAGGCGGATTCGGCGCGCTCATCGCAGGCACGCCCGGACGATTCGCCGTGGCCGCCAACGCGGTTAGCGTGCTCCTACTCGCCGGTGCGCTCGGCTGGTGGGTGTCCGATGCTGTGGGCGCCGTCGCGCTCGTGGGAGCCGTGGCGTGCGCTTACGCGGTGGGGTACGGCTGGGCGCGGCACGTGATCCGTCGGTTGGGTGGCAGCACTGGCGACGTGTTCGGATCCGTGATCGAAATCACCCAGACCGCCGCGCTCGTGGGGTTGGCCGTCGCCGGTCACGCGCTGGCGTAGCGGCCCGTGCTGAGGTCGAGGCGCCCCACCACCGTGAGCGGCCCTGCGATATCGTGCGTGTCGTAGCGCAGCAGCTCCAACGCGCTCACCTCGAATGAGCCGGGCAGCGGCACCGTCGCCATGCGGGCGGCGGGCTCGTCGAACGGCACCGCAACCGAGTAGAACCCGACAGTGACGTGTGGTCGGTACGGCCGCAGAATCCGGTAGGGAAGCCCCTCGCTCAACGTGTCGTGGGCCTCGTGCACCCACGGTGAGCGCAGCTCCAGCATCGGCGAGGGCGGGAACGACCCCCACCGCCACGGCGTGATCTGCACGGGCCCGCGGCACAGGGGACGCAAGCGGCGGAGGTCGTCGTCGCGGCGCGGGAGCGTGAACTCCGTGCCTTCGAGCCCGCAGTAGGCCACCGTGACGTGCGGATCGCGTTCGTAGCGAGGAAGGATGAGCCCATCGAGTGCCGCGCGCGCGGGCAGGATATCCGTCGGCGTGCGGAACCCCCAGAGGTAGGCGTGCGGGATGCCGCGGTGCCACTGGTGGAAGTCGCGGTCCTCGCAAGGCATCGTCATGCGGGCACTGTATCGGCGTATGCTCGACGAAGCGCACTCCAGATGGGGATTTTCGCCCGCCAGGGCCAGTTTTTTGCATCTAGAGTGAGCTCAGTCGAGTTTTCCCGAGTAGAGGCAGGGGCCGAGGTGGGAGCAACTGAGGGGCGGCGTGTGGCCGTGGTGGGCGCCGGCCCCAACGGGCTCACGACGGCGGCACTGCTCGCGCGCGCTGGCTTCCAAGTGGATGTTTTCGAGCAAGCCTGCGAGGTGGGTGGCGCCTGCACCTCCGCCGAGCGGTTTCCTGGGGCGACGGTGGACCTGGGCGCAGCAGCACATCCGTTCGGCGTAGCCAGCCCCGTGTTCCAAGCCCTGGAGCTGGAGCGGTTCGGCCTCACCTGGCGGCATCCCAGCATCCCGCTCGCGCACCCGCTGGACGACGCCCCCGCGGCCTTGCTGCACCGAAACTTGGAAGCCACCGCGAGCGAACTCGGCAGCGATGAGCGGGCCTGGCTGCGCCTCCACCGCCACCTGGTGGAGCGCATCGACGCCCACCTCACCAATGTGCTGGGCCCGATGCTGCGCCTCCCGCCCCATCCCATAACACTGGCGCGCTTCGGGCTCCCCGCGATGTGCCCGGCGCGCGCGCTGGGCCACGCGCTGTTCCGCGAGGACGCGGCCCGCGCACTCCTGGCCGGTTCCGCGGCGCACGTGAGCGTGCCCCTGTCGAAGCCCCTCACCGCGTCGTTCGCGCACTTGCTCAACACGCTCGGCATGACGAGTGGTTGGCCCGTCGCCGAAGGTGGCTCGGGCGCCATCACCCGCGCGCTCGCGGCGGCGGTGAAAGCGCACGGCGGACGCATCCACCTGGGGCAGCGCATCACGAGCCTGCGCCAGCTTCCCGCCCGCACGGTGGTGCTGAACCTCACGCCGCGCCAGGTGCTGGCACTCGACGCCGAACTGCCGCAGCGCACCCGACGTCGGCTCGCCCGCTGGCGCTACGGCCCCGGCTCGTACAAGATCGACTATCTGCTCGACGCGCCCGTCCCCTGGGCCGACCCACGGGTAGGCGGCGCGGGCACGGTGCATGTTGGCGGCACGCTCGACGAGATCCATCGCGCGGAGGTGAGCGTCGCCGTCGGAACCATGCCGACGCGTCCGTTCGTGCTGGTGTGTCAGCAGCAGGTGGCCGACTCTTCGCGCGCCTCAGCCGGGCACGTCGTGTGGGCCTACACCCATGTTCCTCATGGGTACGAGGAACCCGAACCCGGCTACGTGCAGCACCTTGTCACCGCGCAGATCGAGCGATTCGCGCCGGGGTTCGCCAACCGCATCGTCGATGCGCACCGCACCACCGCGTCGGATTTAGAACGATGGAACCCCAACCTCGTGGGCGGGGACATCGCGGGCGGCAGCATGGCCGGGCTCCAGGCGCTGCTGCGCCCAGGAATGAGCCTCACGCCCTACACGCTGAGCAAAGGCCGCCTCTACCTGGCATCGGCGGCGACGCCCCCTGGCGCCGGGGTGCATGGCATGGCGGGGGCGTGGGCCGCTCGAGCCGTCATCCGAGGTGCGTGAACACCTGTCCCGACTTGGGGTGCTCCGAGGCGAGGAGGTCGTCGACGGTCACCAGCGTGTAACCCTCGGCAAGGAGATTCTTCACGATGGTGGGCACCGCCGCGACGGTGGGTTGGTGGATGTCGTGCATCAAGACGATAGCCCCCGGACGGGCCTCCTTCTTCACGGAGGCGATGGTCTTTGCAGTGCTGCGGGTCTTCCAGTCGAGGGTGTCGATGCTCCACAGGATGATCTCGCCGTCGGGGACCTTGGAGAGCGTGTTGCGCACGGACTTATTGAAGTCGCCGTAGGGCGGGCGGATGCCGTTGGTGCCGTGCCCGGTGATCTTCTTGACCTCGGCCGAGGTGCGTTCAATCTCGCTCAGCACTTTTTGCGAAGACAGGTGCGAGAGCTGCGGGTGGCTCCAAGAGTGGTTGCCAATTTGGTGCCCTTCCCTCTGCATGCGTTTAACGAGCTCCGGCCGCGAGGCCACGTTCGGCCCGAGCACGAAGAACGTGGCCTTCGAGCCCGTCTTCGCGAGGGTATCGAGCAGCTGCTTGGTGTACGGGCCGGGGCCGTCGTCGAAAGTGAGCGCGATGCAGCGCAG
This sequence comes from uncultured Tessaracoccus sp., assembly GCF_947255005.1. Classification (GTDB taxonomy): domain Bacteria; phylum Actinomycetota; class Actinomycetes; order Propionibacteriales; family Propionibacteriaceae; genus Arachnia. Next base: position 60,177 of record NZ_CAMYFI010000009.1, on the reverse strand, counting down.
CTTCGAGCAATCCGGGCGCTTGCCCGACGCGACGGTGGCGGCAGCTGCGTCGTCGGCGGGGGACTGGGTGCCCGTGGGCTTAGACGGGGTGCCCGACGCATCACTCGACGGGGTGCTCGATGCCTCCATCGACGGCGTCACCGGGGCCTTCGACGAAGGCTCAACCGTCGGCGTGGGGGCAGGGGTGGAAGCCGCTGGGTTCGCCGAGCGCTCCGGGGTTGCTGTGGGCGTCGGCGTCGCGGCGGGCGCGGGGGCGCTCGAGGGCGCAGTCGGGGTCTCCCCGATTGCCACCATGCTCGGCGCAGGCGCGCACGCCGCTACCGCCAACACGCCACACACGAGGCCGCTCGTTACCACAGTTTTCCAACGCATGGCTTTATTGCACACCGGTTCGCGCGTTTTTCCAAGTCCGTCGTGGTTGCTGCGAACAATCCCTCGAAATCCCGGCGGGTGGAACGTCGGCCGTTTAGCATGTGCGCATGATCGTCCGAGAACCGTACGCACCAGGCAGGGGAAGCGACGCATGACGCGCCAGCCAGGCGAACCGCTGCGCCTGAGCGCCGCCCAACTCGTGGAGGAAGCGGGCCACCAGGTCACCGCATTCGCCGTCGACGAAGCCCTCGCGCTGCTGGAACACCCCGACTGGCTCGTGGTCGACATCCGCGACCCCCGCGAGATTGCCAAGCTGGGCGCCATCCCTGGAGCGTTTCGGGCGCCACGCGGGATGCTCGAGTTTTGGGTGGACCCGCTCAGCCCTTACTACAAGCCTGCGCTCGATGATGGGCGTCGGCTCCTGCTCTACTGCGGCTCTGGCTGGCGTTCCGCGTTGGCCGCAGCGGCGCTGCAACACATGGGGCGCGACGACGTGGCCCACCTGGCAGGCGGGTTTGCCGCCTGGCAGGAGGCCGGGTACGCCGTCGAGCGGTAGCGGTCGGGCTTAGTCCTCATCGATGCTCGCGAGGAATTCCTTCGCGCGGTCGGTTTGCGGATTGTCGAGGAACTGCTCGGGCGAGCCTTGTTCGGCGATGCCCTTGTCGGCCACCATGACGATCCGGTCGGCGACGCGCCTGGCGAAGCGCATCTCGTGGGTGACGCACAGCATGGTCATGCCGTCGTTGGCGAGATCGCGCATGACGGAGAGCACCTCGCCCACCAGTTCCGGGTCGAGCGCGGAGGTGGGCTCGTCGAACAGCATCATCGCCGGGTCCATCGCCAGCGCGCGGGCGATCGCGACGCGCTGCTTCTGTCCGCCCGACAGGCTGCCGGGGAAGGCATCTTCCTTGTGCGACATGCCCACCTGATCCAGCATTTCCCGCGCCTTCTCGACGGCCTCATCTGACGAGCGGCCGAGCACGTCGCGCTGGGCGACGGTGATGTTGTCTAGCGCTTTCATGTGCGGGAACAGGTTGAACTGCTGGAACACCATGCCCACCCGCGAGCGGATCTTGTTGAGGTGGCTCTCGTCGTACCGGAGCTCCTCGCCAGCGACGTGAATGGTGCCGCTGCTGATGGTCTCGAGCCCGTTCACGCAACGCAACAGCGTGGATTTACCCGCGCCGGAGGGGCCGACGAGCACGACGACCTCGCTCTTTTCAATGTCAAGATCGATGTCTTTGAAGACGAGCGTCTTGCCGAAGTACTTGGTGACGTCGCGCATTTCGACGACGTTGGCGTCGTCGGCGGAGGTCTCAAAGAAGTCCTGGTCGGTCGTTTCGGCGCTCATGCTTTCGCCTCCTTCTTATCGGGGTTCAACTTGCGTTCGAGCAGCGTGACCAAGCCAGTCAGCACGAGCACGATGATCAGGTAGTAGACGGATACCACGAGGTACGCATTGAGCGGCGAGTATGACGAAGCCGCGATGTTCTGTGCGGTGCGGAATAGCTCGCCCATACCGATGAACGCCACGAGCGACGAGTCTTTCACCGCGATGATGAACTGGCTGCCGAGCACCGGCAAGATGGCCCTGGTGGCCAGCGGGATCTGCACCCGTCGCAGCGCCTGGAAACGGCTCATGCCGAGCGAGCGGGAGGCCTCGACGAGGCCGCCGGGCACCGACTGGAAGCCCGAGCGCACGATCTCCGCAATGTAGGCGGAGTTATGGATGGCGAGTGCGATGGCGCCGGCCCAGAAGTCGCTGAGTTTGACGTATTTGGTGAGGCCGAAATACAGCAGGAAGAGCTGAGCGATGAGTGGCGTACCGCGAATCAAGCCGATGTAGCCCGCAGCCAGCCAGCGCAGCGGCAGGAAGCGTGACATGTTCATCCAGGCGACCACGGAGCCGAGCACGACGGCGATGAGCAGCGCCACAGCGGTCACCTGCAGCGTGAGCAGCGCGGCCTTCATGAAGGTGCCGGCGTGGTTTACGAAGAGCTCACCGAAGCTCGGCGGGCCCTCGGACGCCTCCGCATTCTCCATGATTTTCTTTACCGGCTCGTTGTCGATGTCGCCGGAGATGTCTTCGCCGAAGTACTTCTTCGAGATTTCGCCGTAGGTGCCGTTTTCGATGATGGTCTCGAGTGCCTCGTTCACCTTGCCGAGCAGCGGGTTGCCCTTCGCGACGGCAGGGGCCTGCGTCTCGAGGTACAGCGGCTCGCCGCACGGTTCGAGGTTCAGCCCGGCCTTCTCGATCTGGAATTGACCGACGAGACGATCGGTGAGGGCACCGTCGAGACGCCCCGTCTCAGCGTCTTGCAGCGCGGTGATGTCGGACTCGAAGGTCCTCACCTGCGTGGTGATGCCCTCGTCAGCCAGGTACTTCTCGTAGCTGGTGCCGCTGGCGACGCCTACCGTCGGGTTTGGGGTGTCCTTGATGCTCGTGCACTGCTCGCCCTTGCGCACGAAGTACTGCGCGCCCGAGGAGTAGTAGCCGTTGGCGAAATCCACCACCTTTGCGCGGTCTTCCGTGGCGGAAGTGGAGGCGACGAGCATGTCGTAACGGCCCTGCGCGGTGCCCTCCACGAGCGTGGAGAACCCGGCCGTCTTAGTGACGAGCTTGAGCCCCATCTCGTCCGCGAGCGCCGCGGCGATGTCGTAGTCGAATCCGGTGAGTTGCTCGCCCTCCCAGTAGCTGAATGGGCGGAACTCACCGCTCATGGCGACGACGATTTCTCCGTCCTTGATGAGCTTGGGTTCGCCGTCTTGTTGGCCCTGGCCTCCAGTCGCGCATGCTGTCAAGATGAGCGTGAGGAGAGCCAGCACTATGGCGCACGGGGCGAATCTCGTCCGTGTCTTCATTATTTGCCCTTCGGTTGGCTTGTTGATACCACCGAACGCGCCAGTCTCGAAACACGCCTGAAGTCGTTATCGACATGCACCGTGACCACCATCGCTCAGCGGTGGTGTCTTTATCGACAATAGTGGTTTCCAGGCCATCTGTGAACGGATACCACTATGTGACAAGCCCTTTGAGCTCCGCCGCGCCCGCGTGTCTCGGCGCTGGTGAACACCGTCCGACGATGCTCGCTCAGCGTGCTAGGCTCATCGCCGTGAACGTGAACCAGATGTGGTGGACCGCCTAGGGCGGTTCACTGGTTTGCGCGAAGCTAACAAGATCGCCCCGTTCGGAGGCGATCTTTTCTCGTCTTGGGGCCAACATCGAAGGAGAACCATGACTGATCGAGCAGTCGAAGAGGGCTACTACCGGGCTGATGCCGAGGGCTTCTTCGGCGAGTACGGAGGCGCCCATCTGCCTCCTCATCTCGTGGCCCCCATCGCTGAGGTGCGCGACGCGTACGCGCAAGCCAGGCAAGATCCGGAGTTCATGAACGAGTATCAGCGGCTGTTGCGCACCTACGTTGGGCGCCCGTCGCTGCTCTATTTCGCAGAAAACCTCACCCGCGAACTCGGCGGAGCGAAGGTCTACCTGAAGCGGGAAGACCTGAACCACAGCGGCGCCCACAAGATCAACCACACGCTCGGCGAGGCGCTGCTCGCCAAGCGCATGGGCAAGAAGACGCTCATCGCCGAAACCGGTGCGGGCCAGCACGGCGTTGCGCTCGCCACCGCCGCGGCGTTGCTCGGCCTCGAATGCGAAATCCACATGGGGCGCATTGATATTGCCAAGCAGCACCCCAACGTGCTGCGCATGGAACTGCTCGGTGCGAAGGTCGTCCCCGTCGACGAGGGGGGCGCCTCGTTGAAGGAAGCCGTCGACTCCGCCTTCGTCACCTATGCCGAGCACTACGATGAGATGTTCTTCGGCATCGGCTCCGTCGTCGGGCCCGATCCGTACCCGACGATGGTGCGCGACTTCCAGTCGGTCGTCGGCCAAGAGGCTCGCGCCCAGATCTTGGAGCAGGAGGGCAAACTCCCCGACGCCATCGTCGCGTGCGTGGGCGGCGGCTCCAACGCGATCGGCCTGTTCGACGCGTTCCTCGGCGACGACGACGTCCAGATCTACGGCGTCGAGCCGGCAGGGAAGGGCCTGGAGACCGGGCAGCACGCCGCCACCATGGCGAAGGGCTCGCCCGGCATGCTGCACGGCATGCACACGCTGGTGTTGCAGGAAGCCGACGGATCCCCGTCGCCCGTGCATTCCATCGCCTCGGGGCTGGACTACCCCGGCGTGGGCCCGCAGCACGTGTACCTGAAGGAAGCAGGCCGCGTGAACTACGTCGGGGTCACCGACGAAGAAACCCTCGACGCGTTCCAGACGCTGTGCCGGCTGGAGGGCATCATCCCTGCGCTGGAGTCGTCGCACGCGGTGGCCCAGGCCATCAAGCTGGCGCCGAGGATGGGGGCGGATCAAGCGCTCATCGTCAACCTCTCAGGACGCGGTGACAAGGACATCGATTACGTCGACGAGGTGTTGAAGCAGCGAGCCTGAATCTTGAGGCAGACCACAGAGAAGAAGGGGCCGCATTGATCAGCGATGCGGCCCCTTCTGTGTTGAAAATCAGTTGGTGATGTGCTTGTAGCGGTAGCCCTGCTTGTTCCAGAAGGAGTCACCGAAGTTGCGCACGCCGGCCCATGACCCGTTGCCGCCGCGCTGCTCGATGCTGTGGAACTGTGTCTGGTTGCTGCCCTCGACCCAGCCGTCGAAGATCACGACGTGGCCCGCAGCGCCCAGGCTGTCCGGGGTGAGGTTGCCGATGACATCGCCAGGACGAAGCTCCGACTTGGGGATCGGGGTGAAGTACTTCTCGCCCAGGCTGGCAGTATTGGCGTCTTCCGGGAGGTGGAAGGCCATGGAGACGAAGCCGGAGCAGTCGGTGCGGTAGTTGCGCCCGAGTGGCCCGGCCGTCCAGGCCCTCATGCTGTAAGGAACATGCTTGTTGATCCAGAACATGCCGCGGGCTCTCGCATGCTCCCGGCTGATCGGGGCGCCGACCTCGTGCTGGGTGAAGGCGGATACGCCGCCTTCGGGCTCTGGGGCGGGGGCGGGGGCGTCGCTGCAGGTGGGAACGTCGGTGCCGTACGGGATGGTGACGTAGGCGCGCGAGAGGTAGCCAGTGCGCCCATTCACGGTGGTTTTCGCCCACCAGTTGGAGTTATACGTGCCGGAAACGCTTTCCCCGGTGGTCTGGCACTCAACCTCGACGGACTGCCCGCCGCCCACGGTCAGCAGCACCTGCGACGACGTGGACGCAGCGCTGCGCAGGTTCACCGCGTCGGTGGTGGTTGCGGATGCGGCGTGCGCGGGGGTGACCACGGCCACAGCAGCAATCGCGCCGGCAGACGCGACGAGGGCGGTCTTGTGGAGTCGGGAGTGTTGCTTCGACATGATGGGTTTCCCTTTCGCCAATCGGTTGTTGGGCTACCTTCGACGTTAAGGGCGACTCCGCAGCGAGCCTTCACCTCACAGGGAGCCCGGCAGGAACCGGACGATCGTCGCCCCCATGGTTGTAATGAGGCGTGCCGCATGCTAAAAGGCGCACTCGTCTGGGTGCGGTAGCGCGCCCCGCGTGCGCACATGCTCGTCGTGGTCGTGGCGCTCGTGGCAGCGCAGCAAAATGGGGGCTCACCCGCTCTGCCTGCGAGTGAGCCCCCACTTCAAATGGCTCAAACAAACTCAGTTGCTGATCTTGTTGTAGCGCCAGCCCTGCTTGTTCCAGTAGCTGGTGCCCCACGGGCGCACCTGTGCGATCGCGCCCACGCTGCCCTGCTGCTCAAGGGAGTAGAACCTGGTCTGGTTACTGCCGGGCACCCAGCCGTTGAAGATCACCACGTGGCCGTTCGCCCCGCCGGTGCCAGGGCCGAGGTTGCCGATGATGTCACCGGGGCGCAGCTGCGACTTGTGGATGGGGTGCACATACCTGCGAAGATCGACCGTGCTCGGGCTCCAACCCAGGTGCAGCGCCATTGAGACGAAGCCGGAGCAGTCTGCCCGGTAGTACTTGCCCTGCGGGTCCTTGTGGCTGATATTCCAGTTGTAGGGCAGGCGCTTGTCGGTCCAGAACTTTCCGCGTGCGATGACGAGTTCACGGCTAATGGGAGTGTCGACGGCGTGTGGCGTCCAAGCATTCACGCCACCAGGAGCAGGGGCTGGAGAGCCTGCGCAGGTGGGGATATTCGTGCCGTTAGGAACGCGGATGTAGGCCCGGGATGCGTAGCCGGTTTTTCCGTTGTAGGTGAGCTTGGCCCACCAATCAGAGTTGTAGACGCCTGCGACATTGGCGCCGCGAGTCTGGCACTGGATGGCGACGTTCGTGCCGGGAGGAATGCTCGTCACGATGGGGCTGCGCAGGTTGGCCTGAGAGCGGACGTTGACCCCACCGCCAACGACGGTGCCGTTGCCAGAAGGCGCGGGACGCGTCGTGCCGCAGGTGGGGACGTTGGTGCCGGAGGGGACGCGCACATAGGCGCGGGAGATGTAGCCGGTCTTGCCACCGTAGGTGAGCTTGGCCCACCAGTCGGTGTTGTAGGTGCCGGAGATCGCCTGGCCCTTGGCCTGGCAGATGACGTTGATCGCGATGCCGCGGGGCACGGTGCCGAGGGCTGAGGAGGAGGTGGTGGTACCGGAGCGGAGGGTGACCGTGTCGGTGGTGTATGCGGTGGCTGCCTGCGCGGGCAGGGCAGCTCCACCGACGCCGACCAGCGCTGCGAAGGTGGCAAGCGCTGCACGGCGGGCCCAGGAACGACGCTGCATCATGGGTCCTTTCTCGTGTGGGAGGGAATGCCCGGATCTTAAGGCAGTGCCCGGGCTGGAATCGGCGTGGTGGTGCAGGCGTGGCCGGAAGCGGACAGGGTGTATCCGAAGGGATCAAAAGTCTCTACGGTTGTACCTGAGTTTTGCCGGCCCGACGGTGCCCGCGGCCCATCATCGATGTGCGTGCAGGCGCGACTCAGAGGCAGGGCACGGCGATCCCTAACATTCAGCAGCATGCCGACGCTGCGGTGCAGGGACGATGAGGATCACGGAGCCGCAGATGTGGTCGTGGAGGCCGTCGACATGGTGCCTTCGCCCCCTGCTGTCCGGTTCGGCAGGGCAAGGGGGTATTTGGCATCTGCCCTGCTCAGGTGGGCCATCGCACGACGCAGAGCCGCCGCAAAAGAGGATGCGCCGGGCGAGTCAGTTGATGGTGCCGACGACCAACCGTGCCAGCCGTTGAACATCGGCGAGGGCCTCGCTCGTCTCGCTACTCGCGACGACGTCAGCCTCCCGGCAACGCTCGGCCAGGGTAACCAGGTGGTTGGCGTCGGTGACTCCTCGTTGCACCACTTCGGAAGCACGTGGCAGAAGTTTGGCGAGGTCATCGTCCTGGTCGGTCACCATCGTCTGCCAGGTGGCGAGGACAGTCGTCGGGATTTTCATGAGCTCGGCGAGCTCGGTGGCCTCCTGCGCCACCTCGGAAGACAGCTCATGGTGCTGTCGGAGGCTCGCCGTAGCTTCCTCGACGCCCTGATGCAGTGCGTTGGCGAGGTCGGCGATTGCCGGACGCGCGTCGGAGGTGTCGTCGTCGATCAATTCGCAGACGAACTGCGCCATCGACTCCGAGTGCAGCGCCGAGAGCGCGATGCCGAAGCGCGTCGTGGCGGTGAGCTCGCGGAGCTGTTCGAGGCGCTCAGCCAGGGGTGTGAGCCGGCTCGTGACCTCGGGCATCATCTGAGTCCACAGTGAAAGGACGCCCGCGATTGGGGAGAATCCTTCGCGGCGATTCAGGATGTCGTCGAACTCGGCAGCGGCGCGGTTGCCGTCGTCCGCGGCGCGGTGCACGTCCTCGGCTCCGGCGATCAGGTCGTCGGCGAGCTGCTGCAGCTGACCGAGCTGGGACACCCAGTTGGAGACTGCGGCGTGGAGTCGATGTGTTGCAGCCAGGAGCTCCGCGAGGGCACCGACCGCGAATGGGCGTTGGGGGAGGGCTCCGGCACGACCCAACACCTCGGCAGGCAGGGCAGTCTGGATGAACGCGTCGTAGCTCGGGATCCCCGCCTCGACGAGCAGCTCAGCGAGTCGCTCGAGTCCGGCCACGGCGGCAGCGTGGGCGCTCGCTCCCTCCTCGCGACGCTGCAGCTCCAGCGGGCGCGTCGCCTGGTACAACGAACGGGCTGCGTCGAGCAGGGCAGTCTGCGACGGCGGAATGCGGACCGACAGGTAGTCGTCACCCAGCGGTGTGATCGTGGCGAAGACGGTGTAGCGCGAGCCGTCGGCTGCCAGGTTGTCGACGTAGGCACAGAACGGCTTGCCAGCCTTCAAAGTCTCCCACATCAGTAGGAAGGCGCCGCCTGGCATGGAAGGATGACGAATGATGTTGTGCGGTGCGCCCATGAGCTCGTGCAGAGGATAGCGCGACAGCCGGACAAACACGCTGTTTGCCTGTTTGATCACTCCACGGGCATCGGTGATGGAGAAGAAGAGATCTTGCGGCGCAACTTCCTGCGTCGCTCCTGTCGGATATACCATGCGAACCTCCGTTGGTCGTCGAGGGGAAGGATGCTACCGGCGAGGGTGAGGACATGCTACTCTCGCGCACACGGGTTTCGGGCGATTTCGCGATGCGGACCAACCTGTGGCCGGCTTGGCCTGTTTTGATTGACGACTATACAATGATGGCCGTCGTTCCACGACCGCCATCGGAGACGTTCGTCGTCGCGCCGAGGCTACTGGGCGCCGCGTCGGTCCCGCTCCATCAAACCACACATCCCGCCCGGCATGCCCGGCCGCTTCCCCAGCCCCCCCGGGGCCTCGTCGTCGCTTGCAGAAGAGTCGCTCATGGCCAAGAACCTGACAGTCGGATCGCCCCTCCGACTCATCGTCGTTTTCACGTTGCCGCTGCTCATCGGCAACTTGTTTCAGCAGGTGTACGCCATCACCGACACCATCGTCGTCGGCCGGATGATCAGCGTCCAAGCGCTCGCGGCGGTCGGCGCGTCGGGGAGCCTGCAGTTCCTGCTGTTCGGGTTCGCGATGGGCGCCTCGGCCGGCTTGGCGATTCCCGTCTCCCGCGCGTACGGGGCAGGGGACACCGCCGGGATGCGCAAGGCCGTTACCACCGGCGCGTGGATCAGCCTCGCCATCGCCGTGGCGATCACCCTCATCGGGGTCTTTGGATCGAGCTTCCTCCTGCGCCTGCTGGGTACCCCCGAGGAGCTCATGGCGCAGTCGACGGAGTTCCTCGCCGTGTTCTTCGCGGGCTCGCTGGCCACCGTCGGCTACAACTACCTGACTTCGGTGATCAGGGCGCTGGGCGACAGCCGCACACCGCTGCTGTTTTTGATCCTCGCGTGTGTGCTGAACGTCATCCTCGTGATCCTGTTCGTAGGCCCGGCCCAGATGGGCGTGGGAGGTGCGGCGCTCGCGACGGTGCTCGCTCAGCTCGTGTCGGCGCTCATGTGTCTGCTGTTGATCTGGCGACGCATGCCCCTGCTGCACGTTGAACGCTCGGACTGGCGCATCGATGTCGCCCGCATCAAGGAATCGTCGAACCTGGGGCTGACGCTGGGCTTCCAGATGTCCATCATCGCCGTGGGTGCTGCGCTGTTGCAGTACGGCGTGAACGGGCTCGGCACCGACGCGGTCGCGGCCTTCACAGCCGCCCTGCGCGTTGATCAGGTGGCTGTCGTGCCGCTCGCCAGCGTCGGCATGGCGATGACCACCTTCGTTGCGCAAAATGCCGGCGCCAGGCAGCCCGAGCGCATCCTGCGGGGCGTGCGTCAGACGACGTTCCTCTCCGTCGGGCTCGCGCTGCTGCTCGGCCTCGCCATTTTCTTCGGCGGAACCGTGATGGTGCGGGTGTTCGTTGGCGACGGGTCTCCCGTCGTCGTGGCGATGGCGCACGACTATCTCGTGATCAACTCCGCCATGTACTGGGCACTCGCGCTGTTGTTCATGATTCGCAATGTGCTGCAGGGGCTCGGCTCGACGTTGGCTCCGACGATGTCCGGCGTCGCCGAGCTCATCGCGCGCGCCATCATCGGGCTGCTCGTGATCGAGCACGTCGGATTCATCGGGGCCATCATCGCCGCGCCAGCGGCGTGGTTCGCGGCGCTCATCCCGCTGTTCGGGGCCTGGTTCTTCCAGCGCCGACGCCTCGTCGCGCAGGCCCGCGAGGTGTCAGAGGCTGTCGTCGAGACGGAGGACGCAGGCTGTCTGCAACCCTGCCACGCGGCCTGAGCGGCCGGGCGGGCCGCGCAACGCGTGTCCAGATCCGCAAGCCGCGCCATGATCGTGCTCTCATGGAATCCGGACGCGCGTTGGGAAGCCTTGAGGATCAGCTGGGCGTCCGTGTCGCGATGAGCTTGGGAGCGGAGGGCAGCTCGGCCAGCTCCGTGCCGAAGAACTCCGGGTACATGCGGCCACTCGCCCCGAACTCCGCGATCGGCACCCACTCACAGCGCTCCGGGAGGCCGCTCGTGGTGAGGCTGCCGTCGCGGATCTCCTGGCCGTCGTAGCGCATGAGGAAGTAGAAGGCCACCTCGTGACACTCGCGCCCGGCGAGCTCGGGTGTCGTGGTGTCGGAGAAGTGGTGGTCGTGGATGAACACCAGGCGGTCGATCTCGAGATCGAGGCCCGTCTCCTCGAGGCACTCCCGCCGGACCGCGTCCTCGACGGTCTCCCCGTGTCGGACGCCTCCGCCGATCGAGTAGTGGTACGGGTCCTGCTCGTTGTCCATCATGAGCACCGCGCCGTCGTGGATGAGCACGGCGCAGGCCCGCAGCCGGAACCAGCGGCCGTCCTCGTCGAACGTGCAGTCGCGGGGCTCGTGATGCATGTTGACTCCTTGGCAGTGGCCGGGCGCGCCGTGGCAGACTGTACCAATGACGACGATCGTGACCCTCGGCGGCGGCGGATTCTCAATGTCCGACGACGGCCGCACATTGAGCCCCATCGACGAGTATCTGCTCGAACTCACGGGCAAGCGCCATCCGCGCGTGTGCTTCGTCGGCACAGCCTCGGGAGACTCCGACGACTACCGCGCCAGATTCCTCCACGCCTTCGCGGGACGCGCGGAGTGCTCGGCGCTGACGTTGTTCGGCAAGCCCGAGTACGTCCATCCGGCGATACTGCGCGAACAGGATCTCATCTACGTCGGCGGCGGCTCGACGGTGAACCTCTTGGCGATCTGGAGGCTTCACCAGGTACCCGAACACCTCGCGGCTGCGGCCCATTCCGGTGCGATCCTCGCAGGCATCAGCGCTGGCATGAACTGCTGGTTCGAGGCAAGCTCAACGGACTCATTCGGCGCACCGGCGCCGCTGCACGACGGGCTCGGTTGGCTGCCCGGCACGGCGTGTCCCCACTACCTCGGCGAGCTGCACCGACGCGACACGCTGCACCGTTGGGTGGCTGCTGGAGAGTTGCCCGACGCCTGGGCTGTCGACGACGGCGTCGCGATCTGCTGGCGGGACGGGTCGGTGTCGGAGGTAGTCACGGAGAGTCCAGGCAGGACGGCCTATCGGGTCAGCAGGGAGGACGACGCTGCACACGAAGCGGCGTTGCAGGCGAGAGAGCTGCGCAACGGCCTCTGCGGCTGACTGCCGGTCCGCCGCCAGGCCAGCCGTCCATCGTCGTGCCACTCATGGGCATGGGCGTCGCCATGACCAGCTACGCGGCCCAGAACGCGGGCGCGCACCAGCCCCGGCGGATTCTCGTCGGGGTCCGGGACTCGCTGCTCCTCGCCATCGGCTTCTGCGTCGTGCTCGGCGTCGGCATCGTGCTCGCCGGACCCGGCTTGGTGTCGATCTTCGTCGGCGACGGGGCGCCGGACGTCGTGCGGATGGCGCACGAGTACCTCGTCATCAACGCGGCGCTCTACAGCGTGCTGGCGCTGCTCGTGGTCGTGCGCAGCGCGATCCAGGGGCTGAGCGTGACGCTCGCGCCCACCATCTCCGGGGTGTGCCAGCTGGCGGCCCGCGGCTCGATTGGCCTGTGGATGGTGGACAAGGTGGGGTTCATCGGCGTGATCTTGGCAGGGCCGTTCGCGTGGGCGGCCCGGGCTCATCCCCGTCCTGTGGTCGTGGTTCTTCCAGCGACGGCAGCTCGCACTCGAGGCGCGGGGTGAGTAGCGTGAACGCGTCTTACCATCACGCACACGCCGAAGGAGATTGCCCGTGACTGAGCAGGACACGACGCTGCGGCCGCTCCGCCCCGACGAGGGGCCGCTCCTTGAGCGCGCGACCCTCGGCACGATGAACTGGTGCGGGGACCGATTCACGATCGACGAGATCCGATCGCGCCCCGAGTTCCGGCACTACACGCGCCTCGACGAAGCCCGCGGCGACTTCGGGGTCGTTGCCGAAGCCGACGGCGGTCCCGTCGGCGTTGCCTGGTCGCTCATGCTGTCCGACGACGACCGCGGCTACGGCTTCGTCGACGAGTCCACGCCCGAGGTGAGCTTGTGGGTGGACGAGGCCGCGCGCGGACGGGGCTTGGGCCGCGCATTGCTGCGGGCGGTCGTCGCGGAGGCGGAAGCGCACGGGCTGCGGCAGGTGAGCCTGTCCGTCGAGGCCGACAATTTCGCCGTGCGCCTGTACGAGGCGGAGGGTTTCGTCGCGGTGCCGGGGCGGGAGACCGACGGGGTCATGCTGCGCCGGATCGGCTGACCGGCAGGGCCTGGCGGCGGCGGATGCTCCATGTCCGACGATTGCCGCGCCAGATTCCTCCACGCCTTCGAGGGGCTCGCGGAGTGCTCGGCGCTCACGTTGTTCGGCAAGCCCGAGCATGTCCATCCGGCGATGCCGTGCGAACAGGACCTCACCTACGTCGGCGCCGCTGCGCGACGGGCTCGGTCGACTGTCCGGCGCCCGGGCCGTCGACGACGTCGTCGCGGTCACTGCTACTTGAGGTACGAGACTGCGCGCACCTCAAGGCCATCGATGTGGGCGAAATCAGCGGGATTCGCGGTGTAGTGCGGCAGATTCTGTGACACCGCAACGGCGGCGATCAGCGCGTCGAAGGCCCGCGCAGCCGGCTTGCGGCCAGCCTGGCGCAGCAATGTAGCGACCGATCCGAAAGCTCGTGCGGCGCTGGCATCGAAGGGGAACGGCTCGAAATCGGCCTCGGCTTGCTGCAGCAGTGCTTGCCGTGCTGCGCGTTCTCTGGGAGATCTCGCCACCAGAGGGCCGACGGAGAGCTCGGCCAACGTGATCGTGCAGATGGCCGGCCCGTGGGAAGGCTGTCCGGATCGAGCCCGACCAGGTCGATGAGCGTGCTGGTATCGAGCAGCCCGGCTGGCTAGCTGCTGCTCACAGCGACTGGTGCACGATGGCGTCGATGTCCTCACGGAGCCTGGCGGCGTCGACTCGCGGCGCTCATCCCGCTGCTCGGTGCCTGGTACTTCCATCGCCGACGCCTCGTCGCGCAGGCCCAGCAACAGGATGCGGCGAGGGATGTCGTCGAGGATGAGCCGGTCGCGACACAGCGGTGTGCGGCAGAGCACTGCCCAGCTGCGTGAGGCGTCATAGTGTGAGATTTGTTACGGGTTTCCGCAACAGATCTCACACTTTGACGGGTGTGGTGCGGCATTCAGCTCGCTCGCTGACTTCCGTGGGGATGGCGAAGCCAGACGGTGACGTCTGGGCCCCAGCCTGTGATGGTCGTGACGCCATCGAGGCAGGGAATGGGGGCATACGCGCACTGCACATACGCCAGCTGGGTGAGGTGGATGGCGTCGTAGTGTTGCGCGACGCTCGGCCAGTGGGGCTCATACAGGGTGTGGCCTGAAAACCAGTGGGCCAAGTCGTGCTGGTAGCTGTGCACGTCGACTTTGTGGTCGAACATGGACGGGAATCGCTCGACCAGCCGAACCCAAGCCTCGGGGCTATCGATTTCAGCGACGCGCGCGTCGAAGGTGGGGACGATCGCCCTCGCTTGCATCTCGTCGAACCAATCTGGGCCGGTCTGGATGTGCGAATCTTCCATACCGAAGGCAGCTACTGACGGGGCTCCAAGCCAGGGGCCGGTCGTGGTTTGCAAGCAAGGCCCTTGTGGCTGGGCTGGGAGGGTGAACCAGCGTGCGCTCGTCGACGGTTGGACGACGGGGGAGTTCGTAAGCCGTAGAAATTCAGGCGTGCCGAGTTCGACCTGCCGGGCTGGAGCGTATGGCTGAGACCACAGCTCGACGATGAACGGCGGCAGCGGGGGCATCGGTCGCGCAGTGCCGGCATAGGGCTCGAACGGCTCGTCGCCCATCCAAGGAAGGGAGTCCACCACTGCCCCCAAGGCGAGCTGCCACGACAGTGCGTCGCCTGGGTCGGAACGCTCCTCGAGCAGGAGCTCCATGACGGGACTGGGGTGGCCGCTGGTGGTCACGTTCTCATCCAATCGATGTGCCCGTCTGCGTCCTCTACAAGCTCGAGAGTCACGGCGCCCTCATCATCTCCGTACCACCCACTGAGCTGTTCTTGGAGGTGAACCTCGGCGAGTGACTCATCATCCGGGGCGAGTTGGGCCACGTATCGTTTGTAGAGCTCGCTGTCTGGGATGAGCACGGTGATCTCCGGGTCCGTAGCCAGGCGAACGCTTCGGATGGCTATGTGCTCACACGAGAGCACTCGCAGGAGAGTGCGTGCCGCGGCGTCGTTGAACACCTGATGATGCATGGCCGTGCCTACCTTGAGTGAAGCTTCGCGGAAGAGCGTGACGCGAAGTCAGTCCTCGCTCGGCCCGCATTTCACGCCCGTGGCGTGCACGGGACAGTAGCCGTCGGGGTTCCCCAACAGTTATGAAAGCAGTCATGGTCTACGAGGGCATTGGTGGCGTCGGCTGGTCGGTAGTCGTTCGTGGGAGAGGCAGTTGCACAGATGCATTGAGAAGTTCGATTCCTAAGATCACTCCAGCCGCATTGAAGGTGACTACAGCCTCTACCTCGCCCGCTGGTCCGAAGATGGGATAATCGGTGGTTGGGGCAGCTACCTGAGAATCCTCGAAGGTTACCATCGCGGCGTTGCAGCTACGGTCGTAGTCGACTCGGGCAGCAAGTTGATATCGGATCATAGCAGTTCAGGAGCCACCGGGATACCCCAAGAGCCGGCCCCTCCGCCTCCTGACCCCGTTGGCCACCAGGCAGTAACGACGACGCCCTGAGCGTTCATAACGACAGCAGGTCGTTTTGGAGACTGAAAGGAACTTCCTTGGTAAATCCAAGTCTTCTGGGTGGGCTGCCATCTACCGCGTGAGCAGTTGACCCTGACTGAAGCTTCGACTTCGCTCTTGCTGATATCGCGGGTCGACATCTGCAGTTGTGCATGGATGGTGTATCCCGTGACTTTACAGGGCCCAGCTGCGCTTGCTTCCGTTGGGAAAGTGGCGGCCAGAGCCGCGAGTGCAAGCGTAAGGAGTGTCATCAGGGCGACGCGAGTTCTCGTCAGGGTGCTTGTAGCCCCACTTGTGTGCTTCATGTCCGAAGCGTATATCAGTGAATGTTCGGGCATGCGGCGAAAGTGCAATCTGGGACCAGGGTCATACGTCATTTGGTGAGCATGAGACTCCAGTCCGATGGTCGCACGCGTACCCCGCTGGATTCTTGTGGAGGTACTGCTGGTGCTCCTCCTCGGCGTAGTAGAACCGTTGGCCGGGCGTGATCTCCGTCGTGATCTCGCCGTAGCCGGCCTTCGTCAGCGCAGTCTGGAAGCGTTGCTTCGACGCCTCTGCTGCTGCCTGTTGTTCCTCGTCGACCGGGAAGATCGCGGAGCGGTACTGGGTGCCGATGTCGTTGCCCTGGCGGTTGAGCTGGGTGGGGTCGTGGGCTTCCCAGAAGATGCGCAGCAGGTCGTCGTAGGTGATCCGCGACGGGTCGAAGACCACCTGCACCGTCTCGGTGTGGCCGGTGTCGCCGGTGCATGACTCCTGGTAGGTGGGGTTGGGAGTGAACCCGCCCATGAATCCGACGGCGGTGTTCACCACGCCGTCGGTGTTCCAGAACATACGCTCCTCGCCCCAGTAACAACCGAGCGCGAAGTACGCCACCTCGCAGCCGGCGGGAACCTCGTCGAGGGGGATGCCGAATACTTCGTGACGAGGGATGGGGCTCAGCACTGGCTCATCGCGGCCGGGGAGGGCCTCGTCGGGGGAGACCATCGTCGGTTTCCAGTTGCGCTGCAGCCAGCCCATCACATCAATGTCCATGGGGCCAGTGTGGCACCTCGCGCAAGCGGGTACCCGGCGCAGAACTGCAAAACTCGCCAACAGAAGCTCACAAGTGCCCGAAAAACGGGGGAGGCAACGCACTGTTGGCGAGTTTTGCAGTTTGCTACGCCGGAATGCGCCAATCGATCGGCTGCGCACCCTGCGCCTCGAGCGCCTGGTTCACCCTCGAGAATGGGCGGGAGCCGAAGAACCCGTTGTGGGCAGACAGCGGCGACGGGTGCGGCGACTTGATTACGGGCACGCCGGGCAAGAGGCGCTCGGCTTGCTGCGCGTCGCGGCCCCACAGCAGCGCGACGAGCGGCCCGCCGCGGTCGGCTAGCGCCTGGACGGCGCGCGTTGTCACCGCCTCCCAGCCTTTGCCGCGATGCGACGCCGGCGCGCCTGGCCGTACGGTGAGCGAGCGGTTCAGCAGCAGTACGCCCTGCTCGAACCAGTGGGTGAGGTCGCCGTGCGGAGCCGGGGGAATGCCCAGGTCGTCGTAAAGCTCCTTGTAAATGTTGATGAGCGACTTCGGGATGGGGCGAACGTCGGGGGCGACGGAGAAGCACAGCCCGACGGCGTGCCCCGGCGTCGGGTAGGGATCTTGCCCGATGATGAGCACGCGCACGTCGGCCAGCGGGAGGGTGAAGGCGCGCAGCACGTCGGGGCCTGCGGGCAGATAGCCGCGACCGGCTGCGAGCTCGCCGCGAAGGAATTGGCCCATCTGGTGAATCTGCGGCTCGACATCGGCGAGCGCTTCTGCCCAGTCGGGTGCGATGAGGTCTGAAAGTGGCGCGGGCATGCTCAACACTCTGCCACGCCGGGCTCGTCTCGTCGAGATCAGCAAAACCTTCCAGAATGGAAAGTTGCCCTTTACAATATGCAATATGGCGAAGCTGAATTTTGAACCTATCCTGAACGACTTGGCCGAGGGCAAGATCACCGCCGACGAGGCCCGTCGCCGCATCGAAGAGCTCAAGCAGGTAGCGAAGGCCGCGGAAGAAGCGTGGGAACAGCCGTCAGCGGAGGGCGCGCAGGCGCGAAACGGCGGGCTGGAGCGCGTGCAGATTCAGGCCACGGGCCGGCGGGTGCGCATCGAGGGCGACTCGCAGGTGGCGACGCTCAGCGTCGAGGGCGAGCACGTGCTTCGACGTACGGGCACGGTGCTGGAGATCAACGCCACCGGCGAGCTCGGGCCGAGATTCGACGGGTTCTCCCTCATCCGCCCGCCACGCACGCGGGAGCACCTGAGCGACATCGCGCTCGGCAAGGAGCTGCTCGTGAAGGTGAACCCGAAGCTCATGGTCGACGTCGAGATCACGACGGGCGGCCTCAAGGTGCGCAATCTGCCGCGCCTCGGGCGGGTGCGGGTCACGGGCGCGAACTGTTCGATCGAGGACGCGGTTGAGGTGCAGGATCTGCTCGCGCAAGCGGGCGGGGTTACCGTCGAAGGGCCCATCAGCCAGGGGCGCTCGAAGCTCCGGGTGGAATCAGGCGCCATGACCGTGGTGCTGACACCCGGCGCGAACGTGTCGGTGACGGGGGAGACCAAGCTCGGGCGCATCAACTGGCCGAGTGAGTCGTCGGATGTTGACGAGTACGTCGTCGGTAATGGCGCAGCCCGGCTGAACCTGAGCGTCGTGATGGGCATGGCCACGCTGAAAGTGGAGGAGTGAGCATGACGAAGACCTACCACGCGCCGTCGGATTGCCCGGTGTGCGGCGACGAACTCATCATCATCAGCAAGGGATGCCGGCAGTGCGGCACCGAGCTGCACGGCGAGTTTTCCGGCACAGAGTTCGACGTGCTCGACGAGACCGAACTCGACCTGCTGAGGGTGTTCCTCGCGTCACGCGGCAACCTGCGCGAGGTGGAGAAGCACCTCGGCGTTTCCTACCCGACGGCGCGCTCCCGCTACGACGGGCTGCTCACCAAGCTCGGGCTCACACCGCGCGCCGATGAAGAACTCCGCGGCCCCATGCCGCAGCGCGCAGAGGAGTGGAGCGAGGAAGATGCCGACAGCGAGTACGGCACTCCCGTCGCGGAACAGGACGACCTCTTGGAGCGCGTCGCCGCCGGTGACGTCTCGGCCACTCAGGCGGCGAAACTGCTGGCGGACGGATGACGAATGTGCGACTGAGCGCACGCCAGATGCCGAAAACGCCCTGTCGAGAGCTATGTTTCTCATCTGGAGTGCGCGCAGTCGAGTAACGGCAGACATGCGAAGGGGCCGCGCCGGGATGATCCTCGGCGCGGCCCCTTCGCATGTCCTACTTCGTGCGGGTTAGAGGTTTTCCACCTTGAGGATGGTGACGTGGATGGTGTTGCCGTTGGGCGCCTTGTAGCTGACTTCGTCGCCCACCTTCGCGCCGGTGACCGCCGCGCCGAGCGGAGCTTGCGGTGAATACACGGCATAGTCGACGGAGTCGTCGACGCCCAGTACCTCGCGCGAGCCGAGGAGGAACGTGTCGGTGTCGTCCTCGTCGCCGTCGAATGCGATGGTGATGAGTTTGCCGGGCGCGACCTCGTCTGGGTGGCCGGCTGCCTCGCCCACCTGGGCTCGGCGCAGCAGGTCTTCAAGCTGGGCGATGCGGGCCTCCATCTGGCCCTGTTCCTCGCGGGCGGCGTGGTAGCCGCCATTCTCGCTCAGGTCGCCTTCTTCACGGGCGGCGGCGATGCGCGCGCTCACCTCGGGGCGACCGACGGTTTTCAATTCGTTGAGCTCGGATTCAAGCTTGTCGTAGGCCTCTTGGGTGAGCCACACGACGTCGGTGGCTGTTGCCTCAGTGTTTTCGGACATTCCGCAACCCTATCACCTGCGGGTCTATCCACCGACGATCGTGCACCCACGTTGGTCGACCGCAGCGGGCTCCTTCACCGTCGCCACTGTGAATGTGTAGCCCTTGACCTTGTCGCTGGCGGCGGGGACGTTCACCGTCGTCTCCCCGACCTCTTCATAGGAGTCGGCTTGCGCGACGAGTTTGCACTGCGCCGGTTTGGACGGGTCGGAGCGTTGCACCACCAAGTCGACGGTGATCTGCGAGGGGGAGTCGACGGTGAAGCTTCGCACCATCGCTTCGATCGGCGGGGTGGAGTGGTGCCACGCCGAGATCACCGTGAGCACCATCGCGACGCCAATACCGACGGCGAGCCCGCCGTAGATAAGGTAGTCACCCACGGATCGCTTGGGGTAGCGCCGCGCGATACGTTCCTCGTCGACGGTCATCGCTGAGCCCCCGTGCTGCGGGCTGGTTGCGTGTTTCCGCCGTGCATGAGCCACGCGGAGAGCAGACCGCCCCCGGCGCCGCCCAGGTGGGCTTGCCAGGAGATGCCAGCGGCGGTGGGCAGCACACCCCAGAGCACGCCGCCGTAGAGCAGGAACACCAACACTGCAAGCAGGATCTGCCCAATCTTCTTCGTGAAGAAGCCGCGCACCAGCAGGTAGGTGAGGAATCCGAAGACCACCCCGGACGCTCCGGCGGTGTTGGTGCCCGTTGGGGACAACAGCCACACCGTGAGCCCTGAGACGACGATCGTCACGAACAGCGTCTTCAGATACTCGGCCCTGCCGGAGATGTAGATGAGCGTGCCCAGCACGAGGAATGGCACCGAGTTGGAGATCAGGTGCGCCCAGCCGAAGTGCAGCCAGGGCGCGAGGAAGATGTCGAAGAAGTCGCCGAAGTTGCGCGGCGTGATGCCGAACTGGTCGAGGCTGTGGAGCGTGGCGTAGTCGACGACTTCGAGCCCCCACATGCCGGCGACGAGCCCGCCGTTGACCACGGTGGCCTGTGCGAGTGTGGGCTGCATGGTGGTCTGTGGCGTGCTCATGACTCCAGTCTCGCACGGCACATCAAGCAGGCTGCCCCGAAGAGGGCCGTGCCCAGTAGCGCGGGGCGCAGCAGCGAGCCGTCGACGACATCGGCCCCGCTGCTCGTGCCGGCCAGCAGCATGCCGAACGGGATGGCGAGGAACAGCCCGCCGAGCAGGGCGAGCACCAGTGCGACGATCGCCTGCGGCGCGGAGTGCGTCGAGACTCGAAGGCTGGCCATCAGCAGCAGCGGCAGGAGCGTGTACAGCACAGGCGGCAGCGCGCCTTCCACCGCGCTCGGCCAGCCGGGAACCGCGTTGGGGGAGAGCATCGTCTGTGCAGCGCCGAGGACGAGGCCGATACCGCCCGCGACGATCCACTCCCGCGCGCCACAGCGGTGACGCACGAGGCTCCACGTCAGGATCGTGCCCAATCCCATGACCCAGAGCAAGAGCGCGACCCTCACCGCGAGCTGGTCCGCAGCGTACGTTTGCCAAGGCAGTGGAGCCCACACCGCGACGAGCAGGAGCAGCACGATCAGCGTCGACGCCACACCCAGAGGCCGGGTCAGCAGGCCCCGTGTCGGTGGCTCGGTGGGGGGCTTCTTGGCTTCAGAGGGGAGCATCGGGGAAATACGAATCCCTGCAGCTATTGATTGCGAAGACGCGGCTGCCCGTCAAGTACATGGCGGCGTTGATGCAGACAGTCATCGGGCCAGTGGCCGAAGTAACGGTGACGGTCGCACCGTCCTGAACCTTGATGGCGTTGCATCGTCCCCAAGCCCTTCGGTAAATGCCATCGATGTGCTGGTTGCTTCCTGTGGCCCAGATGAGTTTCGGGCTGCTTTCGGGCAGGACGGAGAATAGATTCGAACCGCCGCCGGGATTGGAAATACCCCAGTTGACTTCCCCGTAGAAAGTGATGGGTCGAAAACAAACCGAGGCGACTTGCAGCGGCGGGATGAGTGCTTGGGGGGTGCTTGACACAGCGGATTCACTGACTGCCATGGAGATCTGCACTCCAAGCTTGTTAGCCTTCTCGGGAGGGAGCGTGTTCATGATCGCCTTGGCCACCTCGTCCGGAGTTGCGTGGGCGTCTTCCAATGCGGTGACGACCTTCGAAACGTCGTTGGCCAAGGCTGCGTCACTCTCCATCTTGTGCGCAAGGTCCGCACAAACCAAGTCCTGGGATGGGGTTTGCGCATTGGCGGTGTCTCCAACCCCCAGCGAAATCAGCCCGATCACGACAACGGCTACTTTGATGGTCTTCCGAAACAACGTCATGAGCGCCTCGTCTCGTTCATGGTGCTGGAGCTATCCCCAGCACCGCCGTGACCCAGACTCTACGTGGGTAGGGTTTGGGAATCAATACCCACTTGGCAGTAAGGTCAAGCGCAGCGCCTTGGGTTTCGTGCCGAGGGCAGGATGCAGCGGCGTGAGCCAGAGGGCGCGCCGGTGAGCGGGCGGGCTGAGCGCCGGGAGAGAATCGAGCGCGTCAACCACCAATTGCGGAGGTGGTGCCCTGCTCCGCATCTTCTGCCCGACGTGCGAGCAATGTATGCAGGATGCATTTCCCGAGAGTTCACGCAACTGTCAGCACTGGGTAACCAGTCTTTGTTTGAGTTCTCAACATGACGAGCATCTCCAGACGACACCTCCTCGCCATGACCTTCGGCGCCACCGCGGTGGGCGCCCTTGCCCAGTACGGATTTGCGGACACCCAGGAACGCACCTCGGAGGCGGTCTCGCTCCTCACCGATCCCTTCCTCCAACTCCCCGGTGCAGATTCCGTGTGCGTGGTCTGGTTCACCGAGCTTCCCTCGGCGAGTGTGCACTGGGTGCTGGTCGGTGACGGTGTGACTTCCCTGAAGGCTTCCTCCTTCGACGTGGGCAAGCTGCCCGACGGTGTGTGGGCTGTCAAGGCCACCACGTCGACGCTGAGCCGCACCGCCGAGGACAGCAAGTCCCAGATCGAGAACCCGCCAGCGGAAAGCGAGGGCATCGTCCGTCGTGTGATTCGTCGTCACGAGGCGAAGGTGGCAGGTCTCACCGTCGCTCGGCACAAGTACCGGGTCGTGTCCGTGTCGGACGGGGAGGTGGCCCTCTCCGCAGTGTACACCTTGGCACCCGCGCTGCCTGCGGGGGTCGGGGCGCGGATCATGCTCACCAGCGATCATCAGGCGATGCAGAACACCGCGACGAATCTCCAACTCGCCGCGCAGACGATGGGGGCGCTCGACGCGGTGCTCGTCGCCGGCGATCTAGTGAACATCCCCGATCGGGCTTCCGAATGGTTCGACGACACTCGCAGCTCAGCGTTCTTCCGGGTGCTGCAGGGTACCGCCAGCCGCGTCGACCGTGGAGGCGTCGTCGGGAAGGGTGCTGCGATCGTGCAGAACACGCCCATGTTCCCGGCGATCGGCAACCATGAGGTGCAGGGGCGCATCGACGGTGTGGCTGCATTGAACACTTCGTTCAATGCGCCGGTGCCGCGCGAGGTGGCGACGGAGGCGTATGAGGCGCGCGGGTTGAAGCTCTCGGATTCCGACAAGGAGCGTTGGATCGAGAACAACTCGTTCAGCACCCGCACGTACGAAGAGGTCTTCACGCTCCCCGACTCTGGTTCGGGGCACAGCCGGTGGTACGCAACGACCGTGGGCAACACCCGCATCATCACGCTGTACTCGACGCGCATCTGGCGTTGGATCGACAACAATGCCGATCCTGCGGAGCGCAAGGCGAACAGCCGCTACCAAGAGGCGGCGCAGCACTTGGACGATCCGCTCGCGCAAGGCTACGGCGACTTCATTTTCGAGACGCTGGCCAAAGGCAGCCCCCAGTACGAGTGGCTGAAGGCTGAGCTCTTCTCGCCCGAGCGGAAGGCTTACGCCTACACCATCGTCCAGCTCCATGAGGGTCCGCACGGGCTTGGTGACAACGTGAACCCGGTCTTCAGCGATCCAGAGCGGATCGAGGAGCGCGACGCGAGCGGCAACCTCGTCGGTGTGCGCTACGAGTACGAGCAGTCCCGCAATGCGTTGGTCACGGACCTTGCGCCGTTGCTCGAAGATGCTGGCGTGCAGCTCGTGCTGAACGGTCACTCCCACTTGTGGAACCGCTTCACCGCGGCCAATGGGGTCACGCATTACATGGAAGGATCCAATACGGGCAACACCTACGGTGCCTATACGACTCGCAACGGCAAGCGGCGACATGTGCCGGATGCACCGTGGAAGTCGGAGAACTATCCCGTGTTCGATAACCCCGGCGGTCTCCAACCCGAGGTGCCCAACCTCGCACCGGAGTCGTTCACAGAGGGCGACCCGATGCCGTACCTGTCGGACAACTTCCAAATGGCGTTCCAGATCTTCGATTCCGGCACCGGTGAACTGTCGAGCTGGCGGGCTCCCGTCGGTGCGACGCTCCAGAAGGTGACGCTGTTCGACAAGGTCACGCTGGTTCCGAACGAGGTGGTGCCGCTGCCGACGAAGCCCGAACCGGAGCAGCCCGGCAAGGAGGGCACGCGTTGCGCGCCCACCCAGCGTCCGGGACTTCCCGACACCGGCAATTGACATGTGCCGCCTTGCATGTCGCGGCGCCACTCGTTCGCCACCGCTAGCCTTGCGTGCATGGTGAACCGTCTCGCAGAATCCGCCAGCGACTACCTCCGCCTCCACTCCGGGCAGCCGGTCGACTGGTGGGAATGGGGCGACGAAGCCCTGGCCGAGGCGGCTCGTCGCGACGTGCCCATCCTGTTGTCCATCGGATACGCGTCGTGCCACTGGTGCCACGTGATGAGCGAAGAATCGTTCGACGACGTGGAGACCGCGAAGATCATCAACCACCACTTTGTGCCGGTGAAAGTCGATAGGCAGCAGCTCCCCGACATCGATGCCGTGTTCATGACGGTCACCCAAGCCATGAACGGCGGCGCGGGCGGGTGGCCCATGACGCTGTTCCTCACCCCCGACGGGCTCCCGTTCTTCTCCGGCACCTATTTCCCGGCGGAACCCGCGCCTGGGCAGCCGTCGTTTACGCAGGTGCTCACCGCGATGGTGCAGAGCTGGAAGACGCAGCGCGACCAGCTCACGTCGACGGGTGAGTACATCGCGAAACAGCTGGAGCGCATCACCGTCGAGGTGGCCGACGACGCCCCGGATCTCCGCGAGGCCATCGACGCCATCGAAGCTGCCTTCGATCACGTCCATGGTGGCTTCGGTGGTGCGCCGAAGTTCCCCGCGCCCACGCTCATCGACGCATTGCTCGTGAAGGGAGATCGACGATCGCTCGAGCTCGCGCAGCGCACCCTGGAAGCCATGGCTCGAGGCGGCATCCACGACCAGGTGGGCGGCGGCTTCCACCGGTATTCCGTCGACGCCGGCTGGGTGGTGCCGCACTTCGAGAAAATGCTGTATGACAACGCGCTGCTGCTGGGCGCCTACGTGCGCGGATGGCGTCGCACCGCCGACCACGACGCGGGCCTGCGCGCACTGCTCGAGCGCACCGCGTACGGCATCGTCGAGTTCCTCGCCCGCGAGATGACCACCGACGACGGCGCTTTCGTCGCGGGGCTCGACGCCGACTCGTCGGACATCCGCAGCTCGGTGCACGAGGGCATCTTCTACCTCTGGAACCCGGATCTGCTCGTCGACGCGCTCGGTGAGGACGACGGCAACTGGGCCGCCGACGTGTTCCACGTCACCACGCAGGGCACCTTCGAGCACGGGCTTTCGACGCTGCAGCTGCGCGGGCGTCCGCAGTTCGACCGGCTGCAGAAGGTGTGTGACGCGCTGCTCGCCGAGCGTGAACAGCGCTTCAGGCCCGCCACCGACCACCTCATCGTCGCGTCCTGGAACGGGTGGACGATCTCGTCGCTCATCTGGGCGGCGCTGGTGTTCAACGAGCCCGAGTGGCTGCAGCTGGCGCGCCGCGCCGCGGAGTATCTGGTGCGGGTGCACCTCGTCCACGGTGGGCTCAGGCGGTCGTCGTACGCTGGCGAGGCGTCCTCGGCTGATGGCGGCGCCGAGGACTACGGCGCGGTGGCCGAGGCGTTCTCGATGCTCGCCGGAGCGACGGGGGAGCGCGCGTGGCTGGACCACGCGGTGCAGCTGCTGGAGGCCGGACTGGAGCGGTTCGCAGCCGACGACGGAGGCTTCTACGACGCGGTGGACGCCGGGCTGTTTCGTCGCGCCCGGTCGGTGACCGACAACGTCACCCCGTCGGGCACGAGCGCGATGATCGCGGCGCTGCGCCACGTCGGATTGCTCGCAGAGCGTCCTGACTTCGTCGAACGCGCCAATCTCGCCGCCCGCACCACGTGGGGCACCGTCGCCGAGAACCCCGCCTTTGCCGGGGCCGCGCTGCAAGACCTCCTCATCTCCGACGAGGCCCGCCGCGGTTTGAAGCCTGCCGTAGCCACCGTCGTGAGCGACGACCCGTTCGACGAACTCGCCCGCGCTGCATGGCGACTGGCACCCGCGGGGTCAGCGGTGCTGACGGCTCCGTCGGGTACCCCAGGCTGGGGAAACCATCTCGAAGGGCGCAGTGAGCGCGGGGTCTGGGTGTGCCGGGGCACGCAGTGCTTCGACCCGGTCGACGACTACCGCGAGCTCAAGACGCCGCTGTGGAGCCGGGTGTGAGCTGCCCAGCAGGCGGAAGGGTTCACCGTTGCCCCCTGCGCTGGCAACGACCACAAACTGTGAGATCTGTTGCGGAGAACCGAAACAAATCTCACAGATTGTGACTTCTGAGGGACCAACGCACGTCGCAGTTCACGAACTAGGGTCAACCACGGGGAACACGTTGAGATCGAAAAATACCTGGCTGGTGTCGTCGCTCGACGAGACACCCGCCCGCAGATCTGCTTGATTACGTTCTGATGACTGGCGTACCTGCGCAACCAGACTGCGAATCGACGCGTAGAACTCCTCTTGTTCTTCTGGGGTTAATCGAAGGACATTCGTAGCCCCCAATAGACGCTCCTCCGGCACATGCTCAGCCTCGACGGCGGCGCGTCGATAGCGGGCAACAACGCTCGAATTCGACTTCGCCTCGTAGAGCGAATCAACCAACGAGGGAAGCTGCGCCTCGCCTTCCGGATGCTCAAAGTCCAGGGCGACGCCTCCGCCGCAGATGCTATACCAAGTTTCGCGCGCATCCCGGTTACCCGGGGTTTCGACCTTTTCCACCACGCCCGCCTTTGCAAGCTCCCCCATGTGGTACGAAATCGAGTTTGGCGCGACCCCAAGCGCATCTGCGACGTCCGTCACCCTTGCTCGGCCATCTCGGAAACCGAGTTCCTGCAGGATCTGCATTCGCACTGGGCTGGCGATTGCCTTCAATACACGTGACGGATCGGTTGCCATGCGAATAGTCTAGCCACATTATTTGCGCAACTTATATTGCGCAAGAAACGTTGCGCATGTAGTCTTCCGTTGCATGACGAGTTCCAACTCCACTGCCATTTCCGACGACACTGGCGCCGACGACGCCACCGTCGTTGCCCTTCGTAAGAATCCTGAGTACCTCAAGTGGTTTGTCTCAGACGTCGCAGCCGATGCCGGCGCTGCGATCAACAGCTTCGCAGCCCCACTCATCGCTCTCGCCGTCACAGGATCACTGAGCATCTCGGGCGGCATCGCTGCCGCGACCGCACTCGCTGCAACTGTCTGCATGCTTCCTGGCGGCCTACTGGCCGACAGATACGACCGCAAACAATTACTCCTGATAGGTCACCGATACGGCACAGTGCTATGGCTCACAGGGATTGTGCTCTTCTTCTCGAACCTGCTCTCCCCTGCCGTTTTGGCCGCACTCGGCGTATTGGCGGGAATACGTGCAGGCATCTTCGGATCAGTCTCTACGCCAGCATTGCGGCGCCTGGTTCCGTCATCGCAGCTCCCCCAGGCACTGGCCGCAAACGAAGCTCGAGACGGCGCCCTGCGACTCATCTCCGGGCCCGTTGGCGGATCGCTCGTGGCGCTTACACTCTGGGCACCGTACGCAGTTCAGGCCATCGGACATGCCCTGGCTTGGGGATGCGTTCGCGCGATCAAAGCCGACCTCAAACCCACCCTCGACGGCAAACCGCATGGGTCACCGCTTGGACAGCTCAAGCAAAGCTACGACTGGCTCATGGAGCGGCGCACGATCACGGTCGTGCTCGTTATCGCGGCGGTGTTGTCACTTGCTGCTGCGGGAAGTCTCCAGACCGTTGTGCTACATCTTGCCGTCTCGGGCGAGAACCAGGCTCGAATTGGCCTAGTTTCTACGGCGTTGGCTATCGGCATGATCCTGGGCTCGGTGCTGGCCGGAAACATTGTGAAGCGATTCCCTACCGGTGTCCTCTGCATCATTGCGATCGGATGTGCTTGTTCGGTTCTGGTGCTGCTCGTCGCAGTGCGCAGCTTCGCTGGCATTCTCATCGTTGTCGCAGGCGCCGCGATCGCACTACCAGTCTTTAATTCCGCCGCTTCGGGATGGGCAATCTCCCAGATCCCCGACGATCAACTGGGGGCCATCAGCTCAGCTGCCGGACTCCTCAATTCAATGTTCATCCCGTTCGCGCCACTCATTGCCGGCGTCGGACTCGACACCATGGGCTATGGCTTCACCATCACAGTGTTCGTCGCGGCCATGCTGTGCGGGGCACTCACCCTCGCCCTCACCAGTGACTTTCGCAGCCTCCCTCGTCCCGACCAGTGGCAACATCATGCAAACGCCTAATTGTGTTTGGGATTGGTGATCACAGCCTGAAGTTCGCCGATCTTGAGGGTTTCTTGGGCGGTGACGTGAAGCGGAATGACGCATCCCTGACTGATGCCTTGCCGCTCGTAACCCGACTGTTTCCCGCATACGACCGGGGTCTCTCGGTGCATGGAATTCGGATGGAGGCTCTTCAAATCTTTGCACGTAATGGGCGAGGAGCCATCACCCATATCCCAAGTGATGGGTTCAAGACGGGCGACGACAGTTACCGTATATCCCGCTTTGGAGGTGGAAGCGGTCCAAGGCCCGGTGGTGTGTGGTCTCGATCATCGAGGCCAGAGCCATAGCGGCATACCAATGGCACCGACCGCCTTAGGTTTTTGTTCCAACATGGTGGGCGTTGACGATCACGGTCAGTATTTTTGTGCCCCCCGGGCTGAACAGATCGCTCACGACAGATCGCTCACGCGTCGGTCTTGTCCTCGGGAGGCGGGGGATCGTCGGGGTAGGTGCCGGTCTGGTAGTCGTAGGCGACGGGGTTGCCGTCCTCGTCGGTGCGGGCGTACCAGTCCGTGACCTCCTCCGCGGTGGAGTCAAAGTCTGCGCCCACTGCGCGCTCGCTGTCTGCTGAGACGGGCGCGACGATGATCTCGAAGTTGTCGCCGTGCTCCGCGATGCCGTGCCGGACGGCCTTCTCCACGGCCGCCCGCTCGTAGCTGCGACGGATCACCAGCGGATCCATGCGCATTTCCTTCACGAGCGCGATGGCCATGAGTACCAACACCACGGCGAAGGGCAGTGCGGTGATGGTGATGAGGTTTTGCAGGCCCTGCAGCGCGTCGCGACCGCCCATGAGCAGCATCACGATGGCGATCCCGGCCATGCAGAGGGCCCAGAAGGCGGTGATGAGCTTGTTCGGGTTCGGGTTGCCGCCCTGGGAGAGCTGCGAGTTGACCAGCGAGGCTGAATCGGAGGTGGTGATGAAGAACACCGCGAGCATCACCATCACCAGCGGAATGATGATGCTGCCGCCGTCGATCTCACCCAGCACCTTGAAGAAGACCTCCTCGGGAGCGGGGATGTTGGCGGGGTCGTTGCCGGGGGCGAGGGTGCCGTGAGCGCGCTGCAACCAGATGGTGGTGCCACCCAGGATCGTGAACGCGAGCACGATGATGCTCGAGGGAATCAGCAGCACACCCAAGATGAACTGCCGTACGGTCCGGCCTCGGGAGATCTTTGCGGTGAAGACGCCGACGAACGGTGCCCAGCTCACCCACCACGCCCAGTAGAACGTGGTCCAGCTCGAGAGAAACGTGCGCACCTCTTCGCTGTCGGCGGTGGTGGCGGCGAGCATCTCGGGCATCGTGCCGAAGTACTGCACGATCACGCCCGGGATGACGTTCAGCAGGAACACCGTCGGGCCGACCACGAAGAAGAAGATGGCGAGCCCGACGGCCAGGACGAGGTTGATGTTGGACAGCCAGCGGATGCCCTTCGCCACGCCGGAGACCGCCGAGATGATGGTGCCGATGGTGAGCAGCACGATGATGCCGAGTGCGAGTGCGTTCCCTGCAGGCGACCAGCCGGTAACGAGCTCGAAACCGCCAGCGATCTGCAGGGCTCCGATGCCGAGGCTCGCGGCGGTGCCGAACAACGTCGCGATGATCGCCAGGCCGTCAATAATCCGCGCCCCCGGCCCTTTGGAATCCCCGCCCCACAAGGGGGTGAGGATGGAGCTCATCAGCGGTACACGGCCCTTACGGTAGGAGACATAGGCGACGGCGAGCCCGACGATCGCGTAGATCGCCCATGCGTTGAGGCCCCAGTGCAGTGCCGCCTGCGCGAGCGCCCCCTTCACAGCTTCGACGGTGGCCGGCTCGTAGAGGCCAGGCAGCGGTGAGAGGTAGTAGGTGAGGGGTTCGAGTGGGCCGAAGAAGATGATGCCGATGCCGATGCCTGCGCCGAAGAGCATCGCCGCCCAAGAGATGGTGGAGTACTCGGCCGGTTCGCCGTCGAGGCCGAGCGGGATCCTGCCGAAGCGCGAGATGGCGATGGCCAGCAGGAAGATCACCATGCCGATCGCCAGGCTGTTGAAGATCCAGCCCAGGTTCGTCATGATCCAACTGAGTCCGGCCGTGGAGGTGGCGAGCACATTCTCCGGAGCGATGACGCCCCACGAGACGAACGCGGCGATCGCGACGCCCACGACGACGAGGATCACCTTGTCAACGCCGTAGCGCACTTTCTGATCCTCGATACTCACCCCCGGCACGAGCGCGGGATGGATCCCGTGCGGGTAGCCCATCTCCTTGAACACCTGCCCTGCGCGACGAGCGGTGGCGCGGGCGGCTGCCGCGGCGGTGCGACGTGGAGGCGCGGCTGGCCGGGGGCCGGGGGCCGAGCGGGCGTCGTCGGAGGAGGGAGTGTCGGGGTTGCTTGCCATGTGGACCATGTCCTTGTGTCGTGGACGATTCGTTGTCACCTTATCGAACGGCTCGTCCGGGCAGCGGCGCGTCCTCCACCGGCCGACGTGCGGGCGCTCAGCCGTCGAGCATGTCGGCGACGAGCCCCGCGATCTCTGAGCGTTCCGAGCGTTGCAGCGCGACGTGAGCGAAGAGCGGGTTGCCCTTGAGTTTCTCGATCACGGCGACGATGCCGTCGTAGCGGCCGACGCGGAGGTTGTCGCGCTGCGCGATGTCGTGGGTGAGGACGACGCGCGAGTTCTGACCGATGCGGCTCAGCACCGTGAGCAGCACGTTGCGCTGGAGCGACTGGGCCTCGTCGACGATCACGAAGCAGTCGTGCAGCGATCGCCCGCGGATGTGGGTGAGCGGCAGCACTTCGATCATTTCTTCGGCGATGATCTCGTCGATGACGTACTTGTTGGTGACCGACGAGAGCGTGTCGAACACCGCCTGGCCCCAGGGTTGCATCTTCTCCTCAGCGGAGCCGGGTAGGTAGCCGAGCTCTTGACCACCGACGGGGTAGAGGGGCCTGAAGACCATCACCTTGCTGTGTTTGCGCTGCTCAAGGGTTTGTTCCAGCCCGGCGGCGAGTGCCAGCGCCGACTTGCCGGTGCCGGCGCGGCCTCCGAGCGAGACGATGCCGATGGACTCGTCCATCAGGAGATCGAGCGCCACGCGCTGCTCGGCAGACCTTCCCCTGATGCCGAACACCTCGCGGTCTTGCTTGACCTCGCGCACCTTGCCGTCGGACGTGACTCTGCCGAGCACCTTCGACGTCGGCCCGTGCAGCTGCACACCACAGTGCACGGGGAGGCCTATGGCCGCTTCAACGTCGGCGGCGAAGTCGTGGTAGACCGCGCTGACTTCGTCGTCGGTCACGTCGAGCTGGGCCATGCCGTTGTAGCCGGCTTCGAGGGGGAGTTCGTTGCGGTACTCCTCGGCGGCGAGCCCCACCGCGGCGGCTTTCACCCTGAGCGGGAGGTCTTTGGAGACCAGCACGACGTCGTGGCCCTCGTTCGCGTAGTTGATTGCGACGGCGAGGATGCGGGTGTCGTTGTCGCCCAGACGGAAGCCGACTGGCAGCGTTGACTCGTCGGTGTGGTTGAGTTCGACGCTGAGGTTGCCGCCCTCGTCGTTGATGGG
Organism: uncultured Tessaracoccus sp.; assembly: GCF_947255005.1. Classification (GTDB taxonomy): domain Bacteria; phylum Actinomycetota; class Actinomycetes; order Propionibacteriales; family Propionibacteriaceae; genus Arachnia. Next base: position 28,551 of record NZ_CAMYFI010000009.1, on the reverse strand, counting down.
GATGGGCGCGTCGAGGCGGCCGTGCTTGATACGCAGCTCGTCGAGGAGACGCAGCGCCTGGCGGGCGAAATAGCCGAGCTCCATGTGGTGGCGTTTCGCCTCGAGTTCTGTGATGACGGCGAGCGGCAGCACCACGTTGTGCTCAGCAAAGCGCAGTACGGCTTTCGGGTCGGATAGCAGGACGGAGGTGTCGATCACGTAGGTGCGGATGGCCTCGTGTTGCGCGGTGGGCTGGCCTACGGATTCGTGGGCGGTGACGTCGAGCACTGCTTGCTCCCTTCGCAGGGGGCGGGCTCGTCCCAGGCCCCCGTGGTGGTTAGGGGTTGGGTTCCATCAACCTGGAGGTTCTCTCCATGTCTCGAACAGTAGCGGTTGGCGGCGTCTGGCCGCGTCGACACGCGCGTCGTTACCCACTGTTCATCTGGGCGGGGGCACAGGCAACCTGTGCGGCTCTGTCCCGGAACATGTGTCACCTGCCTAGCTGCGACGAGGCGCCGTCGTGAGGCAGGGGAGACTTGATCCGCTCAGTTGCCGCACAGGTTGCACCTGCCCAGCGGTGCGCAGGGTGCCTAGGCGAAGACGGCGAGCCAGATGGCGACGTTGTGGCAGATGGCGGCGAGGATCGTCGCGGAGTGGAACACCTCGTGGAAACCGAACCACTTGGGGCTGATCTTGGGGCGCTTGGTGCCGTAGGCGAGCGCGCCGAGCGAGTACACCACGCCACCGACGATGATGAGAATCACGACGGCGGGTCCGCCCGCTGCCCAGAGCTGCGGAAGCCACCCGACGGCGGCCCAGCCCATCGCTACGTACAAGATGGTGTAGAGCGCACGCGGGGCACTGAGCCAGAGCATGCGGAACGCGACTCCCGCGATCGCGAGCCCCCAGATGAGTGCCAGGAGGCTCCAGCGCGCCGTGCCGTCGAGGAGCGCAACAGCTAGTGGCGTGTACGTTCCGGCAATGAAGATGAAGATGTTGGAGTGATCCATCCGACGAAACACCGCCAGCGTTTTCTGTTTCCAGTTGCCGCGGTGGTAGGCGGCGCTGGTGCCGAAGAGCTGCACGGCGGTGAGCGTGTACAGCGCGCAGGCCAGCCGGATGTCGAGCGCCGGTGCGAGCGCGGTGAGTGTCAGGCCGCAGATGAGAATGAGGGGCGTCATGCCGAGGTGCAGCCAGCCGCGCATCACGGGCTTCGGCAAGGACATGTCGATGGGGGCGTCGAGTTCAGTTGCGTGGGAGTCAGTCATAGTCATGCGCGCTACCTACGGGATCGTAACTTACGTATCCGTAGGTTACTCCGGTATCGCGGATCTGCCAAGTGCGCAGCGCCGAGCGCAGTATCATCGCGTACATGTCCCGACTTCGTCGCCTTCTCGGACGATGCCGGCCGCCGAAGTGGCTCTACGCCACGTATGAAAATCAGATGCTGGGCCGGCTCGACCGCAGCCGCCTGCCCAAGCACGTCGCCGTGCTGGCCGACGGTAACCGTCGCTGGGCGCGAGCCAACGCGCCGGGGGAGCCGCTCGTCGCGGGCTATCGCGCGGGGGCCGAGAAGCTCAAGGAATTCGTCGAATGGTGCGACGAGGCCGGTATCGAGGTGGTCACTCTGTGGGTGCTCAGTACCGACAATCTGCAGCGTTCCAACGACGAGGAGCTCGGCCCGCTGCTCGACGTGATCCGCCAGCTCGTCGAAGACCTCGCGGCCACGAAGCGCTGGCCCGTGCAGGCCGTCGGCGCGCTCGACCTCCTGCCCGACGACATCGCTGAATCGCTTCGCAAGGCCGACGCCGACACCGATGGCATCCGCGGCATGCACGTCAACGTCGCGTGCTCGTACGGGGGACGTCACGAGCTTCGCGACGCGGTTCGCTCACTGCTACGTAGTAAAGCGGCGCAGGGGGAGACGCTCGAAACAGTGGCCGACACGCTCGACATCAACGAGATTTCTGGGCACCTCTACACCAAGGGTCAGCCGGACCCCGACCTCATCATCCGCACTTCGGGCGAGCAGCGGCTCTCCGGGTTCTTGCTGTGGCAGTCCGCGCACAGTGAGTTTTATTTCTGCGAAGCGCTGTGGCCGGATTTCCGGCGCACCGACTTCGTGCGTGCCCTGCGCTCCTTCACGCAACGCGAGCGACGATTCGGCCGCTGACTGCAGACATGGGAAGATGGCGCCCATGGCCCGCCCGAATCCGAAGTCACGCGCGAAAGACATGTTCCTCTCCATGGGCGTGTTGCTCGTTCCGTTGGTGCTTGTCATCGCGTTTTTCACCATGAATCCCGACGAGAACGTGGCGGCCATCGATATCGCGCCCGACCTGCAGCGCGCCGAAGCGGAAGCTCCCTATCCAGTGCTGCGTGCCGAGCACTTGCCCGAAGGCTGGAAACCCGTGCGATCTGCGTGGGCGAAGGACGGCGCGAAGTGGATCGATAACAAGCCGGCCGACGGTAACACCTGGATGGCGGGCTACATGGGGCCAGACGGGGTGTACTACGGCATTGAGCAGCGCGACCGAGGCGTCGAGAACGTCATCAGGCGCGTCACCCGCGACGGGCAGGAGACCGGGCACACCGTCGACGCCGCCGGGATGCAGTGGAAATCGTATGAATCCGCCGACGGGCGCACGACCAGCCTCGTCGCGAAGCGCGACGGCTGGGTAGCCGTCATCGCCGCCGATACCAACGTCGACGCCGTGAAGGCCTTCGCGACGACACTCGCCCCGGCGGTGGAGTAGCGCCGGGCTGCTCCTTTCCGGTGGTTGAGTAGCCGCCGGGCCGTCCCTCTTCGGTGGTTGAGTAGCGCCGGGGGCGCGTATCGAAACCACTCCCGCTGCAGGGTTTCGACTCGCGTGCTGCGCCCGCGGCTCAACCGTCGAGATGGGGAGCGCCCGCGGCTTAACCATCGAGCCCGGCCCTCCCGGCGGCGTCGCTACTCGTCGCTCGACTGCTTCGCGGCCCGCGCCTTCTCCACCTGCTCGCGGGCGCCGTCGAGAAAGCCCTGACAGAGCTTCGCGAGCTCCTCGCCGCGTTGCCACAGCGCCATGGAATCGGCCAGCGACTCGCCGCCCGACTCCAGTTTCTTCACCACTTCGACGAGCTCCTCGCGGGCCTGCTCGTAGGTGAGCTTGGGCTGATCAGTCATTGCGGTTCCTCTCGGTGACTTCGTCGATGGTGAGGCCGAGCTCGCCGTCGGCCAGATAAGCGTGGATCTGCTCGCCGACGGTGGCGTCGGCGATGGAAGAGATGGCGCCGTCGCTGCCGACGAGCACCGCATACCCGCGCTCGAGGGTGCGCTTCGGCGACGTGGCCCTCACCGTCGCGAGGAGCCTGCCCAACTCGGACGCTTCGTCGCGGATTCGGCGATCAATGCTGCCGCGCAGCTGGTGGCGCAGGAGGGTGAGGCGCTCGTCGTGAATGGCGAATGCCCTGGTGGGGTCGGTGATGACGGGCCGCGAGCGGAGCTCGTCGAGGCGACGCTGTTCGATGTCGATGCGCCCGGCCACTGCAGCTCGCATGCGGGCGCGGGCATCGTCGAGGCCGGCGAGCTCCTGCACCACGTCGGGGACGACGCGCTTCGCGGCGTCGGTGGGGGTGGACGCGCGGAGGTCGGCGACGAGGTCGAGGATGGGGGTGTCGCGCTCGTGCCCGATGGCCGAAATCACGGGTGTGCGGGCCTTGGCGACCGCTCGGACGACCCCTTCATCGGAGAACGGCAGCAGATCCTCCAGCGACCCACCGCCGCGAGCGATGATGATGACGTCGACGGCGGGGTCGTCGTCGAGAGTTGCGAGGGCCTGCATCACGGACGCGGCGGCCTGCGCGCCCTGCACGAGTGCATGTTCGACGCGGAACCTCGCGCCCGGCCAGCGCAGCTCCACGTTGCGCAGCACGTCGCGTTCCGCGTCGGAATCTCGGCCCGTGACAAGGCCGATCATCGATGGCAGGAACGGAATGGGGCGTTTGCGGCTGACGTCGAAGAGCCCCTCAGCCTGGAGTTTGCGTTTGCGCTGCTCCAGCTCGAGGAGCAGCCGCCCTTCGCCCGCGACCTGGATTTCCAGCACGGTGAACGAGAACCTCGACGTGGGCGTGTACAGGCGGGGCTTCACCCGCGCCACGACGCGCGACCCCTCGGGCAACGGGCCAGCCGCATCGAGCACGGCGGCCGTGGCGGTGGCGCTGCAGGAGAAATCGGCGTCGACGTCGCGCAACGTGAGGAACTGGATCTGCGCCGCCCGACGCCGCAGCTCGACGATCTGCGCCTCCACCCAGACCTCACCCAGGCGGCCGACCCAATCGCCGACCGCCTCGACGATACGCCCCAGCGGCTGCGGGGCTTCGCGGGAACTCATGAGCGCCATCTACGCCTCGTCCCAGAGCCCCGACGAGCCCGTCAGCGAGAACGTGCCTAGCACGACGTTGCCCGGTTCGACATCGTAGTTCGCTGGCAGCGCGAACGCTAGCCGCAGCTTGGACAGACCTACCCCGTACCAAAACTCCTTGCCAGTGAGCTCATTGGTGCGCTTCCAAGCGCTCTCTACCGTGAAGCCGACGAATGCCCGCGGCGACAGCTCACCGTCGGAGAGAATGCCCTCGGCAGCCACCGACGGTGATGCCAGCGAGCGCGACGACCAAGCGCGGTCGTCGTCGGGACGACGCGCGAGGAACTCCTCCTCATTGGCGTACACGTCGGCTCGCAACCCGATGGCTCCGAGCCGGAAGGATTGGATGATGGTGAATGAGTTGGAATCTCGGGCATTCCGCTCGGGGTACTGCGTTGGGTCGTCGACGGCGACGATGGCGTCGAGCGTTTCTTCGTCGTCGAGGAAGAACGACACATGGGCGAGCTGGCTTCGTACGCGGTACACCGCCGCCCGATGTGCCTCCGACGAGGCCAGCGCCGGCGTGGCGACGACGTCGTGGCCCTTGCGACGAATGAGCGACAGCCTGGCTCCCGACGGGTCGGTGAAGGCGCCGACCAAGTCGAAACCTGGCACTTTCTGCAGCCCGCGCACATGCCCCGTCGCGACCGCGTCGGTGAGGAGCTTCGTCGGGTTATTGGTGGCGAATCCGAGCGTGGTGAGTTCCTGCGCTTGCATACCCACCACCCTAGCCGTGGGGTCTGACAGAAAAATGCACCTAGACTGTGCGGCATGGCTAATGAGAAGCGAGTGGTGGTGGCCGCGCCGCGTGGATACTGCGCGGGGGTTGACAGGGCCGTGATCACCGTCGAGAAGTCCCTTGACCTGTATGAACAGCCCATCTACGTGCGTAAAGAGATCGTCCACAACAAGCACGTCGTCGAAAACCTCGAGAGTCGCGGGGCGATTTTCGTCGATGAGCTCGACGAAGTGCCCGAGGGGTCGACCGTCGTGTTCTCGGCGCACGGGGTGTCACCGCTGGTGCGCGAGAAGGCCGGCAAGCGGCAGTTGAAGACTGTCGACGCGACCTGCCCGCTGGTCACGAAGGTGCATCACGAGGCGAAGCGCTTCGCAAAGGACGGCACGACGATTCTCCTCATCGGCCACGACGGCCACGAGGAAGTCGAGGGCACCATGGGGGAGGCACCCGAGAACACCATCCTCGTTGAGTCGCCTGACGACGTCGACAAGGTGGAGCTCCCCGACGGGGCCAACGTCGCGTGGCTGTCGCAAACCACGTTGTCAGTGGACGAGACGATGGAGATCGTGCGTCGACTCCGCGAGAAGTTCCCGCAGCTGCAGGACCCGCCCTCGGACGACATTTGCTACGCCACACAGAACCGCCAGATGGCGGTAAAGCAGATCGCGTCCAAGGGCTGCGACCTCATGATCGTCGTGGGTTCCGACAACTCGTCCAACACGAAACGCCTTGTCGAAGTGGCGTTGGAGGGTGGCGCGAAGGCGTCGTATCGGGTGGACAACCACACGGAGATCAAGGATGAGTGGCTTGACGGGGCAGACGTGGTGGGGGTCACCTCCGGCGCGTCAGTGCCTGAGCGGCTGGTGCAGGGCGTCCTCGAGTTTCTGGAATCGAAGGGGTATCCCCCCGGCGTTGAGGAAACTCTCACCGAAGAGACGCTGCATTTCGCATTGCCGCCTGAGCTCAGGAAAGACCTCCGCAAGAAGGTGCAGCACTGAGCTAGGCGGCGAAGTCGTGCGTCGCGACGCCATTGCTCCGGGCGACATCGGCGAGATGGTTGTCGAAGGTGGCGAGGGCTGCACCCTGATGGAGCGCTGCCGCGAGCACGCAGGCATCTGGCATGCGCAGGCTGGTAGTCGCTCGAATCCGCGCGATGCGGGACGGCTCGTCGGGCGTCACCGGTAGCTGTATAACGCCGAGAGTGTCGAGCGCCTGGTGGATGGTGCGCTCGGCGCCCACCTTCGCAGGGTGGACGAGTATTTCTGCCAGGGTGAGGAAGTGCAGTGCGAGCTCTTCCTCGGTGTCCAGAATCTCCAGTGCACTGCTGGCGTGGACGTCTCCTGGCGTGAAGTGGGCCATCAGTACGCTCGCGTCGAGAATGATCACTCGGGCCACTCCGCTCGAAGCTCCGCCAGATACGCGGGCGGGTACGCGAGGATTCCCTGCGTCGCGATAGCGGCGGAGCGTTGCGCTTCGGCACGCTTGTCCTGTCGATGCTGAATAGCTGCCGCACCCTCGCGGAATAGGTGCGTGACGAGCTCCGGCCGTGGGGCGTCCGGCCATTCTGTGGCGGCGATGGCAAGAGCGTTGGCGATCTCGCTCGTCTGGGTGACTTGGAAACGCGGCAGTGCGGTTGGCATGGCCACGAGTGTACCACCGGTGACCTGGGTGCAACACCTGTCCGTGAACTTCATAATCCGTACGCAGATTCGTCTAACCCCCTCAAAACAGGGGGTTTGGTCAATCTGGGTACGGATTTTGAAGTTTTTCTGCCGCAGTCCGGCATCCTGGTCGCCTGCTCACCGTTCACGTAACCTTCGCACGCCGTTCACCTGGGTTAGCCAAGCTGGAACTCCCAACGTCGACTCAGGAGTTTCCATGCACATCGCCCGCCGCGCGCTCGTCGGCATCATCTCGCTCGTCCTTGCCGTCAGCACCGTGATGACAGCACCGGCTCACGCAGACGACGACCAGCTCGACGTCCTCGTCGCCACGAATGAGCCGTACGGTTCGTACCACATCAAGCAGATGGTGGACTACGTCAAAGAACAGGGTGGGCGCATCGCCCTCGTCTCACCTGACCTCGACCACAAAGCCGACGACGGCGTCGAGGTGATCACTCTGGACCAGGCCGACGAGTGGGGCGCCGACCTCCTCGTCGTGAACGGTGCGACTGAGTGGCCGGCCATCGTGGTGGAGGCGCTGCCGAGCGTCCCGGTCGTCGCCAGCTCGCTCGCCTACCTCAATCCGGAGCACGCCGAGTTCGCCGACGCCATCCGCCCGCGGCTCGTGGGCGCGACCGCGCAGTCCAGCGACGAAGCCAAGGTGTTCGGAACCCACTTCGGGTTGAACGCCGAGGAGATCGAGGTTGTTGGCAACATGGGGCTCGACGACGTCGGCGCCTACAACCCGACGAAGGGCACCGTGCTCATCGCCACCTCGGTCACTCGCCCCGACGAAACGGGCGGCGCCGCCCCCGGCACGCAGCTCCTCCTCGACACCGCGGCTGCGCTCGACGCTGAGGGCTACCACATACGCGTGGGCCTGCACCCGCGTGAGGACCGGGGCCTGTGGGAGCAGTACGAGATCGCCGACGAAGGCACCATCGCGGCGGCGTCGTCAGCGGAAGTAGTGGTGGGTATCCCTGGTTCGGTGTTCCCGCCCGTCGCGGCCATCGGCGCCCCGCTGGTGGGCATCGCCGATCCGGCGCTGACCGTTCCGGACTACCTGCTGAAGCTGTCAGCGAAGGCTGGCTCCGTCGAAGAGGCGGTCGCTGCGGTGAAGGCCGCGTGGAAGCCGAACCCCAGCGAACTCGAGGCCGTGGTCGGCCCGGTGGGCGGCGCCAAGGAACGGCTCTGGGCGTACTGGCTCTCGGCTGTGCAGCAGGGAGAAGCCGACGAGGACGAGACGCCGTCGGAAGATTCCCCTGACGCCGAGCAGCCCGAGACCGACACGGATTCCTCTGAGGGCGACGACAGCGCGCCCGAGACGTCGGATACCGCGCCCGGCCTGCCGTCGACGGGTGTCGACGACCTTCGTTTGGCTGCCTGACGAGGGGCGCCGCCGTTCGGGTTGCCTTACACGAGGAACCTGAACAGCGGAGACCCGTAGGTGATGAGCTCCACCTCCATGCCGACCTCGGCGATGCGCTGCATCAGGAACGGGTAATCGCCGGGGTTGCCGAGCTCGATGCCCACCATGGCCGGGCCCGTCTCGCGCGAGCTGCGCTTCACGTACTCGAAGTGGGCGATGTCGTCGTCGGGGCCGAGGACCTCGTCGAGGAACCTTCGCAGCGCGCCCGGCTGCTGCGGGAAACTCACGAGGAAGTACCGCTTGCGCCCCTCGTGGATGAGGGAGCGCTCCACGACTTCGGCGTAGCGTGCGACGTCGTTGTTACCGCCGGAGATGAGAGAGAGGACCTTCGACCCACCCGGAATCTGCACTCGGGTGCCCACTCCGCCGGTGGGGAGTGCCGACGATGCCAGGGCGCCAGCGGGCTCCGCGATGATGCCGTCGATTTGGTACATGTCCAGCATCTCGCTGCAGACTTGCCCCTCGGGCACCCGGACGAGTTCGGGCTTCGCCTCGCGGATGATGTCGAACGTCACATCCCCCACCCGGGAGACCGCCGCACCGTCGACGAAGGTGTCGATGTCGCTGAGCTCCATCGGCCGGCCCGCCGAGAGCGCGGCGGCCACGCAGGGTGCGCCTTCCGGCTCAACCCCGACGATGCGCACGTTCGGGTGATGGGTGCGCAGCCAAGCAGCGGACCCGGACAACAGCCCGCCTCCGCCCACCGGCAGCAGCACCACGTCGGGCACGAAGTCGAGCTGTTCGAACGCCTCCGCGACGGCGGTGGCCTGCCCGGCGATCGTGCGCGGGTCGTCGAACGCCGGCACGAGCACCTTGCCCTCGGCCTTGGCGAACTCCTTCGACGCGTTGCTGGCCTGATCGTACGTGGAGCCGGCCATCACCAATTCGACGTGCCCCCCGCCCAACGCGGTGATGCGCTCGCGCTTCTGCCTGGGGGTGGTGTGGGGGACGAAGATCGTCGCGTCGATGCCGAGCTGTGAGGCGCTAAACGCCACGCCCTGGGCGTGGTTTCCCGCCGACGCGCACACCACGCCGGCGCGCTGCTCGTCGCTGGAGAGCTGGGCGATGAGGTTGTAGGCGCCGCGCAACTTGTAGGAGCGCACGGGCTGGAGGTCTTCTCGCTTGAGCCACACCTCGCTGCCGGTGAGCGTCGACAGCCGTGCGTTTCGCTGCACGGGCGTGCGCGTGGCGACGCCGGTGATGCGTTTCAGCGCAGGTGAGATGAGTTCGGCAAGTTCAGCGACGGAAGTCATAGGTGCCATTCTTGCGCAGAACTGTGTACTGAGCTCACTGTGACTCGCTACCCGGGACTGCGTCTGGCAAGGCCGCGGGTTGATCGTCGGCGAGCTCCGGTGCCGACGGCCAGGACGGCGTGGTAGCGACGGGGGCGAGCTCGTCGAGCCCGGCCTTCGTGACGTCGAGGTCTGTGAACCTTCGTGCTGATACCAACACGCGAGACTCCAGGCTGGCGATGGCCTTGTTGTAGTTCACGACGGCCTGGTTGAGCCCGCGGCTTGCCGCCGCGAAGTGCCCGCCCATGGTGGCCAGGCGTGCGTGCAGGCTTCGTCCGAGCTCTACCACCTCTTTCGCGGACTCCGCCAGTGACGCCTGCGACCACCCGTGCGCGACGATGTGCAGCATCGGAATGAGGATGCCGGGGGATGCCAGCATGACGTTGCGTCGGGCTGCGTAGTCGTGGAGATCCGGCATGCGTTCTTGCGCGAGGCGGTAGAACTCGTCGGAGCCAAGGAACAGCACCACAAATTCCGGCGAAGCAAGACTGAGATCCCAGTAGTGCTTGCTCGATAAGTCGTCGATGTGGGTGCGCACGTGGCGCGCGAAGCGGTCGAGGTGCTGCACCTGGGCGGCTTCGTCGTCGGTGTTGTACGCCTCGAGCACGGCAGAAAGCGGCGCCTTCGAGTCGACGAAGATCTCTTTGCCACCCGCCAGATGGATGCGCATGTCAGGGCGACGAAGCGAGCCGTCGTCGGCGGTGGTGGAGGTTTGTTCGTCGAAATCGACGCGTGAGGTGAGGCCGGAGACCTCCACCATGCGTCGCAGGCTCTGCTCGCCCCACGAACCGCGCACCTGCGGGGTGCGCAGAGCGTTGGCCAGGCCGAGCGTCTCTTTGCGCAGGGCGTCGCCGGAGGCCTGCATGGCGGCGATTTGCGTGCGCAGCTCTGCGCTCATTGCTGCGCGTTCCTGCTCTACCGCTTGAATGCGCTGTGTGAGTAGCTTCAACCCCTCGCTCACCGGTTCTACGAGCTGCTTCGTGGTGTGCTCGCTTTGCCGGGCCAGCTGCTCTGAGGTGATGGCCTTGAAACGTTCTTCGAGCGACGCGCGGTCTGCAGCCACCTCGCGGGCACGGGCGATGGCGGCGTCGCGTTCTGCCTGCAGCCCCGCCACCTTCGCCTCCGCGGCGGCGGCCTTGCCCTGCAACTGCGCAATGCTGCCCTGCAGCTCAGCCACCGTGGCGTCGCGGTCGGCGATGTCTGCCCGCAGATTCGCGGCGGCGACGCTGGCTCGAGAGTGCGTGAACCACCACCCCGCGAGCGCGCCAATGACCGCCGCGAGGAGGACTGTCGGAACTACCCAAATCTCCATGCCTTCAGCGTTGCAGACACCTCTGACAATTTCTGCGTACCCGTCTGGTGAGTGTCATCAGCAATGGCTGACGTCACACCTAACCCAATATCCACACGCGTTTGCTGAAATCGGCCAGAATCGCCCTTCTGGGGAAACGCGTGTGGATATTGGGTTAGCTCCGGTCGTTGGTAGCCTTCTTGGCGTCCGCAAGCGACTGGTGTTTGTGGAATCATTGTGCGTTGTCCGATCCAGTAGCGAATCAGGGTGCTTGCGTCGCCTAGGTGTTCTGTCCGGGGAGGTTGGGTACGCGTGTGGCTGGTGGTTGGCCATTGAGTGAGGTGTGGCCTCGGTGGTGATTGTAGTGGTGCAGCCATGTGGGGAACGCTTCGACGCGTTCGGCTTCTGATGTGTAGGTGCGCGCGTAGGCCCATTCCTCGAGTAGGGTGCGGTTGAATCGCTCGACTTTGCCGTTGGTTTGTGGCCGATAGGGCGAGGTCGGTGTGGCGTTTGCTCTCGCTGTCGGCCCGTTCGATGGGCTATTGGGTCAGATCTTCTTCCAATGTTGTGTGGGGAAGGCTTGGGCGAAAGGGTCAGTTCTCGGGTTGGGCGAAGCGTCGCAGGATCGTGCCGGAGCGGTCGTAGGCTGCGATGCCGGCATGTTGGTCTGCGACGATGATTTGCTTCCCGTCGGGTGTGAAGCAGGCACCGCTGATGGCCCCATGGGAGTTGTCGATGCGTTCAAGGGGTGTGGGTGCCGCGGAGCCATCCAGCGGTGCGATCCAGGCCCCATGGTAGGAAGTACACGCGACGGCAAACCTGCCATCGGGTGAGGAGGCGACGTCGGTGACGTTCCCGTCGACGGTGAACGCCACCCTCGTCTCACTCCCGGACAGGGATGAGACGACGACCTTCTCATCCGCAGCGCCGAGGAGTGTCGTCGGGGAGAGGAAGCGCCACACGTGGACGGGGGTTTCGAAGATCGAGCGCTGGGCCAGCGTCGCTGGATCGTGCACCGTCGTGTGGGAGTGGCCAGCCACCACCACGGCAGAGGAATCGGGCGCGACAGCAAGCGCGAACGGGTAGTCGGACAGGAAGTCGATTGCGAGCTTGGAGCCCTTGTCGACGCTCCATGCCCGCAGGGTTCGATCTCCGCCGATGGAGTAGAGCCGGCGCCCGTCGGGCGCGAACTGGGCCTGGATTACACGCTGTCCCGGCCCTTCCTTCGATTCGTACAATCTATGCCCGCGCAGTGTGCCGAGGCTTGTGCCGCATACTGCATCGAGCCGGATTAGCCCGTCGGGGTCTTCGGTGACGAGCTCGACGCCATCAGGGCTCCACGCGAGCACCGACGACCAGATCGCCTCCGCGAGCACGCCGCGCACCGCGCCCGAAGCGACATCCCACACGACGACGCCGTCTCGGTACGAGGCCGCGACGGCATCCCCCGTCGCATTTGGGGTAAGCGGAAGCAGGTAGCGGATGCCGGAGCGGTGCTCCGCCGCCCGGGCATTGCCATAGGAGACGGGCTGGAAGGCGCGGAATTGGAAGCTGGGCGCACAGGTCGCCGGCGTGCGCGACGGCACCGGCGGCTCCGACTGAGGCGCTGGCGTCGTCAGGGTTGGAGACGGGGCCGATTTCCCTCCTCTGGTGCAGCCGGTGATAGCGACGCTGAGCGCCGCGCCAGTCAATACACGGCGCCGGGTCAGCTGAGGGTTATTCATCGGTAGCGTTCCAACTGCTCGACGGTCAAGTGATCAGACCACTCATATACGTGCCGACCAGCATCAATCTCTGCCGGTGCCCGACCATTGTATGGTCCATGATTCTCGTAATGTACTTCGGCTTCATTCAGCCGACGCATCTCCTCCGCAGTGTAGCCATACTGTGTGAAAATATCAGGCCTTTTCTCGAGAATCATGTCTTCGATATCCTGTGAAGAATACGACTCATACTTCTGCATCGAATGACTCTGCACCGCATGCCCCATCTCATGTACCGCCACATTAATAGTGACGGGCTCTTCGAGGAAGTCGCGGTTAATGTTAAGAGTCTGACCATCCCAGTATCCTAACCAATGCGTTCTCTCCGGTTCGCTATTTTTGTCGTAGTACCTGATCGGCGGTGGAGGAACAATGCCGTGTTCGCGAGCCCGCTTCGCTATGATGTTCTCGATGATCCGGAGACGTTCATCGTCTGGGAGCGATCGCCAGTAGCCCTGCACTTCTGGAGAAAGTGCTTCGTCGGGTCGCTGGGAACCAACGTCAATTTCTCCTGGAACCCACGCAGTGCCCAGTGCCGTCTGAATGTAAGCGACAGTCTGTCGCTCCAGCGCCCGCAGCTCCCTTGTGGCTTGACGATACAGGGCGCTGAGTTTGGCCGGGGCGTCAAGAGGAGTCTTCAATGCCGCTGCGGCGGCTTCCTGAGTCCGAATAGTCAGCGTATCCATGGCGAGCTGGCACCCCCACAGAATGCCCGCCGCCTCCGCAAGAGCAACACTGGTGCTGGAGGCTCCCTCGGAGATCTGTGCTAGTTGATCACTGCTGGATCCTGGGCCCTGCATACGCTGAGTCATCGCATCAGTCGTCGGTCCCCGGTTGTGCGCGGTGAGTTCACTGGTGAGGCTCTGCATTGACGCTGCGTATTCCGATGCCGCAGCAGCAAGACCCGCATAGATATGCGCGTGCTTCATAATTGCATTGGGGGAATTGACTGGCCGGGAAATCCCGCAGAGAAAGTAGACAGCTTCAGACATCAGTAGCTCCAGAAACGTTTGATCACATTTTCGCTAGAATCGGCGGTTTCGGCATAAGTATTTGCAGTAGCACGGAGCTTCGAAGCGTCTGAATTTAATTTCTCAACCATGTTTCCGCAGACGTCATACCATTTCAAATGCAGACGTTTACCCTCGGCGGCAAGGGTTGCGTCGACGGGTGAGCGTCCGCTCCTCGCGAGTTCAGCGAAGATGATTTCTTGGGTCGCGGACTGGAATGACGACCGCAATTCAGCAGTTCGTTTGCTCGCTTTGCGCCAGGTTTCAGGGTCGAATTGCACATCGCTCATCGAAATTCAGCCTTTCTGTACTCACGAATTCTCTGGGCGAGTGAAGCCCAGTCGGAGGATTGCGTCGGCTGGAATTCCACTGAGCGTATTGCCCCCATGGCGAGTTCTTCGTCTTCATCCAGTGCTTGGTTAATCACGAGTTTCAACGCTTGTTCAAGGTTTATCCCCGCATCGACTCTCACCAAGTGATCAGCAATCTGCAACTCCGTGGGGACACCTTCGACGACTTTCACCGAAATCGATTCATTATTCGCAGAGATGATAGAACTGCTGGCTGACTCCACCGTCAACACCGGCGCAGGCGTCATCTGCTCGAGAAACTGAAGGCAGACAGCCCGATCCTTATTCATCAGCCTTGCATCAGCGACATGGGCATCCTGAATGAGGTCCGTGCAGTGTTGGAGTACCCCCGCTTGCAAGAGTGGAAGCAGTAACGCGCTCATCGCCTCTCCGCTGTACTGGCAGTGCTCTAAAGCATGCCTGGAAAGGATGAGGGTTGTCAGCCTCCCATCGCAGAATTCTACACTCATCTGCGGCTCAGTGCATTCACGCCACGTCACCACTGTCATGGCCTCGACCCTCCCCTGAACAACTCGAACCAGAGTGACGAGCCATCCTCCAGTTCGAACTCGTCAAGCTGGCGCATTCCGTCCATCATTAGGCCCTGACTACCAGGGCGCTTACGCAAATGGGCCAAGACGTCATATTCGTCGGGCACTCGAAGCACAATGAAAGGTTCGTCGAGCTGTCCTGTACCAGATGACACCAGTGCTTCCATCGCGATTGAGGCTAAGGCTTGCTCGGTCTCTGCAAGCTCTTCGCGTCCGGTCGCGCGAAGCGCTCGGGCGAAGATGAGATGTCCGCGTGGGCTAAAAAAGTTGGCGATTCGGTGCATTGCCAACCATCCGACGGCGTCCTCGTGGCGCCCCTGTGTGAGCAGCCTGGCTCCTTCAAGGACAGAGTCTCCCGATATCGTGAAATGGTCATCTCTGCGAATGGCCTCACGGATGCAGTTGAGAGCAGGAAGTGTCGGTGTTTCCAGGTACCGTGTGACTGCGAGATTGAAGTCCATCGTGTGCTCCTGTCTCCTGTCCCTGAAGAGTAACATGTGCAGCGGGTCATTCCGTTGGGTTCTCGTTCGCTCCCGCCGCAGTGCGCCACAACCCATCCTGACGACATGCCCTAGACGCCGGCGCCTCGCTGATACGCGCTTGAAGTCCTCGACTACGTCGCCGCCCAAATGAACCGCAGACCCCGCCAACGCCTCGACTACGCCACCCCTACGAGATACTCTCAACACACCTGTTGCAATGACCCCTAGACCCCGCGGGCCAAAATCGCCCTTGTTGGGAAAAGCGTGTGGATATTGGGCTAGGCCGCGTCGATGAGGCATCTCGATTAGGCGACTTCGTTGCCTACTGGGTGAGGGGTGGGCGGGCAACCGGCGGTTGAGCCGGCCCGTAGGGCGGGGTCGAAACCGCGCGGTGCGTCTCGATTCGGCCCTTTGGGCCTACTCGACGGTCAGGAGGTAAGGTCCCGATGGTGGAGCCGCGGCGCAGCCGCGTGTCGAAACCCGGCGGCACCCGTAGAGTAGACGTATGCAGGAACACATCGCGGATCTCGCCCACTTCGCCAGCTCCTCGCCCACCTCGTACCACGCGGCTGCCAACATCGCTGAGCGCCTTGTCAGCGCCGGGTTTACGCAGCTCGACGAGCGCAAGCCCTGGCAAAGCATCGCCGGCAAGTACTTCATCGTGCGGCAGGGTGCCGTCGTCGCGTGGATCGCGCCGGAGGCCCTCTCCGACGAAGCCGGCGCGCGCATCGTTGGTACGCACACTGATTCGCCCGCCTTCAAAGTGAAGCCGGGGGAGTTGCTGCAGTCGGCGGGCTGGACGCAGATCGGCGTCGAAATCTATGGTGGCCCGCTGCTCAACTCGTGGCTCGACCGCGACCTCGGCATCGCCGGGCGCCTCGTCACCACCTACGGGGAACAGCACCTCGTGCAGTCCGGGCCCATCTGCCGCATTCCCCAGCTGGCCGTGCACCTCGACAGGGGAGTCAACGACGCCCTCCACCTCGACAAGCAGACCCACCTCCAGCCCATCCTCACCACGGTGCCGAACGGCGGGCTGCTCGGCCACCTCGCCGAGCTCGCCGGCGTCGAACGCTCCGACGTCGCATTTCACGATCTCTACACCTTCGACACGCAAGCCCCGCAGGTGATCGGGCTCAACCAGGAGTTCTTCGCATCCGCGCGCTTGGACAACCTCGCCTGCACGCACGCCGCCCTCGTCGCCATGGAACGCGCCGAAGCCACCTCCGACGTGCAGATCTTCGCCGCCTTCGACCACGAAGAGGTGGGCTCCGGCACCACCTCCGGCGCCGCAGGCCCGATCCTCGACGACATGCTCACTCGAATCGCCGCTGGCTACGGCCTCGACGCTGACGCCAGCCGCGCCTTCACCGCGCGCTCCAGCTGTGTGTCCGCCGACACCGGCCACCTCGTCCACCCCAACTACCCGAACCACCACGACCCGGTGGTGCGCCCGCAGCCCAACCAGGGCCCGTTGCTCAAACTCAACGCCCAGCAGCATTACGCCTCCGACGCCGTCGGCACCGCCATCTGGTTGGACGCGTGCAAGCGCGCCGACGTACCCACCCAGCCGTTCGTGAGCAACAACGCCATGCCTTGTGGCACCACCATCGGCCCCATCACGGCCACCAGGCTCGGCATCACCACCGTCGACGTCGGCGTCGGTCTGCTGTCGATGCACTCCGCCCGCGAGCTATGCGGGGTGGAAGATCCGGGCTACCTGTCGCGCGCGCTCGGCGCCTACTGGGCGGGCTGAAACTTCCGCAAACGGTGACCCTCAGAAGTACACCGCGACGGGACCCCGGTGGCTGGGGATCACGTCGACGGGGGTATCAAAGATGCTGGTCAGCACGTCGGAGCGCATGATTTCCTCCGGCGTGCCGAAGGCCTGCACCTGGCCGTGTTTCATGGCGCAGATGCGGTCGGCGTAGGCGCCGGCGAAGTTGATGTCGTGCAGCACAATGACGACGGTGCGGCCGAGCTCGGTGGCGATGCTGCGCAGGTGGCGCATCATGTGGACGGCGTGCGCCATGTCGAGGTTGTTCAGCGGTTCGTCGAGCAGCACGTAGTCGGTGTCTTGCGCGAGCACCATCGCGACGTACGCGCGCTGTCGCTGCCCGCCGGAGAGCTCGTCGAGGTAACGTCCCTCCAAGTCGTTCAGGTCGAGGAAGTCGATGGCGTCGTCAATGATCTGCTCATCGCGCTCCGTGAGGCGCCCGCCCGAGTGGGGGAATCGCCCAAACCCGACGAGCTGCCGCACCGTCAGTCGGGTGATGAAGTGGTTCTCCTGTCGCAGAATCGACAGCACTTTCGCGAGGTCCTGAGATTTCGTGGTGGCCACGTCGAGGCCCGCCACCTGGATGCTGCCCTCATCCATGCCGAGCAGCCGCCCGATCATTGTCAGTAGCGTAGATTTCCCCGCACCGTTCGGCCCGACGAGGGCCGTCACCCCGCCTGCCGGGATGTCGAGGTCGACGGGGCCGATGTGCACCTCGTCGGTGTAACGCTTGCCAGCGGCGTTGACGGAGATCACAGGCGCCCCTTTCGCAGCACGTAGATGAGGAAGAAGGTTCCGCCGACGGCCTCGATAATGATGCCGACGGAGCCCTCAGCGTAGAACAGATGCTTCAGCACGAAATACGCCCCGGCAAGCGTAACAATGCCGGTCAGCCACACCATGGGGAACACGTAGCGGTGGTCGTGCGTGTCGGCCAGCTGATAGGAGATCATGGCGATCAGGAAGCCCAGGAACGCCATCGGCCCCACCAGCGACGTGGACACCGCCATCAGCACCGCCACTAGCAGTAACACGACGATGGAGTTGCGCCGGTGGTCGACCCCCAGGTTGGCGGCGGTGGCTCGCCCGAGCGCCAACACGTCGAGCTTTCTGGACATCACCCAGAGGCCGCCGCCGGCGAGCGCCGCCAGCGGCACGGCCACGGGGAGGTAGGTGGCGTCGGCGTTAGCGATGGAGCCGATGAGGCGCGCGGTGAGGATGTCGAAGTCGCTGGGCGTGAGGAGGCGCTGGAGGAACGTTGCGATCGCGCCCATCCCGGTGCCGAGCACGATGCCGATGAGCAGCATGAGGTGCAGGTTTGCGCGTTTGCCGGTGAGCAGCCAGCCGTACAGCAGAGCCGCGAATCCCACCATGAGCGTCACCTGCGAGAGGTACTGCCACACGCCCTGCACCATCGCGACGCCCGCGGCGCCGAAGACGAACACGGCGACGGTCTGCACCAGGCGGTACAGCGACTCGAAGCCCATGATCGACGGCGTAATGATGCGGTTGTTCGTGATGGTGTGAAACGCGACGGTGGCGAGGCCTTGGCAAAACGCCACCACGACGATCACCGCCATGTTGGTCACCCGCAGTTTCGCGATGAGCCACCAGCCCTCAGTGCCGAGCGGCATGGGGTTCCCCCAAGCCAGGTTGCCAAAGACGAATAGCGCTGCAGCCACCAGCATGCCCGCGAAGATCATCCAATACCGGCGGCGGTGGCTGGCCGTCGGGAATGCACCGGAACTAGTGCGGGAGCGGTGCTGGCGGGTGGGGGCAGGTGCAGG
The DNA here is from genome assembly GCF_947255005.1 of uncultured Tessaracoccus sp. Lineage (GTDB taxonomy): Bacteria > Actinomycetota > Actinomycetes > Propionibacteriales > Propionibacteriaceae > Arachnia. The sequence continues at coordinate 10,037 of NZ_CAMYFI010000009.1, read as the reverse complement.
AGCGGCGTCGACGGCGGGCTCAGGCACGGCGTCCCCGCAGCAGCAACACGATGAACACAACCGACCCCACCATGGCCAAAATCGTGCCGACGGGCACCTCGAACGGCATGATGATGACCCGTCCGATGATGTCGGCGAGCGTCACTGCCGCGATGCCGAGCAGGCACACCCACGGCAGGTTGGAGCGTAGATTGTCGCCGCGGTACAGCGACACGATGTTCGGCACGATCAGCCCAAGGAACGGAAGATTGCCGATCACGACGGTGACGATGCCCGTCGCAGCCGCAATGAGCCCGGTGCCGACGAGCACCACGCGGCGGTAGTTGAGCCCGACGTTGGTGGCGATGTCCTCGCCGAGGCCCGCGACGGTGAACCGGTCGGCGGCGATGAACACGGCGATGGCGACGGCGACGATCGCCCACAGCGGTTCATACTGGCCCTGCACCACCGACGTGAACGAGCCGAGGAACCACACGCCCATGCTCTGCAGCATGTTGGTGCTGAGCGCGATATACGACGAGCACGCGCCCACCACAGCTGCCAGCATCAAGCCGATGATGGGCACGATCACCGCCGAGCGGAGGGTGACTCGTCGCAGAATAAAGAAGAACACCATCGTGCCGATGAAGGCCGCCAGCACCGCCACCACCATCTTGACGAGCAGCGATGCCCCCGGCGCGACGATCATCACCAGCAGTAGCCCAAGGCCGGCCCACTCGGTGGTGCCGGTGGTGGTGGGTTCGACGAAGCGGTTCTGCGTTAGTTGCTGCATGACGAGGCCCGACATCGCCATCGCGGCTCCCGCCAGCACCAGCGCCAGCGTGCGCGGGATGCGGGTGATCGCAAACATCTGGGCGCCGTCGGTGGAGCCGAACACGTCGTAGACGCCGACGAACAACGACGCCACCACCAGCCCGGCAGTGCCAAGAGCCGCGACGGCGAACCGCCACGAGAGCTTGTGCGCGGGCCGAGCAGCGGTGGCTCGTTGGGCGCGTGGCAGGGTGGCGGTTCGCGTCGCGGTGCTGGGCTGGGTGAGGGTGGTCATCGGTTGGGGATTAGGCCTTTTCCATGGCGTCTGCCAACTCGTTGAAGTACTTGGTGTAGGTCTGGATACTCTCGTCGAGGTAGGTGTCTTGCGGCATGTAGACAATCTGGTTCTTCTTTACCGCGGTCACGTTCTTCAGCGCCGCCGATTCCTTGAGCAGCTCGTTCGCCGGCGTGTACTTCTCGCCGTTGTTGGCGCTCACGGCTGCGTCGCGGTCCATCACGAGGATCCAGTCGGGGTTCGACTGGGCGATGGCTTCGACGGAGATGTCGTCGCCGGTGTGATCCGATGAGCCGTCGGTTTCGAGCGCGGGGGTGAGGCCGAGGACCTTGAAGACTGGGCCGAGCGTGCGGCCCTTGCCGGGGGCGGCGTAGTTGATTTCGCCGCCGGAGGTGATGACGGCCATGAACTTCTCGGAAGACTTGTTGGCGTCCTTGACGCGCTTGATGGCGGCGTCGAGGTCTGCGTTGAGCTGTTTCGCCTCGTTCTGCTTACCGAAGATGTCGCCCAGCAGGGTGGTCTGGCGCTTCAGTTCCTCGTCGAGGGGCTTGTCAGGGGAGATATCAGTGTCGACGAGTGCCGCGTCGGGAGTGAGCTTCTTGATGGCGTCGTAGTGCTGCGCGAACCGCTGGCCGTTCAAGATGAGGTCTGGCTTCGTCGCGACGATCGCTTCCAGGTCGGGCTCGCGATGGTTGCCGAGGTCGACGATGGAGTCGTCGTTCTTGTATGGGTTGTTGCTCGAGATGAGCTTCTTGGGGGCAGCCACGAGCTTCACGTCCCAGGCCTGCAACGTTTGGAAGATGCGGTTGTCGGTGGCGACGATGTGCTGTGGGTTGGCGGGCACGTCGACGGTGCCTCGCGCGTCGGTGACCTGAGTGGCGCTATTGGATGCGCTGGGTTGCGTCGAGGGCGTGGTGCTTTCGCTGCTGCTGGGGGAGCAGGCGGCGAGGCCGACGAGCCCTGCGGCGACAAGGGCGGCCAGACGTTGTAGTTTCATTTCGGTCTTTCTTGGTGCGATGAGGTTGGTACGTCGCGACTTAGGGGAGCCTAACCTACATATTTTTGATACGCAAACGTTTCTTAATAGCTTTCCTGTTGGAGAGGGAGAATCATGGACTACCACATCAGGCAGGCCCGTCCCGACGAGGCCACCGCCGTCGCCGACCTTGCCGTCGAAACATTCCCTATGGCCTGCCCGCCCTCCCTCAGCGAGCACGACATGCGCGCCTACATCGACGCGCACCTCACCGCCCAGCGATTCGCCGAGCATCTCGCCCACCCGGAGCGCGACGTGCTCGTGGCCTGCGACGACACGCACCTGCTCGGTTACGTGTTGCTCTTCTTTGATGCCGACGGTGCCCCCGCCCCCGACATGGGCGTCACGCTCGCGACGTCGGGGTTGCTCTCGAAGTGCTACGTGCGGCATGAGTGCCACGGGCAGGGCGTGGCCGCCGCGCTGCTCGATGCGGCAGGGCGTCGCGCCGTCGAGCGAGGTGTCGAGGGGCTGTGGCTGAATGTGAATTACGACAACCATCGCGCCCAGCGGTTCTACGCCAAGCACGGGTGGGAGCGCGTCGGGTACGTCGACTTTGTGGTCGGTGACACGGTGTATCACGACCCGGTGTTGCAGAAGCCCTGCGGCGTGGCTGGGCAGGTGTAACTAGGCGGGTAGGGCTGCGGGTAATAGACTCGGCAGGCGTGGCACTAACGATTGGAATCGTCGGTCTTCCCAACGCCGGCAAGTCAACCCTGTTCAACGCTCTGACCCGCAATGACGTGCTCGCGGCGAACTACCCGTTCGCGACGATCGAGCCCAACGTCGGTGTCGTCGGGGTGCCGGATCCGCGGTTGCCGCGTCTGGCGGAGATCTACAAGTCGGAGAAGATCATCCCCGCGACGGTGAGCTTCGTCGACATCGCGGGCATCGTGAAGGGCGCCAGCGAGGGCGAGGGTATGGGTAACGCCTTCCTCGCCAACATCCGTGAGGCCGACGCGATTTGCCAAGTCACGCGCGTGTTTGAGGACGACGACATCCTCCACGTCGACGGCAAGGTCAACCCCGCCAACGACATTGACACCATCAACACCGAGCTGATCCTGGCGGACCTCCAGACCGTCGAGAAGGCGCTGCCACGCGTCGACAAGGAGGCGCGCATCAAGAAGGAAGTGCGGCCGAAGTTCGAGGCGTTCGTCGCGGCGAAGGAAGCGCTCGAGGCGGGGGTGTCGGTGCGCAAGGCCGACCTCGACCACGAACTCCTTTACGAGCTGCACCTCCTCACCGCCAAGCCGTACATCTACGTGTTCAACTGCTCGCAGGAGGAGCTCGCCGACGACGACCTCAAAGCCAAGATGCGCGAGATCGTCGCGCCTGCCGAGGCCATCTTCCTCGACGCGAAGTTCGAGGCGGAACTCGTCGAAATGGAGGAAGATGAGGCGCGTGAATTCCTCGCTGACATGGGCATCGACGAACCTGGCCTCGACGTGCTGGCCCGCGTCGGTTACGACACGCTCGGTCTGCAGTCGTACCTCACCGCAGGCCCGAAGGAAGCGCGCGGCTGGACCATCAAGAAGGGCTGGACGGCTCCCGAAGCCGCAGGCGTGATCCACACCGACTTCCAAAAGGGCTTCATCAAGGCCGAAGTCATGAGCTTCGACGACCTCGACGAGCTCGGCTCCGAAGCCGCAGTGAAAGCAGCTGGTAAGATGCGACTCGAAGGCAAGGACTACGTCATGGCCGACGGGGATGTCGTGGAGTTTAGATTCAATGTCTAGCGTTATTGACGCGACGCGTCATGCACGTCATGTTTGGTGTGAGATCAGATCCTTCGGTAACCGTGACACGGAGCTTGTCTGGCTGTGTGAGCGGGTGCCCCGGATCGATCCGCGGATTCACAAGGCTGCGAACCGGAAGTTGCGTCTGCTCGATGCCGCGCCGTCGCTCAACTCGCTTCGGGTGCCTCCAGGGAATCGACTTGAAGCGTTGAGGGCGATCGCCAGGGGCGGCACAGCATTCGGATCAACGACCAGTGGAGAATTTGTTTCGTGTGGACTGACGCTGGCCCTGAGAACGTGATCATCGGGGACTACCACTGAGGTGCACCATGAATGACAAGCTCTATGACCCGATCCACCCGGGTGAGGTCTCGATGGAGGACTTCATCGAGGGCTTCGGCATCACGCAGCACCAGCTGGCTGTCTCGATCGGTGTGCCCCCGCGCCGGATCAATGAGATCGTGCACGGCAAGCGCGCGATCACCGCAGATACGGCGCTGTGCTCGGGGTGCTACTTCGGTATCGAGCCGCAGTTCTGGCTGAATCTGCAGTCGCGTTATGACTTGGAGTTGGCTTCGGATCGCATCGCCAAACAGGTGCATGAGATCACCCCTTTGGAGCGGGCGTCGTGACGGCCAGCGTCGAGTGCATCTTTTGTGACATTGTCGCTGGCTCGAGCCCCGCGACGATCGTGGCCGAAAGTGATCTCGCGCTTGCCTTCTTGGCATTGGCTGATTCGGCTCTGACTGCTGGGCACACCCTCGTCGTGCCGAAGCAGCATTGCCTTGGGGTCTTGGATACGACGTCTGAATCCCGGAATGCGGTGATCGAGCTGTGCAGCGTGGTTGGTCGAGCCATGGTCGAGGCGGAGCTGGGTACGGGGGTCAATTTGCTGAGCGCCTGCGGTCCTGGGAGTGATCAGTCGGTTGATCACTGGCACATCCATGTGGTGCCGCGTCTTAGCGGCGATGGCGTGGATACCTGGCCCGAGACGGACTCTCCTGTCGCGGCGAGCGATCATGCGAATGCTGGGGTGCGAATCGGCTCGGCAACGACGGTCGTCGCCTGAACCCTTTTGCAGCGCACGTGGAATTATCGGAGTGCTGTGCAGACTGAAATCGGCTATGGAACGTGGTGGAGTTCCGCTTCAACGTGTAGAGCGCCATGTCAACGTGCCGCCAGGGCCGGTACTCTGGAAGCATGTCTGAGACCGTCATGTCGCCCGAGACGCTTGCACTGCGCGAGCTCCTCGCTGCGCGTCGTGACGAGTTCCAGATGCTCCTCGACCGCTACGGTGCGACTAACCCGAAGCTGATCGGGTCCGTCGCCCGCGGCACCGCGACTGCAGGATCGGACATCGACATCCTTGTCGAGATGGACCCTGCCGAAGGTAACGTCCTGATGCGTGCATCCGGTCTGCTCGAGGAGACGCGCGCGCTGTTCGAGCGCGATGACATCGACGTGTTTCCTGCCCAACTGCTCAAGCGTCCGGTCTCCGCCTCGGCGCTCGCCGAGGCAGTGCCGCTGTGAGTCGCAGTCCGGAGCAGCGCATCGCTGATGCGCTAGAGGCAGTCGAGCGGTGCCAGAAGTACGTCGCTGCGTTGGACCGCGAGAGTGGCATCGCTGAGATGGCAGAGGATGCGATTGAGCGGAACCTCCAGATCATCGGTGAAGCCGTGAACCACCTTCCCGATGAGATCACCGGTGCGCACCCTGAGATCCCCTGGCCGCAGATTCGGGGGTTCCGCAACATCCTGGTGCACCAGTACTTCGGAGTCGACATCGACGTGGTCCGCGATGTCGTTGAGACTCATCTGCCGCCTTTTGCCGAGGTACTGCATGGACACGTTGCCACCGACTGACCGCGGACCCAAAGCTTATTCGGCTGCGGAACGTGGATGTTTGTGTGTTGGTTCCTGACGTGGAAGCGATCTAATCGGTTTCTCTGCACCATCTGCTGCCGTGGTTGAGGGGCCGAAGTTTCTGGGTCTCATTCACAGCCTGAGCGCTTCATCGTAAGTGGTAGCGGGTCGACTTGAGTCCCTGCTTGCCCTCCATGACGACGATGCCATCCTCGAGAGGCTGGTTGAGGGCGTAGCGGACCTGGCCGATCGTCAATCCCGTTGCGTCGACAACCTGATGGATTGTGAGCGGGCTGTCGGCTGTCGTCAGGGCATTCAAGATCCGGTGCTCGTTTCGGGTGGGGGACGAACTTCGGGGTACTGCCTTCATGCCCCTCGTCGTGTCCGGCGTCCGGGGTGAAGGACGCTCTGAGGCCTCTCGGGCGCGCCAGAGCAAGGCTTTGAACTGTACGCCGGTGTCGATGAGTTGTGGGCGAGGCAATCCTCGCGCCTCGGTGGAGCGGAACACTTCGCGGATGCCGCCGCCCTCGCCCTCGATGATCGATGCGCCGTCGGGCGTACCCAGTCGCTTGGCGATCTGATAGAGCCGTTGGTTAACCGCTGCCTGGGCGTGCTCGACGCTCTCGATCTGTGCGAGTGACACGCCACGCAGGCCGCCGGGACTCTGGATGAACAGGTTCCGCGGCGTGAGGCGTACCTGAATCTGCTTGCCGGTTCCCAGCGTGTTTGGGCCTAAGTCACGATGGACCAGAGCGTTAGCCAAGAGTTCTCGTACCGCATTGAGTGGCAGCTCGGGGATGACTTCCATATGCCCGTCATCGCGATACTGGTTGATGGTGTCCAAGTTGGACGCCACCCAGTCGAGCAGATCGGCCAGGAGGGCGGGAATTGGGCCAGTGAAGTCCTGGAGGTTGCGGTTGCGTGGCTGCCCCTCGCCCCCTGTTAGCTGAACGGCAGCGGTCACGGTCAGCGCTGGATACTGTCCTTGCGGGTAAGCTCCGAGAGCATACAGTCCTGCCAGCGTCGGCTCGCCAGAGGCCGTAAGGACATTCGTCAGGCGAAGGATTTGGGGGTCATCGCAGTCGTGTAGGCGTCGGTCGTGAGCGCGCACTGCCCGGACGTAGGCTGAGCAGAGGGTCTCATCCAGATCATCACGGCTGCGACCGCGGGCGGGAGCAAGGTCGTAGTCCACCTGTTCGTCGGCATGGAGACGCGCTACTTCAAGCATGCGCTCCTCGTGCGGATGCATGGCGTAGTCGCCATCGGCCTGACGCAGGAAGGCCCTGCCTGCAACGCGCGCAGGCTTCTCGGCAAGGGGCAACGGTGCGATGTGCGCGATGACGACTGGTTGCGCATCCAATGTGATGGTCTGGAAGTCGATCTGCGGCGCTGGTCGGACGGCCGTGCGTGCCATGCTGGCGATCCCTGCTTCAAGCTCTGCGATGTTCGGGACACCCACGACGGAGAACTCCCCATCCCCCTCGTCGACGCCGAAGATCACGGTGCCGCCGTCGGGCATGTTGGCAAAGGCACACAATGTCTCCGTCATCTGGGGGACGCCACCTGTGGCGCGCTTGACCTCTATGGAGGTGCCGTCGCCTCGCCGCGTTCGCATCTGGTCGAGGGCCCACGATAGATCATCCTGCGTCCACATCATGACTTCAGACTACAACTCACACTCCAAAAGTTGGAGTGTGAGTTGTAGTCTGCGTCCTAGTTGTTCTGCCCGGGGAGGTCGGCTACGCATTTGGCTTCTGATGTGTAGGTGCGAGCGCAGGCGCACTCCTCGAGCATGGTGCGGTTGAATTGTTCGACCTTGCCGTTGGTTTGTGGCCGAAACGGGCGAGTGTGCTTGTGGCTGATGTCCTCATCGAATGCGGTCTTGAAGGCACTCGAGCGGTATCTGCACCCTTGCCCAGCCAACCCGCCAACCCTCACGTACCTCACCTCCGTGGTCAGTGCAGCTTGCCGAGGCGCTGGAGGGGCACGTTGTCACCGATTGACAGCGCGGGCCAAACAGTCATTCGGTTGCGGAACGCTGTGCGGTCTGGTGAGGAGTACCCGCTATACTGTTGATAATTCAACTAGGAAGATCATGAAGCGCTTTGGGTTCCTGAGCTTTGGTCATCACGGCCCGGAAGGTGACCCGTTCGACGCTCGAGCGTCGTTGCACAGCGCCATCGAGTTGTCCGTCGCCGCCGATGAGCTGGGTGTCAACGGCGCCTACTTCCGGGTGCACCACTTCGCCAGGCAGGCGGCCTCGCCGATGCCGCTGCTCTCGGCGATCGCGGCGCGCACCACGCACATCGAGGTCGGCACCGGCGTGATCGACCTGCGCTACGAGAATCCGCTCTACCTGGCCGAGGAGGCTGCCGCACTCGATCTCATCGCCGACGGGCGCGTCGCCCTGGGCGTGAGTCGCGGGTCGCCGGAGCCCGCCGATCGTGGCTGGGAGGCATTCGGCTACACCGGCTCGACCGACCCGCGCGGGGCGGACATCGCGCGCGAGAAGTTTGCCACCTTCATGCCTGCGATCCGCGGCGAGGGTATGGCCCAGGCGGACCCGGCGCAGTTTGGGCGTACCGGCAAGCTGCGGATCGAGCCGCAGTCGCCCGGCCTCGATAAGCGCATCTGGTGGGGTGCGGGTACCCGCGAAACCGTCGAATGGGTGGGTTCGCAGGGTATCAACCTCATGAGCTCGACCCTGCTGTCCGAGGCGACCGGCGAGCAGTTCGCGGACCTCCAGGCGGAGCAACTCGAACGCTTCCGGGGTGCGTGGAAAGCGGCCGGGCACGAGGGTGCGCCGCGGGTGTCGGTCTCGCGATCGATTTTCCCCATCGTGTCCGAGGAAGACCGCCTCATGTTCGGCATGAACGACTCTCACGACCAGATCGGCATGATCGACGGCTTCCGCTCGACCTTCGGCAAGACCTACGCGGCAGAACCCGATCTCCTCACCGAACAGCTCAAGGCCGACGCAGCCGTCATGAGTGCGGACACCGTCATGCTCACCATTCCCAGCCAACTGGGGCCGGACTTCAACCTCCACATCCTCGAGGCCTTCGCCACCCACGTGGCCCCGGCGCTCGGGTGGGAACCCAATACCGCGGGACCGGTGAGGGGCTACGACATCTCCTGACCGACTGCGTCAAGCCACCAGCCCAAGGATTTTACGCAAGTCCACAACGCTTGACCCGCCGCCGAGGTCCCACGCAGGCTTTCGTGTGGGGCACCTCGGCGTCGTGTGGCCGGGGCGCGAAGGTGAATTCTTGACTTACGCTATTCCACTGTGTCGCTCCCGTTCATAGGGTGGGGGCATGACCGGATCGACGGCGAACGTGGGCGACCTCATCGATCGCGCGATGCAAAGCGCGGCGGTGAATCCTGCGGCGGTGAGTCTCGAGGAGTTCGCCGCGGGGGCCGGCTATAGTCGGTTTCACTTTTCGCGCCTGTTCAAGCAGGGCGTGGGAATGAGCCCGGGGCAGTACCTGACCGCTCGGCGAATCGACGAGGCGAAGCGGCTCCTGCTAGCCGGTGACGATTCGATCATCGATATCGCGATGGGCGTGGGTTTCGATTCGCTCTCCAGCTTCAGTAGGCGCTTCAAGCGATCTGTGGGTGTCGCCCCCGGGCAATTGCGGGCGCTCGCGGACCGGGTGGATCGCCGGCCTCCCCGGCCGTTCGCCGTGCCGGGGGATTCGCCCGCGCGCGTGACGGTGAGGCTGGAGGTTCCCGCGCAGGTATCTCTGCGAGGCGACCCGATCGTGTGGGTCGGCTGGTATCCGCAGCCCGCCCCCGTCGGTTTGCCGCGCGCGGGCATCCTTGTTCGGGGGCAAGACTCAGTGCGGCTGCCGCTGTGTCCGGGTGCCCCGTTCCTCTTGGGGTTTGCGGTGCCCGCGCATGCCGACCCGCTCGATCATCTGGTGCCGAACGAACCCATGGCCGCGATTCATGCCGGGCCGATCCTGGGACCCGTGTCAGTGGGGACAACGGTGGATCTATGTTTTGCTCAAGTGCCCCGCCACGGGGTGCCGATGCTGTCGGCGCTGCCGGTTCTGTGCCGCGGGTGAGGGTGCGCTACGTGTGACGCTGTGCCGTGGGCGAACCGTGCGAGTCGTGCCAAGTGGGGCCGCCAAGACCGCACGAATGGACAAACATTGCCCGCGCGGGGTTCGTAGCGTGGTAACCGTCAACCTCGATACAAAGGAGATCCCCTCATGGCACGACCACAAGGAACAACGGCTTGGCTAGACTATGGCGCGACGGATGCCGCGGCGGCCAAGGAGTTCTATGCGGGACTTTCGGGCTCATCGTATTTGAGGGTGTAATCGGGGTCTGAATCCGCCGGTTTCGAGGAG
>NZ_CAMYFI010000008.1 GCF_947255005.1 uncultured Tessaracoccus sp. | reverse complement strand
GACGGGAGTCCCGATTTCGTAGCGGGGACAGGATTTGAACCTGTGACCTCTGGGTTATGAGCCCAGCGAGCTACCGAGCTGCTCCACCCCGCGTCGCTTGATCTACTATAGACCTCTGACGGCAAAGCACCAAATCGAGCTACGGTTGCACCTATGAACACGAACCCGACGACGTTTCTCGGCGAGGAAGAGCCTCCGCACCAGCAGTGGCACGAGCAAGGCCGTATCGACGGATGGCCAGGCGATGCTTCCTACGGGTGGCCCACCGCCAAACTCCTTCAGCCGCAGCCACTGCCGGAAGCTCCGTCGGACTTTCTCGCGTTCTGGCGCGACGCGTACGCGGAGGCGGAAGCGCTGCCCCCGTCGCTCACGCTCGATTCGGAGCTCGACGTGCCACCGGCGCTGGCTACTACGCACCGCCTGCATCGCGGCTCTTTTACGTCCACCGACGGTATGCGCGTCGGATGCTTCGTGCTGCTGCCACTCAGCGGCAAACCGACGATCAACCTCACCGCCGGCCATGGGTATGGGGGTCGCGCGTACCCGGAACTCGACGAGGGCATCGTCGCTGCCACCGATGCCGTCATCCTCCCCGTCACGCGGGGACTCCCTGAGCTGTCAATCACTCCCGGCATTCCGTCGGAGGCGTGGGGGCACGTGCTGCACGGCATCGCCGACCCGTCGACGTATGTGTTGCGCGGATGTGTCCAAGATATCTGGCGAGCGAGCGCGGAGCTCGACCACCTCGTCGGTGCTCACCCCCGCCTCTATCAAGGAGCGAGCTTCGGCGGCGGCACCGGTGCGCTCGCACTTCTCAGCGGCAACTACGAGCGCGCCGCCTTGCACGTACCCAGCTTCGGCAACCACCCGCTGCGCGTCAGCTTGACGTGCATTGGCAGTGGCGGAGCCGTCGCGAAGTATGTCGAACAGCACCCCGAGGCGCTCGATGTGCTGGCCTACTTCGATGCCGCCACCGCCGCCTCACACGTCACGACGCCCACCATGGTGGGTGCCGCGCTGTGGGACCCAGCCGTGCCGCCGCCCGGACAATTCGCGGTGTACCACGCGCTGGCTGGGCAGAAGGAGCTCGTCGTCACCAGCTGCGGCCATACCGCCTATCCCGGTGAGCAGGAAGAGGATGCGCAGCGCACGAGCATGTTCAAGACCTGGCTACATGCGCTTCGATAAACTCCCGCCCATGTCGTCGTACCCCATCGAACTCACCACGCTGAGCAACGGTCTACGCGTCGCGGTCTCCCCCGCCAATGCCCCAGGCGTCGCCCTGAACATCTGGTACGACGTGGGTTCTGTCGACGAGGCTCCGTCGCGCACCGGCTTCGCGCACCTGTTCGAACACCTCATGTTCCAAGGCTCCGCCAACGTCGCGCCCGGGGAACACATGGCGCTCATCGAATCTATGGGCGGCACCGTGAACGCCACGACATCGTTCGACCGCACCAACTATTTCGAGACGGTCCCGCGCGGCGGCCTCGAACTCGCCTTGTGGTTGGAGGCCGATCGCCTCAGCTCGCTGTCGATCACCGAGGAGAACTTCGAGGCGCAGCGCGAAGTGGTGAAGGAGGAGAAACGCGAGCGCTACGACAACCAGCCCTACGGCGACCTCCTCCAGCTCCTCATCGAGCAGCACTTCCCCATCGAGCACCCCTATGGGCATCTGCCGATCGGGTCCATGCAGCACCTCGACGATGCCTGCCTCGACGACGTCGCCGCCTTCTTCGATGCGTGGTACCGGCCGTCGAACGCCAAGCTGGTGCTCACGGGGCCGGTAGCCCTCGACGAGGGCTTCGAAGTGGCGGAGCGCTACTTCGGGCACCTTCCTCGCCGCGACGCGGCGCCTGCGCCGGCCCCATCGGAGGTTCCGCCGCTCGCGGCGACAACGTCGACCGTTCGACGCGATGTGCCGCATTCTCTGGTGTACTTGTCGTGGCCGACCTCAACCGCGTCGGCACCCGACCAGCCCGCTATCGATCTAGCGCTGTCCATCTTGGCTGACGGGCACGCCTCACGACTGCATCGCAATCTCGTCAAGCGCGAGGGCATAGCGCAGGAGGTTCACGCGCTCTCCCTGACACATCGCAACGCCCCGTCGATCGCGGTGCTTGTAGTGCGTCCAGGCCAGGGCATCGAACCCCATCGCACCGCGGAGCGCGCGCTCGACGAGATCGCTGAGTTCGTGGATCACGGCCCGACGGAGGCGGAGTTCGATCGGGCAGTCGCCCAGCACGAACGCTCCTGGCTCTGGCAGCTCTCAACCGCAGAAGATCGCGCTGATCTGTTCAACGAGGCCTGGCAGTTGTGGGGTGACCCCGGAAGGGTGAACCGCTATCTCGACGACGTGCTCGCACTCACCCCCGAGGATGTCCGACGCACCGCCACCCGCTGGCTGCAACAAGACATGGCCCATCAGCTCCACTACCTGCAAAAGGAGGCGTGATGCAACGCCCCGAGGTGCGCCTCACTGATGCCCCCTGGCAATTTCCAATGCCTCACATCCAAACCCTGGGAAACGGCCTGACTGTCTGGCATTTCCCCATGCCGGGCCAGAACGTTGCGGCGTTCGAGCTCGTCCAGCCCATCCGGCTCGCCGACGAACCCCTGGCGCTGGAAGGAGTTGCGACGATCGCGCTCCACGCCCTCGACGAGGCGACGCGCTCGCACCCGGACATACAAGAACTCATTGACGCGCAAGGCGCCGCGTTTCACGCATCCGCCTCACACCACTCCACTCGGCTCGGTGGGCTCGTGCCCGCCCGGCGCTTCACCGAATTCTTGCCGCTCTTCGTCGAGATCCTCAGCGAGCCCGCTTACCTCGATGACGACGTCGCGCTGCACATCGAGGCACAAACGGCCGCCTACCACACGCGGTTGAGCTCTCCCACCGCTGCCGCGAGCGCAGCCATGCGGGCAGGGCTCTACGGCCAAGACCAGCGACGCGGCCGGCCTGCAGCAGGCACCCCTTCGACGCTCGCGAACATCACTCGCGACGACGTTGCTGCCTGGCATGCCGCGCAGTTCGCCCCTGAGCAGGCGACGCTGATCGTCGTCGGCGAGCTACCATCCTTGGAGACCTCCGTGCTCGAGGCCTGGACCGCAACCGCTCAGCGTTCCCCACTCGTAGAGCCCGCCACCCGCAGCCGACGCATACTCGTCGTCGATTTTCCCGACGCGGTGCAGGCCACGATCCAAGTGGCCCAGCGGAGCATCTCACGAACGCACCCGCAGTGGGCGGCGGTACGTCTGGCCGGTCACGTTATCGCAGGAGGTTTCGCGAGCCGACTCAATCTCGAGCTGCGCGAGCGTCTTGGATACACCTACGGCATCGGCGGAGGATTCGCTCCCGATCCGACGGGCAGCCTGTTCCAAGTGACCACCAACACCCGCACCGACGTTGCAGGCGACGCATTAAGGCGCATTCTCGACGCCTGTCGCCTCGACGAGCCGATCCAGCCTGACGAGATCGAGGATGCGAAGGCATTCAGAATCGGCATCGCCCCGCTCGCCAACGAAACATCCGCCGACATCGCAACACAAGCCGCGGCACTCGCCGAGGCAGACCTGCACACCGATTTCATCAATCGGCACACCGACGCCCTAAGCGCCGTCACGACGGGTGACGCCAGCCAAGCGTGGCGCGCGCTGATCAGTCCCGATGAGGTGACCGTCGTGATCGCCGGCGATGCGCGCACCCTCATCCCACAGCTCGATGAGCACTCCCCCGAGGTCGTCGAGCCCGGAACGTAGCGCCTGGAGTCACTGCCCGTCGAGCTCCTTGATGGCTTCTTCCACCTTGGCCTTCGCTTCGTCGTTCTTCTTCTGGTACTCGGCCAGGTTGCCCTGGCGCAGTGCCTTCTGGGACTCCTCGAACAAGGTCTGGGCTTCGTCTAACCTCGCCCGTGCTTGGACGGCTGCTCCAGGCTCGGCGGGCTGAGGTGCGGCAGACGGGCTCGCCGAAGGCGGTGTCGTCTCGACCGGAGAGCTCGCAGGCTGCGACGGTTGCGCCGACGGTTTCTCCTCCCCCTCCTTCGACGGCTTCTCCTTGTTGTCGGACGCCTCTGGGGACGTGCCCTCGACCCGTTCGCCGGTCTGGGCGCCCGCGTCGCCTTGGAAGACCTGGTTGAGAGCTGCCTGAAGCGTGTCACCGATGCCCACCTTCTCGCCAAAGCGCACGACGATGAACCGCAGCGCAGGGTAACCACCCGACGTGGAGCTTGTCTTCGTGTAGATCGGTTGCACGTAGAGCAGCCCACCGCCAAGCGGAAGTGTGAGCAAATTGCCGAAGATGGCCTTCGTGTCCGAGCCCTCGCGGTTGAACGGCAACAGACGGTCAGCGACCTGCTCGTCGGTGCGGATGGCGTTGTACGTCTGACCTGGGCCAGGAATCTGTTGCTCATCCGAGAGCTTCAACACCCGCAGTCGGCCATAGTCATCACTCGTCGCATCGGCGTTCGCAGACATGTACACCGACAAGTTCTCGCGGTCCTTCGGCACGAAGATGGTCGTATTCGCGTAGTGAGGCTTCTTATCCTCTGGCCAGCGGATAGTAAGGAAATACGGCGGTTCCTTCTGCTTGTTCTCACCGCCTCGCACGGGATCGTTAGGCACCTGCCACACATCCGACTGCTGGTACCAGGTATCGCTGCTCGTCGTGTGATAGCGCCCCAGAATCTCGCGCTGCACCTTGAACAGGTCGGCCGGGTATCGGAGGTGTTCCAGCAAGTCCTGAGAGATCTCGCTCTTGGGCTTGACTGTTCCGGGGTACACCTCGCTCCAGGTCTTCAAGATCGGATCGTTCTCGTCCCACTCGTACAAGGTGACGGTGCCGTCGTAGGCGTCGACGGTGGCCTTCACCGAGTTACGAATGTAGTTGACGTCCTGCCCGGTCGGCTGAATCGCGCTGCTTTGCCCTCGCGAGTCCGAGATGGCCGACGTGTAGTTGATGCGCTGCGAGTTCGGGAACTGATCGGTGGTGGTGTACCCGTCGATGATCCAGACGATCTTTCCGTTGACCACGCTCGGATAGGGGTCGGAATCCAGCGTCAGCCACGGCGCGACTTCCTGCACGCGATGCAACGGCACGCGATTGAACATGAGCTTGGACTCGTCGTTCACACGCTCGGAGAGCATCAAATTGATGTCACCGAGACGAACCGCGAACATCAGCCTCGCCGCAAAATTCCCGATGGGGACGCCACCGCGACCGGTGTAGGTATAGCGCGATTCGGTACGCCCTTCGCCACCCGTGGGAGTGTCGAGCTCGACGGGGGCTTGCCCCTCGGGCGCACCGACGACTACCCAGTCGCCCGACCGTTCACCGTAGTAGATGCGTGGTTCGTGCTCGTCGACGAGCCCCACCGTCGGGATGCCTCCCGAGAAGAACACGGGCTCACCGTTGCTGTGCCGCTGGTTGCCGTACGCAGCAACCATGCCGTAGCCATGCGTGTACACGGTGCGCTGGTTGTTCCAGGTGACTTCCGCGTTCGACGCCGCAAAGTCCAGTTCGCGCACGGCCACCACCGCGTCGGTGGGTTTGCCGTCAATCACGTAGCGATCGACGTCGAGAGTCTTCGGGAAGCGATAGTAGCCACGCACCTGCTGCAACTGCTCGTAGGTATCCCCGACGATGGCCGGATCAATCAGACGAATGGCGGGCAGCGCCTCTGCGTCGGCGCGCAGCTGACCTGCAGCCACCTTCGTGGTGGCCTCGTAGTCAGTGATCTCGATGTCATCGATGCCGTACGCTTCGCGCGTGGTCTTGAGGTGTTTACCGATGTACTCGCGCTCCTTGTCGGGCTCGTTTGGGAGCACCTGGAACTCCTGCACGACCCACGGGTAGGGGCCGCTCAGCAGCAACGACGACACCAGCAGCAGCGCGACCGACACGGCGGGAATCGACCAGCGCACCTTCCATGCGTTAGCGAAGCACACCAGTGCGACGAGCACGATGATGCCAGTGAGGATCAGCTGAGCAGGGATGCGGACGGTGTCGTCAGTGAACGCGACACCAGTGAAGTTGCGGTTGCGCGCGGTCAGGTACGCGTATCGTCCGAGGAAAGCGTTGGCGGCGAGCACGAGGAGGGTGATGCCCGCCAGCACAGAGAGCTGCCGGTGCGCACCGAGGTTCGCCTTCGTGTTCCCCGCACTCGAGAGGGCCTTGACGTTCATCGAACCGGTGAGGAAGTGCACGACGAGGCACCCGATCGTGGCGCTGACCATCGCCATGAGGAGGAACCCGACGACGTACCTGATCAGCGGAAGATAAAAGACGTAGAACGATGCGTCGAGACCGAAGTACGGGTCTTGCTGGCCGAACGGCTGGGCCCGCCATGCAGCGAGGAACGTGTCCACCTGCGCGAGCGCGCTCACGCCGGAGAATAGGGCGAGAATGGTCGCGGGCACCGCCATGATGAGCTTCGACTTCGCATCCAGCGTGTCGCGGGCCTGAATGAGCAGCTCAGAATCGAGGTTCGCCCGCCGTACCTTCGGGCGCAGCCGGTATGCGATGGCGAACGACGAGAACGTGATGCCAAACATGAGCAGCGCGAATGCCGCAAACAGCACGATCTGCGCGACGAGCCGAGTCGTGAATACTGTTGCAAAATCCACTGACTGGAACCACCACCAGTCTGTGCTGATCCTGGCTCCAATCACCAGCGCGAAGATGAGCGCCGCGAGGATGCCGATAAACCACGGCAACACTTTGCGGCCTTCGTGGGGTGCTTCCGTGGCGTGTGCTTCACTCACGCTTCGCTCCTCAAGGTCTGGGCCAGGGCATCAGGCAGATTGGGGATGATATCGGTGCCTTGCAGTAGATCGTCGGGGTGCGATTTGATGCGGGCCAACCCGTACCTAGAGCCGTCGCGTAACACGCCAACAACAGCGCGCACGTCATGGTGCTCCGGGTGGTTCCGCACAAACTCGACGGCTTCGTCGTCCCTCTCCGGCACGTCCGCTTCAAAGGTGCTTGGCAGGAAAGTGCGCTCCAAACTGAGTGCAACACCTTCGACCGAGTCGGGAAAATAGATGCCTGCCAGGCGCTCGAAGAGATCATCCCCGGCTCGGAACTCGTCTTGTTCCACCGCGCTCATGCCATCTTCGGAACCTTCTGGCACACGCCCTGCCAACTGCGGTTCCATCTGCAGGAGTTCACGGGTGCCGACAAGCGCAAACAGGCGGGCGGGCTGGTCCCAGCCCAGCTCTGAGACGTGCCGTTCGACGTCGAGCAAAACCGCAATCAGTCGTGAAGGATCACCCACAGGTTGCCACCTCCGCCTCGTTTCCTTCTTGGATGTACTGGAGCGAGGCGATAGCGTCGCGCAGGGTAGAGACGGGGACAAGCCTCATTTTGGTGTTGAAATCGCCGACGGCCTCACAGTTGTCTTTGGGCAGGAGGAACACCGTCGCACCTTCCTTCTCCGCGCCCGTCATCTTCTCCTGGATCCCTCCGATGGCACGCACTTGCCCGCTTGGATCAATCTCACCCGTGCCCGCCACCGTGAGGTTACCCATCAGTTTGCCGGCAGTGATCTTGTCGTAGATGCCTAGAGCAAACACCAGTCCGGCACTCGGCCCGACGATGTCGTTGCTCAACCCGTAGGTCACCTTCGGCGCGTACTCGTAGCCCACCGCCAGCCCAATGCCGATGATGGCCCTTGAAGGATCCTGCGACGAAGCCACCGTCGTCACATTGGCCTTGTGTTCCTTGCCGCCCCGCAACACCTTGAGGCTGACGACAGTGCCTACATTGGCTGAGCCAACAGCTTCCGAGACATCGGCCGTCGTTTCGACCGGCTTCCCGTTCACTTCGACAATCAAGTCACCGGGCCGCAGCTCCTCTCCGGATGGCCCGTTGACGACCACGCTGGAGACCATGGGGCGCTCGGTGACGGGAATGCCTGCAGCTCGCAGGGCCGCGACGATGGCGTTGTCGCGGGAGGTGTCCATGGATGCGACGGCTTCCTGGGTGATTTCATCTTCGGATTTACCGGGCGGGTAGATCAGGTCCCGCGGCATCGCGTCAGATCCTTCGCTGAAGTACACCAGCATGGCCTCAGGAAGACTCACTGTGGTGTCCACTTTCGACGTCGACACCAGTGTGAGCAGCAACTGGCCAGTGGCCTCATGCGCCTCCACGCCTTCGACGCTGATGACCGGCCCTTGCTCAGTCTCACCGAGCACATTGATAGGCTGACCAGGCCGCCACGTGACGTACGGGGTGGGGGTTAGCACGAGGATCGCTGCGAACACGACGAACAACACCGACGATGAAATCGCCACGGCATTGCGGTTCACGGCCTCTCCCTTCGCGCATTCAACACGACACAGTACCAACGTTCAGCAAAGAGGATGACGCCCACTTGCGCGGTACGGTTCAATGGATGACCTAGGAGGTGGTCGCCCGTGACGCAACCAGGTGGCTTCAATTTCGAGGAAATCCGCAAGATGATGGAGCAGATGGGCATCCTCGGCGCCGACGGAGACGTCGATTTCGAGGCCATCATGCAGCGTATGCAGCAGATGCAGTCGAGCGGCGGCGCCATGATGTTCGGCATCCCTGCCGCAGATCAGAATCCTGACGCTGCGTGGCTCACCACCATCACCGCCGCCAAGCACGCGCTCCAAGAGGCCGGGCCAGATCCAGACCTTCAGCCGCGAGAGCAAGACGTCGTCGTCGACGCGGAACGCCTCGCACAGTCATGGCTGGACGAATTCACCACATTCGAATCCCCCGGACTGCCCGCTCGGCTCAGCACTCGTGCGCAGTGGCTCGACGACACCAGCGCAGGGTGGCGGTCGATCGTCGAACCGATCATCGAGGGCCTCGCAGACGCGCTGCAACGCAGCTCGTCAGAAGGAGCTGCGCAGATGGAGGGTCTCGACCTGAGCTCCATGATGGGTCCGCTGCTGCGCCAGTCGGCGTCAGCTATGTATCGCGAACGCCTGAGACGAGTGCTCGCCAAGGTGGCACGAGACACTCTCACCGGCACGGAGATCGGCTTCAACTTGGCGGCGAAGAACGACGTCGTGGTAATTCCGGCGAATGTCTCCGAGTTCACGCAGGATCTCGACGCGGACGAGTCGGACATGATGCTTCTCCTGCTGCTGCGCGAGGCGGCTAGGCAGCGACTCTTCGCCAACGTCGGCTGGCTTTCCCCTCAGCTCCAGGCACTCATGACGCACTATGCGCGCGAAATCACCATCGACCTCGACGCGATCTCCGATCGGTTCTCACCGGAGCACCTCGAGCAAATGTCGCTCGAAGATCTCACCAAGATCGGCGAAGAAGTGCAGGTGTCGTTTTTCCGCCCGGCGAGCACCGAGACCCAGCTCCAGATCCTCGAACGGCTCGGCACCCTCCTCGCGCTCGTCGAAGGGTGGGTGGATCATGTGGCGCAGCACACCCTCGACAAGTGGATGCCGCACGCTCCCGAACTGGTCGAGGTGCTCCGACGGCGACGCGCCGCTGAATCGCCCGTTCGTTCCGTGCTGCGCGAACTGATCGGACTGGAGCTCACCCCGCGCCTCGTACGCGACGCGAACAACCTCTGGGGCGCGCTCGAACATGATCGGGGCGTCGAAGGCCGCGATGCCATCTGGTCGCATCCCGACCTGATCCCCACTGCGAAGGACCTCACAGACCCGATGGCGTTCGTAGCGAAGGGAAAGGAACCCCCCGCTTCCGACGACCTCGACGACGAACTGCGCAAGCTCCTCGAATCGTGAGGCAAGCACACGTTGCATCCACCCGCGCGAGTCTAGTTGACGTTTCTGCTGAAATAGGGCCAAACTTAGTTGTTGTGAGTCCTGTGGGGCTCGCCCGCAGGGGAAGGCGGGTAGAGCTCGCAGGGCTCACCTTATGTGAAGCACCGTGTCCGTCCATGATTGGGCACCGCGGTCGTTGCCGGCGCCGTCGGTGACATCCAACAACCTAGGAGGAAACATGGCTGAAGAGACTTGGGAAGGCGAGTTCTACTGCGTGAAGTGCAAGGCTAAGCGCAACGCCAAGGGCAACGTCGTTGTGAACGACAAGGGCACCAAGATGGCCAAGGGCAAGTGCCCCGAATGCAGCACCAACCTGAACCGCATTCTCGGTCGCGCCTGATCGCAACCAAAACGCTGTGGGTCGACACCTCCGGGTGTCGACCCACGTTGCTTTTCCGGATGGTTTCCCACAGGGTGTCGCACTTACCGCTAAGTTGACCCCCTGACGTGTGACACTGCATGCATGATCCTGCTCGTTTCAGACCACACCAACGACCCGTTGTTTACATCGACGACGATACGCTGCCACCGCGTCTCCCCCGCTGCGGCGCTAGCTGACCTTGGGTTCGCCATCGGCGCTGAACTGGTCGTGCTCGAATTCGCTCCGGGGACCTACCCACTGCTGGAGGCACACGCCTTTCAGCTAGGCCCGACGCTCTACGTCTGGGCTTCCGCTACCACCGGAACGGTAGGACCGCTGCTATTACCCAGGGCTACTCCGTGCTCTTCATGCATCGCGCTGCCCAACCATGATGAAACGCCCGCCGCTGCACACCTTCGGGCATGGGCCATGGCTGGCGCCGTAGTCGAGATTCACGCGCTGCAGCACCGTCGTGGCGGCGCGTTGGCTGGGCGTGCGCTGACGTGGGACGAACGCAGTGGAAGCATTGCGACGACGCCCACCCGCCATCGCCCAAGCTGCCGCACGCCTGGTTGCGCTGCATCGATCGCGTTCGGCGGAGGCCGCGCAGCACTCACACGTGCTGGGTGATGACTTCGAGCACCGCGGTGCCATATTTCGCGAGCTTCGAGCGCCCGATGCCAGGCAACGCAAGGAGCGACTGTTCGTCGGTAGGTTTGGCTTCCGCGATGGCCATGAGCGTGGCGTCGGTGAACACAACGAACGCCGGCGTGCTGAGTTCATCAGCGGTGCGCTTGCGCCAGGCCTTGAGCTCAGCGAACAGCCGCTCGTCAACGGGGAGTTCGCACTCCTCATGGTGCCGCAGCTTCCGCTCCGCCGCAGTAGCGAGCAGGCGTCCACACACAACGCACGTGCGCGAGCGGATAGATGTACTCTCTCGCGCCTTGCCGGGCACCGTTGCGCCTTCAGCATGCTGGCGCGTGCGGATGCCGTCGAGAAAGCGCGAGGGCGGCTGTTTTCCCCCGGCGCCGATGTAGTTCCAACTCACCCGCAAATGCTGCCGGGCGCGAGTGCACGCGACGTACAGCAGCCGACGCTCTTCGCTCAGCTCGGGCTCTTCGGTAGCGAGTGGGAATGGCACGAGCCCTTCTCGGACCCCAATGATCGCCACATCGTCCCATTCGAGCCCCTTCGCCGCATGCATGGTGGATAGGGTGACTGCCTGCGCGATGGGGCTCTGTTCCCAGGAGACTCGCTCTCGCAGCCACGCGCCGGCCTCGCCGGCCGTCCAGGCATCGTGTTGTTTCTGCTCCTCGTCGAACAGTTGCTTGAGCGCGGTGAGCGACTCCCAGCGTTCACGTTGTCGCCCCTGCCCCGCCGGGGCTTCTGCTACCCAACCCACCTGCGCTAGCCCGGCCTCCAGCAGCGCGGAGGCGTCACCGTCGGGATCCAACTCGGCTTGCCGCAACAGTATTCCGACGATCTGCCGCACCTCGCCACGTTCGTAGAAACGCTCGGTGCCACGAACGGTGTACGGGATGCCGCGCTGATCGAGTGCCGCCTCGAGCACAGGCGACTGGGCGTTGATCCGGTATAGCACCGCGATTTCATTCCAGGGCGTGCCGCGGTCGTGTCTGTCGAGAATCCAGTTCGCGGTGCCTTCAGCCTCGTTCGTGACGGTTCCTGCGGCCTGCACCACCGGCTCGTCGCCGGAGACGCGCGTGGCCCGCAACCGTTCACCGCGTGGAGGTTTCAGCACATGTGTCGCGACGCGGAGGATCTCGGGCGTGGAGCGGTAGTTGCGCACCAGATTCACCGTGACGGCACCGTCGTAGTCGTCGGCGAATTCCCGGAGGAACCGAGGATTAGCCCCGGCGAAGGCGTGAATGGACTGGTTCGGGTCGCCTACGACGCACACGTCAGAGCGCCCGTCCACCCACAAACCGATCAGCCGATGCTGAATTGCGGAGATATCCTGGTACTCGTCGACGACGAAGTGGCGATACTGCGCACGGATCTGCTCAGCAATGGCCGGATGCCCGCTGAGTAACGCTGCATTGCAGAGCAGAATGTCGTGGAAGTCGACCACGTCTTGAGCTTGCTTGCCCTTCTCATACCCGTCCATCACGGCAGCGACCTGCGTAGGCGTCGCACCTGCGACGCTTCTGCCCACCGCAAGTTCGGGGTAGGCGTCGGGAGAGACATTGCTCGATTTCGCCCATGAGAGCTCGGTTTCGAGGTCACGGATCAGTGCCGTGTCGACATCGCCGAGCACATGGGTGGCTGCGCGGGCGATGATGCCGAACGCGTTCTCGGCGACCTCAGGAAACGGCGTGCCGTACGCCTGCGGCCAGAAGTAGCGACACTGGCGCAGTGCGGCTGCATGAATGGTGCGCGCCTGCGCGTGCCGAACGCCGAGCTGCGCCAGTCGCACCCGCATCTCGCCAGCCGCCCGAGTAGTGAAGGTGACGGCGAGCACGGCGCGCTGGTCGTAGCGGCCAGAGCGCACGGCATGCGCGACGCGGTGGGTGATGGCGCGCGTTTTCCCGGTGCCAGCTCCTGCGAGCACGACAACGGGCGCGTCCAGCTCCAGCGCCACCTGCCGCTGTTCTGGATCGAGCGCATCGAGTATTGCATCCGCCATATATGGCCTCCCAACCGGCCAAACTACCAAAGGCCACCGACAATGCTTCGCGTCATGAGAAATGTCAGAGGCACCCATTAGGCTGCTGCACACATCGGAAGGAGCAGGTGATGCAGGTACGTCTGGGCACGAGTTGGCGGGCGATGGTGCCCGAACTGGTCG
Source organism: uncultured Tessaracoccus sp. (assembly GCF_947255005.1). GTDB lineage: Bacteria > Actinomycetota > Actinomycetes > Propionibacteriales > Propionibacteriaceae > Arachnia. The sequence goes on along the minus strand of NZ_CAMYFI010000008.1, from coordinate 52,417 downwards.
CTGCCATTCGCGACGAACTGCGCTCGCCATTCGCTCGTGGCATGGTGGTGGTCGATTCGCCTGGTTCTGCCAGGCTGCTCAGCCAAGAGATCGCCACGATCGAGGGCATCTCGGCGGGCATCGACTTCTTCACCATCGGGCAGCTCACGTCCGTCCTCGCCGCCGACGCGGCCGTCAGTGCGCAGTGGGATGCCTGGCGCGGCAGCAGGCTCGTCACGGCCATTGCTGAGCAAGTTGATGCCGTCGCGCACCTCTATCCCCCGCTACAGGCGTTCTTGGCAATCCCGGGGCGAAAAGTGTCTGCCTGTGGACGGTTCGCCCAGCTGTTCCGCCGCTACGCTGAGCACGCGCCGTCGATGGTGGAGCACTGGCTCGCAGGTGACGACGGCTCGCTACCCGAACACTTGGCCTGGCAGCCTGCCTTGTTACGCAGCGCCTGCGAGCTGCTGCAGTTCAATCCGGTTCAGGCGTCACAGCAGCTTACGCAGGCTGCCGCCCAGCTCGAGCGGCCCACCTGGGTGTTCTGCGTCGATGAGATAGCGCCCTCCCATCACCCGTTACTCCAGGCGCTCTCCCCTCGCGTCGTGTGGAGTGTCGGGGGCGCGCCGGATTGGCTTTGTGAGGTTGCCCACGATGAGCCGGTCCGCGTTGGCAAGCCCCTGCGTGCGGTTCCCGAGGTGCAGATTCACGGCTCGCATTCCCAGCTGAGGCAGGCGGAAGTGTTGCGTGATGAGTTGCTGCGCTGCTTCGAGACGCGCCCGCATCTCGAGCCGCGGGACGTGCGTATCGTGTGCCCGAATCCTGATGCCTGGGCGCCCGTGCTCAATGCCGTGTTCCGTTCCTCGAGCCACCACCCAGGCGGCGCGTTGCGCGTCGCGGAAGTCCGCACCTCGCAGGGCGGCAACCACGCGATTGACGCCATCCTCGCCACCTTCGATCTCGTCGCCGGGCGCACCACGGTCAACGAGGTGGTGGAATTTCTCCTGCTACCGGCCATCTCCTCACGCTGGGGGTTCGCCAACCGGCGCACGGATCTGCTCGACTTGGTCGACGCAGCCGAGGTGCATTGGGGTCTGGGTGGCAATCATCGAGCAGAGTTCGGTCTGCCTCGTGATGCCGTCAATACCTGGCAAAGCGGTATCGACGCGCTCCTCACGGGTATTGCAATGGGTGGGGTGGCAGGGCCTCGTGGAGTACTCGGCGTGGAGGACACGACGTCGAACGACCTCGACCTCATCGGAGCACTCACTGAGGTGATCGGCAGGATCTGGGCGCTGCGCGAAACGACGAAGACACGTCTCACCGTGTCCGAATGGGCGCAGGCCGCCCTTCAAGCACTGGAGCAACTCGTTGGTCTCAGCTTCGAGGATGGCTGGATGGAACAGCAGGCGGCCACGGTGTTCGAGCGCATTGCCCAGGCGCACGAGTCGTCGACGGTGCACCTCGGCCACAGCGAGTTCCGCCGCCTGATCGAAGCCGAACTACCTGCTCGGTGGCATCGGCCCCCGCTGGGCAATGGCGAGCTGCACGTCGTCGCACCACACGAAGCCTGTCACATCGATGCCGGCCTGGTGGCCATGATCGGCCTCGACGACGTCACCACCGGTGCCTTGCCCGACGAGCTCCCCGACACGCTGCCAGACAGGGGCCGCGTCATGCAACGTCAACTGCTCGCGCACGCGTCCGCAGCTGAGCAGTTGCTCATCATCACGGCAACGCACTCCGAACGTACCGGAAACGCGCTCGCGAGTCCGGTGAGCATACGGTTATTACTGCGCCAGCTCGGGGTGCCGTTCCCCGGCATTGTGCAGCACGCCCCTCAGCCGTTCAACGCCAGCCAGTTCCGCACCGCGTCCTCGGCGTCCTTCGATGGCGCAGCCTTCGAGGGAGCGCGAGCCGCCCTCGAGCCCAGCGAACATCGAGCGATCGTCGAGCGCCGAAAGGCTGCGCTCCACCTTCCGATCCAGGCTCCCGTCGAGCAACTTGCTCTCACAAAACTCAAGGCGTTCCTCCTCGACCCGGCCAGAGAATTTCTCGCCCAGCAGGCGACCATCTATGCCGACGATGACATCACGCTCGACGACCGTGTGCCGCTGCAACTCGGCGGCCTCGCGAGCTGGAAAATCAGGGAAGCCTTCATCCAAGGGCGAATGCGCCACATCGAGCCACAGGAACTACTGCGCCGTGCCGAGCAGTCGCAGCTGGTGCCTCAAGGCGCCTACGGGCGCGCGATGGCGGCGAACATCGGCAGGCAAGCCGACGCCATCGTCGCGCAATCGACACGCCTGATGGCTGAAGCTCCACAGTTCGTTGATATCGATGTCGAAGTGGCTGGAACCCGTCTCACCGGCATCGCGCAGGTGCATGGCGGCCACATCGTCGTCCCGGCTGCAGGCTCAGGCACCCGAGCGCTCCTCCAACCCTGGTTGCATATTCTGGCCCTCGCTTGCCAGGGCGTGCGCGTGAGTGCGGTGGTGCTGCGCCCCGGCAGAGACCGCACGAAATACAACGAGTTGCGTCAGCTGCCCCCTGAACGCGCGGCGCAACTACTCGAGCTGTACGTGCGCGCCCATACGGTGGGGCGGTCGCGGCTGTTGCCCGTGCCCTTCGAGCCCGCGTTCTCGCTCGTGATGGAACAGCGCACGCATCGCTTCAACCGTCGTGACTGGACGCATCCCGCACCGTTCGCATTCAAGAAATGGGCGCACCCCGACGAACGCTGGACGCTGTTCTACACCGAACCCGCGAGGCAGCTCTTCGACGATCCGCCAACCAGCGACGATCCCCCCGGCCCGTCGAACAGCATCTTCGAACGTTGGGCGGCAGCCTTGTACCAGCCGCTGGCTGAGCAAGGAGGCTCATGGTGACGAACGTGTTTGCGATTGACGGCCCGCTCCCCCGCTCCACCTTGCTGCTCGAAGCGAGCGCGGGCACCGGCAAAACCTTCACCATCGCCGGCCTCGCCGTGCGCTACATCGCAGAAGCAGGCATGCGCATCGATCAGATCCTCATGATCACCTTCAGCAACAATGCCGCCGCCGAGCTTCGCGCCAGAGTATTCGACGCGGTGGATTCCTGCGCCGCTTCCTTGCGCAAGCACCTCGCGGGCGAGCAGATCACCGACGAGGCCGACTACGCGGCCATCGTGAGCTATCTTGCCGAGCTCGGAGACGTCGAGGAACGCATTGCCAGGCTCGAATCTGCCCTCGACAACTTTGACCAGGCAGCGGTGTTCACCATTCACAAGTTTTGCCAGCGGGCGTTACAGCAGATGGGCGTACTGGGCGACGCAGACCACGCCGAAGAGCTCTCCGCGGCCGAACAGCTCATGGAGGAATGTGGCGCCGACTGCTTCCTCGCCCGGTATCACGACACGGAGCAGCCACCCTTCGCACCCGATCGCGCCTTGCGGTTGGCGAAGGAGGCGTGCAAGACCTCCATCGAGCTCGCCCCTGCCGATGCAGAAGAAGCCATCTTCGGCAACGAGGTGCGCGCCATGTTCGCTGAGCGCAAGCAGGCACTCGGCATCCTCACTTTCGACGATCTCGTCGCGCGGTTGCGTGCGGTACTGCGGCACGGGGTGAATGGCTCCGCGGCCGTGCGCTGGCTGCAAAACGCCTACCGTGCGGTGCTCGTCGACGAATTTCAAGACACCGACCCCGACCAGTGGGACGTCATCCAGGCTGCCTTCCTCGACGACGATAGGCCCACAATCTTGATCGGCGACCCGAAACAGTCCATCTATGGGTTCCGCAAAGCGGATCTACGCACCTATCTTCGTACCGCAGAGATTGCTGACCGCCAGACACTGGGCACCAATTTCCGCTCTGACAAGGGCATCGTCGACGGCGTCGTGCGCCTCATGGAGGGTCTCGATCTAGGCCATGGCGTGGTCCGGGTGCATGACGTTGAGGCCAGCCATCCGAACCGTCTTGATCTCGATGTGCCTGAGCGCATTTGGGTTCGCCAGGCCCGAGGCGAGCGCGTGCAAGAGCGTGTGCTCGACGATCTCGTTGCCCAAGTCGATGCCTTGTTGGGGCAGCAGGTTGACGACCGCCTGGTTGGGCTTTCCGATATTGCCGTGCTCGTGCGTGCACGCTCAGTGGCAGCGCAGGTCACGCAGCGATTCAACGAACTCGGCTACGCCGCAGTGCTGTACGGCGCATCGAATGTGTGGGAACAGCCTGCCGCAGACGATTGGAAACGTCTGCTTCGAGGGCTTGCGCCCGACGGTGGGTCAGCGGAGCGCGTGGTTGCACTCACAGATCTGATCGGTATGCGCGTGAACGAGCTCGCGACGCCAGAAGGCACCACGCAGCTCGCCGACATGATGCTCAGTGCCAGGCAGGCCCTCGTCGATGATGGGCCGAGTGCGGCGCTCGACGTCATTCGTGAGCGCACCGCGCTCGAGGCACGGCTCGTCGGGCAGCCAGGCGGCGAACGCTACCTCACCGACCTCCTCCACATCGGAGAGCTGCTCGACGAGTCAGGTCACCGCGGCACGGTGGCACTGCTGCGCACCATCGATGAGCAATCGAAACTCGACGGTCAAGCCGAACTGCGCGTGACCACCAATGCACCCTCCATCCGGGTGATGACGCTGCACTCTGCGAAGGGGCTCGAGTTCCCTATCGTCTTGCTGCCCGACATGTCCCCGCTTCGGCACTACCCCAAGCGCCCCTTCCACGTCGAACTCGACGAAGCCTCAGTGTTGTGGATGCGCCAGGAGCCGCAGGGAACGCGCATCAGCGACTTGGCCGCCCGCCAAGCCCGGCAAGAAGAACTGCGGCTGTTGTACGTCGGGCTCACCAGGGCGAAGCACCTCGCCATCGCATGGCATACCGATGAGCGCAACAGCAGCCGAGGCCCCCTCTCGGCGGTCATGTTTCATGACCGCTCGCAACCGCAGCTGGCAGACGCGTACCCCTGGTCCACACCCTCGCCTATACCGTTGGTGCGCGTCGATACCGTCCCCGAGGCGCCCGTCGCGCCACGCAATACCCGCAAACGGGGTACCCCTGCGTTGCATCTGGCTGAGGCCCATCGCTCGATCGATCAGCAGTGGCGACGCACCTCGTACACCGGTCTCACGCAGGGCATGCACGATGCCCCCTCGGGCGCCGATGAGCCAGACACCGGCGACGAGCTCGTCGCCGATCCCGCGCTCAGCACCCCGGCTCCCATGGGCACGCTGCCGGCAGGAGCCGAGTTCGGAACCCTGGTTCACGAGGCACTCGAAGTGCTCGACTGGTCAGGTGAAGGGCGACGAGCCCGCATCGAGGCAGTGGTCGACATGCACGCCATCGCGTTTGCCGAGTCAGAGCGCGCCATCCTGGCCGACGGTCTCGAAGCCGTCGTCACCACACCGCTGTTGCCGCTCACGCCGCAGTCGCTCAGCGATATCCCCACCCAGTTACGGCTCGCCGAACTCGACTTCGACCTTCCCATGGGAGGCGACAGTGCAGCCACCGTCGGGCAGCTTGCGCAACTCATGCAGGCACACATCCCAGCGAACGACCCGCTCGTCGAGTACCCGAACCTCCTCGCAGCTTCGGAGGCTTCGCACAAGGTGCTCTCAGGAATGCTCACCGGCTCCATCGATGCGGTCCTACACAACGAAGCCGGGAAGTTCCTCGTCGTGGACTACAAAACGAACCGGCTCGCACCTTCGCCCGACGACGTGCTCACGCTGGGCCATTACACACAGGCTGCGATGGCTCACGCCATGATGGCCGCTCACTACCCGCTGCAGGCTATCTGTTATTCCGCCGCGCTCCATCGTTACCTCTCCATACGCCTGCCTGGGTATGTTCCCGAGCAGCATCTCGGCGGGGTCGGCTATCTCTTCATCCGCGGTATGGCGGGGCCCACTACCCCGGTGATCGACGGGCACACTTGCGGAGTGTTCTCCTGGTACCCATCACCCGATCTGGTGGTTGCCGTGAGCGAGCTTTTGGGAGGCCACCATGCATGAACTGCCCGCATCGGCGACGGGCCTGCTGCGTCAGTACTGCGAGGCGGGCATGATCGGGCTCGCCGACTTCCATCTCGCCCGGCGCCTGAGTCAAGGTTATGAGCCCGACGAACGCGTGCTGCTCGCGTTCGCGCTCGCGGTGCGCGAGCTTCGGTTGGGTTCCGTGTGCGTGGTGCTGGCTAATGCTCACGAACTGAAGCCCTTGTCGGAGGTTGACGACGGTGGTGGTGCTGGCGCCGACCAAGCGCTGCCATGGCCCCACCCGCAGGAGTGGGTGGAACTCGTCGCGAACTCTCGCCTCGTGGGTGACGGACGGCCCTTCATCCTCGACGACGGCAGGCTCTACCTGGCACGATTCCATGCCCAGGAGCTGGCGGTGGCTGAAGCGTTGGAGCGCAGGAAAGCCCTGCCCATCGCCGACGATGCTGTGCCGTTGCCCTCTACGAACGAGCCCGACAAGCAGCAAGACGCTGCTGTCCGCGCCGCGATGGCGCACATGACGAGCGTAGTCACCGGCGGGCCTGGCACCGGCAAGACCACCACAGTGGTGCGCATCTTGAATTCGCTCGGCGCATCTGGCCCCATCTCCATCGCGCTGGCTGCACCGACGGGTAAGGCCGCTCGGCAACTTCACGATTCGGTGCGCGGTCAGCTACTGCCGGGTACCGCCGCTCGCCCACCGTTCTCGGGAACGCTACACAGCTTGCTGGGGAAACCTATTCGCGGCCCTCGTGCCACATATCACGCCCAGAATCCGCTGCCCTACGACGTGGTGGTGGTCGACGAGGTCTCGATGGTGTCGCTCGAGCATATGGCGTCACTGCTCGATGCGCTATCCCCCCGAACGCGGCTGGTGCTCGTCGGCGATCCGCATCAGCTACGGTCGGTCGACGCCGGCGCTGTGCTGGCGGACATCGTCGCGAACCCACAGCTCACGCAGCCCGGCAGCGTCATCGAGTTGCGCACGAACAGGCGCAGCAATCCCGAAATCTCCGCGCTGGCTACTGCCATCGATCAAGGCGACGTTGGAGCCGTCAACACCATCATCGACGAATCCAGCTCCATTTCGTGGTTCGACTATGAAGGGCGCGACATCGGGGGCTTCGAGCAATTCCGCGACGACGTCACCGCCACCGCTCAGGCGGTACTCTCAGCCGCCAAGGGTGGACAGGCGCGAGCGGCACTCGACGCGCTCAACGCCCACCGAGTGCTATGCGCGCATCGGCTGGGGCCATTCGGCGTGCAGGCGTGGGGGCAGGCAGCGCGCCGCATGGTCGCCGTCGAGTTTCCGCAGTACGGCGCGACACGTCCATACGTCGGCGAGCCCTTGCTTCTCACTCGCAATGCAGGCGGGTTTCACAATGGTGACGTCGCGGTGATCATCAACGATGAGGGCCAGCTCGTCGCCGCCGTCGACGATAGCGATGAGCCGCGCCTGGTGCCGCCGTCGCTCCTGGACGGCGCTGCCGAGTTGCACGCGATGACGGTGCACAAAGCGCAGGGCGGCCAGTATGCGGTGGTGAGTGTGGTGCTCCCTCCTGAAGGGTCGCCACTGGCCACGCGCGAACTTGTCTACACAGCCATCACGAGAGCGCGCAGCGAGTTGCGCATCTACGGCTCCCGCGCGGCCCTCGAAGAGTGCATCCGCACCCCGGTGCGCCGGTCGTCGGGGCTGGCCCTACACGCGAGCCAGCCCTGACCAGCTAGCCACGAACGTTGGCGATTGCGCTCGCTACCTTCTCGATATTGCCGTCGTTGAGTGCTGCGACGCACAGACGCCCAGCGTCGGTGCCATATACGCCGTGCTCGGCGCGTAGTCGCTGCATCTGGTCGCGTGTGAGACCGCAGTAGCTGAACATGCCCCGCTGCTCCGCGATGAAGCCCATGTCGTCCACGCCTTGCGCTGCGAGGTGCTCCACGAGCTTGCTGCGCAGGGATGCGATGCGTTCGCGCATGTGCTGCAGCTCGGTCTCCCATGATGCGCGCAGATCAGCCTCGCCCAACACGGTTGCAACGACGTTGGCGCCGAAGGCCGGCGGGTTGGAGTAGCTCTTACGGATGAGCAACTTGAGCTGCGATAGCACGCGCGTCGCCTCATCGGCATTACTGGTAGCCACATGGAGTGCGCCGGTGCGCTGCCCGTAGAGGCCGAAGTTCTTGGAGTAGGACGAGGCCAGCAGGAACGGCAGCTTGGCGTGCATGAGTTTCGCGACGAGTGCGGTATCGGCATCCGGCCCGTCGCCAAATCCCTGGTACGCCATGTCGACGAACGCGACCAGCTCCCGCTCACCAATCACTTGCACCACCTGATCCCACTGCGCGTCCGTGAGGTCGTAGCCGGTGGGGTTGTGGCAGCAGGCGTGCAACACCACGACGGTGCCCGCCTCCGCTTGCTGGAGGTCATCCAGCATGCCTGCGAAGTTGATGCCGCGCGCGTCCGCGTCATAGTAGGTGTAGGTGTCGACGTCGAAGCCCACCTGCGTGAACAATGCCCGGTGGTTCTCCCAGCTGGGATTCGACAGCAGCAGCCGGCTGTCGGGCGAGAGCTGTTTCAGCAGTTCGCCACCGATGCGCAGCGCGCCGGTGCCGCTCAGACTCTGAACGGTGGTCACGTGGTCGATGTCAGCATCGTCACCGAAAATCAACGCACGAGTCCGCTCCCGGTAGGCCGGTAAACCATCGATGGGCAGGTAGCCGTGGGGTTTCTGCGCGGCGATGTACTGCTCTTGCGCCTGCTTGATCGCACCCATGAGCGGGATGGTGCCGCTCTCATCAAGGTAGACGCCCACCCCCAGATTCACCTTGTCTGACCGCTGATCGTTCTGAAATGCCTCGGTGAGGCCCAAGATGGGGTCTGCGGGGGCCTGCTCGGCGCGCTCAAACAATGACATGGGCAGCCTTCCGTGAGTTGCGTTTCACCGCCACATTAGCGCGCATCGGTTGCGCTCACGGGTGGTTGTTCACGACCTAGCGCGGAGAGTTACGCCATGAGCGACGCTCAGTCGAGGTAGTCGCGAAGCACCTGGGAGCGCGACGGATGGCGCAGTTTGCTCATGGTCTTCGACTCGATCTGGCGAATACGTTCGCGCGTGACGCCGTAGACCTTGCCGATCTCGTCGAGCGTCTTCGGCTGTCCGTCAGTGAGCCCGAAGCGCATGCTCACGACGCCAGCTTCGCGCTCAGAGAGCGTGTCGAGCACCTCGTTGAGCTGCTCTTGCAGGAGCGTGAAGTTGACGGCATCGGCTGGAACGACCGCCTCAGAATCTTCGATGAGATCGCCGAACTCGGAGTCGCCGTCCTCACCGAGCGGGGTGTGCAAGGAGATGGGTTCACGGCCATACTTCTGCACCTCGACGACCTTCTCGGGGGTCATGTCGAGCTCTTCGGCAAGCTCCTCCGGAGTGGGCTCGCGGCCAAGATCTTGGAGCATCTGGCGCTGCACACGAGCGAGCTTGTTGATTACTTCCACCATGTGCACGGGGATGCGGATCGTTCGCGCCTGGTCCGCCATCGCACGGGTGATGGCCTGCTTAATCCACCACGTCGCGTAGGTGGAGAACTTGTAACCCTTAGTGTAGTCGAATTTCTCGACAGCGCGGATGAGGCCGAGGTTGCCTTCCTGAATCAGGTCAAGGAACAGCATCCCGCGCCCGGTGTAACGTTTCGCCAGCGAAACCACGAGACGCAAGTTGGCCTCGAGAAGGTGATTCTTCGCGTTGCGCCCGTCTTCCTGGATCCAGATGTAATCCTCGACGTCATCGGCCTTCACCGGGTTGTCTTCGTCGCCGAGTGCTTCCTCAGCGAACAGGCCTGCCTCGATGCGCTTGGCGAGCTCCACCTCTTCGACGGCGTTGAGCAGCGCGACTTTACCGATCTGCTTCAGGTAGTCCTTCACGGGGTCAGCCGTTGCGCCCGCAGAGACGACCTGCTGCTCCGGCTCATCAGCATCATCGGAGTCGGAGAGCGCGAAGCCTTCCTCTTCGACGAGTTCCTTCTCGTCCTTGGCTTCTTCCTGTTCATTAAACGTGGACTCGTCGACATCGTCGAGCGAGCGACGCTTGCCGCCGACCGTCATTACGATGTGGTCGCCATCCTTGTCAGCCTTGGAGATGTGCACTTCCCCGGCCGCCACCTGCGCGACGGTCGGTTCCGTCACCTCTCCGGAAGCCTTCTTGGTGCTCTTGACACGACGCGTTGTCGTCTTCTTGGCCGCCGGCTTCGCGGTGGTCTTCGACGCAGATTTCGTAGCAGCCGCCTCAGCCTTGGGTTTCGTTGAATTCGCTGCGGTGCTTGTCTTTTTGGCCGCGGGCTTCGTGGCGGTGCTCGCCTTCTTGGCAGCTGCCGTGGTTCTCTTCGACGCGGTGCTCGACTTCTTCGCGGCGGTGCTCGACTTCGTCGCAGCCGTGGTGGCCTTCTTCGTGGCGGTGCTGCCACGTCTGGTAGTCGACGATTTCTTGGCGCGGGTTGACTGCGCGGTGGCCTTCTTGTCAGGGGCGTCGCCAGCCTCCGCAGCCGAGTTGCTCGGGTTCTTGCGGGTATCTGCCACGTTCTTCCTCCGATAATTGGGCACGCCACGCGCCGGTGTAGTCAAGGGACGCGCCGTCCATACTTGCACGGTTGACAAGCTCTTGCAAACGGGCTGCGCGACAGCGTTACACACCCATCTTTACACGCACCCAACAATCTTCGGTCCAATCGGGAACTTCTACGCCGCCGGGAGCGTTGTTACCTGTAGACGGCTGCGAAAGGAGTCACATTGAGCACCGCACGACGCCAAGCCGAAGGTATTGACGGCAAAGACACCATCGGTCAGTACCTGGATGAGATCGCTAAGACGCCGCTGCTCAGCGCGGTGGAAGAGGTTGAACTCTCCAAGCAGATCGAAGCAGGCATGTTCGCCAGCAAGATCCTCGAAGGCGAAGTCGAAAACCCGTCTGACGCCACCGACGAAGAGCTTCGCGACATCGCGGAGGATGGCGAAGCCGCGCTGCGCCGCTTCGTGAAATCCAACCTGCGCCTAGTCGTTTCCATCGCCCGCAAGTACGGGCGTGCGCAGATGCCGCTGCTTGACCTCATTCAGGAAGGCAACACCGGCCTCATCCGGGCTGTCGAGAAATTCGACTACACCAAGGGTTTCAAGTTCTCCACCTACGCGACGTGGTGGGTCCGCCAAGCCATTTCCCGTGGAGTTGCACAGCAGGCCCGGATCGTGCGCCTACCAGTGCACGTCGCCGAACAAGTCAACCAGGTTTCGGCTGTGCGCCGCACGCTTGAGCGCCAGCTCGGTCGCGAACCGGAGATCGACGAGATTGCCGACGAGCTCGGCCTCGAGGAAGCGCGCGTCGTCGATCTGGTTCGCTGGTCGCGTGAGCACGTCTCGCTCGACGCCCCCGTCGATACCGACGGCGACACCTCGCTCGGCGACTTGATCGCCCGCGACGTCGCCCCAGGCCCAGACGAGGTGGTACTCGACGTCGAAGACCGCGCCCGCATTGAGGAAATGCTCGACGGCCTCGACGAGCGTTCGCAAGACGTCGTCCGTCGGCGCTACGGTCTACTCGATGGCAGGCAGGCAAAGCTCGCCGACATTGGTTCCCACTGGGGCATCACGGCTGAGCGCGTCCGCCAGATCGAACGACTTGCACTCGCGAAAATGCGCGAGCGCGTCGGGCTGGCCGCCTAACTACAACGCAAAACACCGCCTGGAACTTCCCACAGCTCCAGGCGGTGTGCTGTACCTCAGCGAACCCGGATGAGTCCTTCTTGCCCGCATGAGGCGACGGTGACGCCATTTTGATAGAGCCGGCCACGGCAGAAGCCACGAGCGCCGGCTGCAGAGGGCGAGATCATGTCGTACAAGATCCACTCATCGGTGCGCACCGGGCGGTGAAACCACATGCTGTGGTCGATCGACGCAGCTTGCAGATTGGGCGACGTGATCTGCACCTTGTGCGGTATCAGTGTGGTGCTGAGCAGGGTGATGTCCGAAAGATACGCGAGCACTGCGTTGTTCAGCAGCGGGTCTGGGGGCATCTCTGACTTGGTGCGCACCCACGCCCGCATCGTGGCTCCCAAGTAATTTTCCTGTGGCAACGTGGCCAAGCGCACGTCCAGAGCATCCCATTCCGACAGCATCTCTGCATGCGAACCGAATTGCTCCTCAAGCACAGTTCTGAGCGCTGGGGCCTCGTTTGGGGGTAACACGTTATCCCGCGGCTGTTGAGCGCTGTGCTCGAGGCCGGCCTCAGATTCGTGGAAGGATGCGTTCAGCTGGAAAATCATCCGCCCGTCCTGCTTCGTCACGACCCGGCGGGTGCTGAAGGTTCCGCCGTCGCGAAGGCGCTCCACCTCGAACCGCAGTGGCGAATCGGGGGAGCCACCGCGCAAGAAGTAAGCGTTGAGCGAATGCACCACCCGCTCTGGGGAGACGGACTGTGCAGCGGCGACGAGGGTCTGCGCGAGCACCTGACCGCCAAAGAGTCGCTGGAAGTAGGTGTCCGGCTGGGGACCTTCCCACACGTCCTCATCGAGCTGGTGAATCTCGAACAGCGCTAATAGTCCTGCAACATCTTTTGGCACTCCCCCATCATGGCACTTCTAACACAGGAACAGTACAACCCCGCACACAACGAACCTGCGTGCGGGGTTGTGAGGGAAGTAGCTACGCGGGATACTACTGCGCGGCGGCCACTGCCTCTGCGAGCAGCTTTTCAGCGCTGCTGGGGCTTGCGGAGCTTTCCTTGGCCGGGACAATGACGTTGACCAACATATTGCCCCGCGCGACATAGCCGATGTACAACATCTGCTTCTGCCCTCCGATCTCTACAGTGTTCTCAATGATGTGCGCAGCATCAGCACCTTGCACAGACGGCGCATCATACAACTTGACGGTGGCCGTGACCTTCTGTTCACCTTCGCCCATGGTGAACTGTGGGCACTTCTCTGACATGGCACGCACATTCTCGACGAGGGGTCGGGCTTCCTCAGCAAGCTGAGCAACGGCCAGGCTGATGTGACCGCCCGAAGCCGGATCCACGGTCGTGGCCCCACCCCACGCAGCGCTATTCAGCAGTTCCGGATTAAACTGAGCACCCATCATAGCGTTGCACTCGGCAGGCTTCACCTCCATCTCGCTGAGCGCCTTCCGACCTTCTTCCACATTGAACATCTCCGGAGGGATTGTTTCCGCATTCTTATGTTTCGCCATGAAGTCTTCAATAACTGCACGGCCCCTGTCGTCCAACTCGGCTGGCTTCGCGCCGGTGCCCCCACCAGGCGTTTCCTCGTTGCCCGGAGTCTCCTCACCCCCAGGAGTGTCTTTCGATGGTTGCTCGGACGGTGTTGCCGGCTCCACCGGATTGTCGGATGTTGACTGCTCAGTAGCAGATGCCGCCGGCTCTGAGGGCACCGGCTCCCCGCCGCCATCCTTCCCACACCCAGTGAGGCTCAGTGCAAGGGCAACAAGAGTTGCTCCAACGAGCTTCAGTTTCATCTCAGGTCCTTCCAAACGAAATGTTCTACTTAGGGTAACGGCAGACCGGGATCACTTGAGACGAGCCGCGTGCATGGCCTTTCTGATTCTCTTCGCCGATACCGGCACCGACGTGCGCAGCTGCTGGGCGAACACGCTCACTCTGAACTCCTCCAGCAAGAACGCAATCTCCTCTACCTTAGGCCGCAGTGGGCCGGGCGGTTCCGCGTCGGTGAGCATTGCGTACTCTTCCTCGAGCTCCTCTACCTGCAGCGCCTCACGCGCGTCGCGACCTGGGTTCGCCTGCGCCGCCTGCACACGCGCTGCCGCTGCCTCGCAGTAGCGCGGTAGATGGCTTAGCCACGGGTCGGGCGTGAACGACAAGAAGTTGGTGAACAGCAGGTTGTCAAGCTGAGTGGTGACGTCGACACGCACGGGATGATCGTCAGGAAACGATCCCAGCGCGAGTCGGGTTCTGGCAGCTGCGGCGAGTGCCTCCGCAGCGATAGACACCACCTGCTGGGTACGCTCAGCTTGCCCTTGGCGCACCAGCTCCGCCACCCGTTCGAACGTCTCGCGGTCACGCACATTAAGGGCCGGGCCGTGCGCCTCGGCAAGCTGTTCGCTCGCTTTCAGCCAAGCGTCAGCGAGCAGATCGGGCACGCTTCGGTAGGGAGAGTCCGCCAGTGCCAGCTTCTCCGTCTTTGTGAGATGCGCCACAACCCACTTCGTGGGATTGGGGTTCACGAGGGTGAGGAGCCGACGCAGTCCATGCACGTGCGCCCGCTCGGCTTTCTGCTTCGTTTCCGCGACGGTAACCCCCACCGTTGTGCCTTCATCGGCGAGCGACGGGTACCCCACCACACCTTTCCCCAGACTCGTGGTCGTGGGGATCGGGGGGAACGCCCACGACGTCGCCCCCGACTGGGCGATATCGTCGGCCACCTTCGTGAGTTTCTTCGCCACCTGCTGGGAGAGCTTCGTCTGCAACTGTTCGAGGTCGTCGCCACGAGCAATCTCTTTACCGTCGTCGGTGACGATGAACGTCGGCTTGAGGTGGCTGGGAATAGAATCCACGCGCCACGCATCGGCATCGATAGGGACTCCCGTGAGCGTGGTGAGCGCGCGCCCGAGGGTTTGGGTAATACTCCCCTGCCCCAGTTCCTTACGCTGTTCCAGCAATTCAAGGGCGCGCCGGGCGAAGTCCGGGGCGGGTACGAAACTCGTGCGGGTCTGCTTGGGCAGGGAGCGGATCAGTTCCGTTGCGAGCTCCTGGCGCAGCCCCGGCACGAGCCAGGAAAACGGCTCTGGGGTGAGCCCAGCGAGCTGCTCCATGCGGATGGTGATGGTGGCTCCGTCGTCACGGCGTCCGGGCTGGAAGACATACCGTACCGGGAGTTTCGTCGGCCCCACGGTGAATTGCTCGGGGAAATCGGAGGGCTTGAGCTTTGCGTCGTCGGAGATGCAATCTTCCACACGCAGTGTTGGCCACTGCTCCTTCGGCGTCGAACGCAACCATTTGTCTAGCGTGGAGCCGGAGAACACGTGCTCGGGGAGACTGCGGTCGTAGAAGGCGTACAGCGCGTCATCGGAGATGAGCAGGTCGGGACGGCGCATCCGGTCGGTAAGCTGTGCTCCGCGCTGGAGGGCCTTCTTGTTGGTGCTCACCAAGGGGTTGCGTGTCTGCCAGGAGCCCTCCACCAATGCGCTGCGGATGAAAATATCGCGCGCCTCCACGGGGTGGTTTCGCGCGTAGTTCGTGGTGCGTCCGGCAATCAGCGGCACCCCGAACAGCGTGACACGCTCACTAGCCACCACCGTCGCGGTGCGCTGCGCGAAGCGAGGCTCTGAGAGCGTCTTGGTCACGAGTGGGCCTGCGATCTGTTCCACCCACTCGGCGTTCACCGCGGCGACGGTGCGCCCCCACAACCTGCTGGTTTCCACCAGCTCGAAGGCGACCACGAGCGGCGGCGTCGCCTTGGCGAGGCATGATCCCGGTTGGATCGCGAAGTGCGTGCCTCGTGCGCCCAAATACTCCTGAAGTGGGCGACGTTTGCCGCGCTCCGGCTTGGATTTCTCCGGTTCTGCGAGCCCGATGTTGGACAACAACCCCGTAAGGAGCGCCTTCAGTACCTCCGGCATCGCCCCTTCTGCGTCAGCGGGAAGCCCGAGGTCTCTCGTCACTTCCTTAAGCTGGCTCACAAGCTCTTCCCACTCGCGGAAGCGCACGAAGTGGAGGAACTCGTCGCGACAGAGCCGTCGGAACTGGTTTCCAGAGAGCGCCCGGCGCCTCATTCGCAAGTAGCCCCACACGTTGAGCAGCACCTCGAAGTCGCCACCTTCCGGCGCCTTCTTGCCCAGTTCCTCCCCACTATTCCAGAAGCGGCGGTGGAGTTCGTCTGCCTTCTGCTGATGTTCTAGGGGGCGTTCTCGGATGTCAGGGATGGTGAGGCCTGCGACGAGCACCAACACTTGCCGGAGACACCCTAGTCGGGCGCCCTCAATAATCATGCGCCCAAGACGGGGATCCACGGGCATGCGCGCCAGTTGGCGCCCGACCTTGGTCAGACGCACCGGTCCGCCTCGTTCACGCTCCTTGATCGCCCCGAGTTCTTCGAGGACGCGGATGCCGTCGTTGATTTGGCTTGTCACTGGCGCTTCGATGAATGGGAAGCGCTGGATGTCACCCAGCCCGGCTTGGGCCATGAGGAGGATGACGGTGGCGAGGTTCGTGCGCAGTATCTCCGGATCCGAGAACTCGGGTCTGGAGAGGAAATCTTCCTCGGAGTACAGGCGCACCGCCACTCCCGGCCCGATACGTCCGCACCTACCGGCACGTTGGTTGGCCGAGGCCTGGCTGATGGGCTCGATGGGAAGGCGCTGCACCTTGGTGCGCGTCGAGTAGCGCGAGATACGCGCGGTACCCGCGTCAACCACGTACCGAATGCCTGGGACGGTCACCGACGTCTCAGCCACGTTCGTCGCCAACACGATCCGCCGCAGCGAAGAGGGCTGAAACGCCCGAGACTGGTCACCTGCCGAGAGCCTGCCGAACAACGGCACCGTCTCCACACCGGGAAACCTGAGCCCATCGACGGCTTCCTGCGCATCGCGGATTTCCCGCTCGCCGCTTAAGAACACCAGCACATCACCCGTCGACGATTCGCGGATTAGGTCTCCCACAGCTGCCGCTACCTGATCGATCTCGTCCTCACCCTCGAGGGGCTCTCGGTATCGCACCTCGACGGGGTACGTTCGGCCAGATACCTCCACGACGGGGGCACCGCCGAAGTGTTCCGCGAATCGGGCGGTATCGATCGTGGCGGAGGTGACGATGACCCGCAACCCAGGGCGTTTCGGCAGGAGTTGTTTCAAGTATCCGAGGAGGAAGTCGATGTTGAGGCTGCGCTCATGGGCCTCGTCGATGATGATGGTGTCGTAACGACGAAGCTGCTTGTCATGGGTGAGTTCGTTCAGCAAGATACCATCGGTCATGAGCTTGATGCGCGTGGCTTTGCTGGCCTTATTCGTGAAACGAACCTGATAGCCAACAAAATCGCCGAGCTCCTCGTCGCACTCCTGGGCGATGCGTTGCGCTACCGTGCGCGCAGCGAGGCGTCGGGGCTGGGTGTGGGCGATGCGTTTGCGCCCGGCGAGTAGACAAATCTTTGGCAGCTGGGTGGTTTTACCCGAACCTGTCTCACCCGCGACCACAACCACCTGGTGTTCCCGGATGAGCTGTGCAATGTGCTCCGCCTCGGCGGCGATGGGAAGGTCGGGCGCGACGGTGAGCGTCGTCACGCCGCCACGTACAGCGGACACAGCGCGTGAGCCAGCAGCCCACGCATCAGCCCGCCTACCTGCACACCCGGAATGGACGAATCGGTGATGCCGAGCACGAGGAGGTCATAGTTGCTGGAGCGCGAAACGAGTTCGTTGATGGGGCTATCCGCCACGACGATGATCTCGAAATCAACATCGGGGTACTGCTCGGCGAGCGGTGCGGTGAGGGCTTCGAGGCCACCCTTGGCGAACACTATTTGTTGATCCAGGTCTTCAGGCGACAACTTAGGCCCGAAAATACCGACGGGCGGCTGGATGACGTGCACAATCTCCAGCTTGGACTTGTGCAGCAGCGCCTGCTGGAACCCTGCCTCGAGCGTGGATTTCGAGCCCGGGTTGGTGTTCACAGCGACGCCAATGGTCTTCTTATCTCCCACTTCGTCGGGGTTGGCCGCAGAGGAAATCACGACGACGGGGCACGCCGCGCTGGTGACAACGGCAACCGAGGTGGAGCCAACGAACATGCGTTCCAGCCCGGATGCGGCGCGACGCCCAAGCACGAGGAGCGAAGCGACTTCGGACAAACGCGTCAGCACGCCGCCTGGGGACCCCATAATGACTTCCGTACGAACACGCTCTTCTGGCAGGCCCACCTCGATGGCACGCTGTCTGGCTACGTTGTTAGCCGTAATACCCGCTTCGTGCAGCACCTCCGGGTCGTACACCACGCCCCAGGCGCCTGCCATGAGCGTGTCGTCGACGGCGTTGGCGAGCAGAAGTTCTGCTCCGGTGAGCAGCGCGATGCCAGCGCCGTATCGAACGGCGCGGAGAGCGTCGTCACTGCCATCGACACCGACGACGATCAGGTCATGTTCACTCATGGTGGTCTCCGATCTTGTTTCCGGATAGGGCGCGTCCTGACAGGCCTTGTTCGGTGATCATGATGCCGAGTGTGCGCCCGTCGGCAAGCCAACTGGAAGGCACGGCATCGCGAGGGGCGGGCCCTGTGGTGCCGCGCAGGAGCACGCTCCACCCGTTCGCCACTTCCTCATCGATGTAGTCGATCTGAAAGGCCACGTCGACGCCTTCAGCCAGTGTAGACAGTGACGATGTGGGGCTGGTGTGGAACACCACGTGGCCGTCTGCCAGCCGGAAATTCACCGGCATGATAGTGATTCCATCGCTGCTGTGCCACGCGATGCGCCCATATTCGATCTCTTCGAGAAGCGCTCTGCAGTCGGTCTCGGAGATCTCAGAAAAGTACGCGCCGTCTGAGTCCATAGCGTCCACCTTAACGGTTACGCGCTGGGGAAGGTTGTGCGTCCCCCCAGCTTGTCGGCAAGGTCGTCGTCGATCCAATCCGCGACCTGGCTGATGACGCCCAGTACCTGCCGCAGATGCGCCGGCACAAATGGCCTAGCCAGAACGGAAGCTTGGACGTAGACGCGGTCTTTATGCAGCGCGAATCGCCCGTAGCGCAGCTCCACGTTGAGATCGTTGAGCACCTCGCAGGCGCGAGAGCGTCCGGACACGTCGTGCACCAGTGGCGAGAACACGACGATCTCGTCTGCGTCAGGAGTCGAGCGAAGGAAGATCATGGCGGAGCCCATACGAATAGCCACGTCCCCGTCTGGATCACGCATAGGCGGGTGGCCCAGAATCTGGCGGAGCTGCTCATCGACGAGCCTGTCCAGGTCAGCACTGTTCGTCGGCACGATCGCCACTTCCTCGGGGCCGGATGGCGGGCGTGGCTGATCTGGCCAGCTCTCGGTACCGCGAAGAATCTCTTGCAGATGGTCTGGCTCGAGGAAGACGGGGTGGATGACGTCGAAGATTTCCTGCAGAGTGCTAGTAGTGAGCGCGGCGAGCGAAAGGGTGTCTTCCTGGTCACACGACGCGTGGTAGCGCTGATCGTGCTCATCTGGTTCTTGCCATCCCAGCTGAAGCAGCGTCGGTTTCTCTTCCTCTGAGGGATCGAGGTGCCCTGGAGCGGTGATTCCACGGAGGATCACAGCGGTGATGTGCGATCCGTCGGCGGAGAAACGGATGGCTGGCACGTCGTCGTCGACGATCCCTCGCGCCACGGCGATGGTGAGGTCTGACGAGTCGTCCATCACGGAGAGCACCTCGCCGAGGTTGTTCGTGAACGAGTCCCATGCGCCTGATGTGGCACCGTCGATATCAAAGTTCTCGAGTTCCATCATTCAGCTACCTTCCTGCCTCTCCAACCTAGCAGTGCGACTCACGGTGTCCTGGCGGAGCAACGATACAATTCGCAAGGCGCAACCGCCTTAGCAGACGCAGGCGGGCCACTATGAGCGAATTGAGGTGAGACGCATGGCTGAAAGCAAACCCCTTCTGGGGTTGTTCGGGCGAGGGAAGAACGATGCTGCGGCGCAGGCACAGAACGTCGTTCACGCCGAGCACATTACGAGAAACCCGGCCGACTGCATCGTTGACGCAGGGATCTATGTCGACGGGGTACGCGTTGCCACCCCCACCACCTTCGACGAAGCCTTCCGAGCGCTCCAAGACACCCCCGACAGCTTCGCCTGGATTGGTCTTCATCGCCCCGGCGCCCCCGAAATGGAGATCCTCGCCCAGGAGTTTGAGCTGAACGAGCTCGCCGTGGAGGACACCATCGTCGCCCACCAGCGTCCCAAACTGGAGCGCTACGAGGACACGCTGTTTCTGGTGCTTCGCGCCGCGCGCTACGTCGATCGAACCGAATCGGTGGAATTCGGCGAAATCCATGCCTTCGTGGGTGAGCGCTTCGTCATCACCGTGCGCCACGCTGATACCCCCGACCTCAAGCCTGTACGCCAGGAGCTCGAGGCAAACCCGGACATCCTGAGCCAAGGGCCGAGCATCGTCTTGATGCGCCTGCTCGACGTGGTCGTCGACCAGTACATGCCCGTCGTGTACGGGATCGACAACGACATCGACGAGATCGACGCTCAGGTGTTCACCGGACACAGCGGCGTCTCGAAACGTATCTACCAGCTCACTCGCGAGGTCATTGACTTCCAGCGCGCGGTGCGCCCCGTCGGGGCCGTCATCACGACGCTGCGCCACGACCGCGTGTTCTACCGAGCCGACGACTCCATGCGCCAGCAACTGCGCGATATCGAGGATCACATCGTGGCCGTCAACGAGCGTGTTGAATCCATGCGTGACGCGCTCGTAGGGGTGCTGAACCTCCATCTGGCGCTGCAAGCCCAGGTGAGCAATGAGGAGATGGCCAAGATGAGCGAGGCTGCATTGAAGCAGGGCGAAGATACCCGGCGCATCGGCGCGTGGGCTGGCGTGCTGTTCGTCCCCACCCTTGTCACGGGTATCTATGGGATGAACTTCAACAACATGCCTGAGCTGCACTGGGAGGCGGGCTACCCACTATCCTTCGCTGTCATGTTCCTTGCAGCCTTCGTCATGTGGGTCATTTTCAAGACTCAGAAGTGGCTCTAGTCGAAGGCGTCGAAGCGCCGTGCCGCACCCTTGTCTGCGGACTGCGCCAGCGCACCGTAGATGCGCAGCGCGCGTGACACCTGACGTTGCCGGTGCTTCGGGCGCCAACCCGCCGCGTCGGCCTTGCGTCGACGCTGCGCGAGCTCCTCGTCGTCGACCTCGAGCTGAATAGTGCGGTTGGGGATTGAGACGGTGATGCGGTCTCCGTCCTCGACGAGCCCGATGGCGCCACCTGCCGCCGCCTCGGGTGACACGTGCCCGATCGACAGACCCGACGAGCCGCCCGAGAAGCGCCCGTCAGTGATGAGCGCGCACTTCGGACCGAGCCCCACGCCCTTGAGGTACGACGTCGGATACAGCATCTCTTGCATCCCCGGCCCACCGCGGGGACCCTCGTATCGCACGACGACGAAGTCGCCCTCCTTCACGCGTCCGTGGAGGATGGCGTCGACCGCTTCCTGCTCACTCTCCGTGACGACGGCGGTGCCGCTGAACTCCCACTGTTCCTCGGGGACGCCCGCCGTCTTCACGATGGCACCGTCCGGAGAAAGGTTGCCCTTCAACACCGCGAGACCGCCGTCGGCGGTGTAGGCGTGCTCGACGCTGCGGATGCAGCCTTCCTTGGCGTCGGTGTCGAGTGATTCCCACCGGTTGTCGGTGGAGAAGGCCTCGGTGGTGCGCACTCCCCCGGGTGCGGCGTGGAACAGCTGGGTGGCCTCCGACGTCGCTTTTCCACCGCGAATGTCCCAGTCGTCGAGCCAGTGCTGAAGCGACTCGGCATGCACGGGCTTCACGCTGTGGTCGAGTTTGCCTGCCCTGTTGAGTTCGCCCAGCAACGCGGGGATGCCACCGGCGCGGTGCACGTCTTCCATGTGGTAGCGCTCGGAGTTTGGCGCCACCTTTGCCAGACACGGCACCTCACGGCTGATCTCGTCGATGTCGTCGAGGGTGAAGTCGACGCCTGCTTCCTGCGCCGCTGCGAGCAGGTGCAACACGGTGTTCGTCGAGCCGCCCATAGCTACGTCGAGCTTCATCGCATTGGAGAATGCCGCCTTGGTTGCCACTGACTTCGGCAGCACCGACTCGTCGTCGGCTTCGTAGTAGCGCTTCGCCAGTTCGACGATCAACTCGCCGGCCTGCTCGAAGAGGGCCTTTCGGGATGCGTGGGTGGCGAGGGTCGACCCGTTGCCGGGCAGCGCCAGACCGATGGCCTCGAGCAGGCAGTTCATGGAGTTCGCGGTGAACATGCCCGAACACGAACCGCAGGTTGGGCACGCGTTCGCTTCCAGTTGGGCCAGCTCGTCGTCGGAGACGGCCTCGTTGACAGCGGCTGACATCGGATGGATGAGGTTGAGGTTGGAGGTCACCGTCCCGTCATCCTTCGCCACTGCCTTACCGGATTCCATCGGCCCGCCTGAGACGAATACCGTCGGGACGTTGAGCCGCAGCGCGGCGAGGAACATGCCCGGGGTGATCTTGTCGCAGTTGGAAATACACACCAGGGCATCGGCGCAGTGCGCGTTCACCATGTACTCGATGGAATCGGCGATGAGCTCCCGGCTGGGAAGCGAGTACAGCATTCCGCCGTGCCCCATGGCGATGCCGTCGTCAACTGCGATGGTGTTGAACTCGCGCCCGATGCCGCCGGCCGCGCCAATCGCGTCGCTGACAAGTTGACCCATGTTGCGCAGGTGGACGTGGCCAGGCACGAACTGGGTGAACGAGTTGGCTACCGCGACGATGGGCTTACCGAAGTCTTCCGGTGCGACACCGGTCGCCCTCCAAAGCGCGCGAGCCCCTGCCATGTTGCGGCCATGCGTGCTGGTTTTCGACCTCAGTTCATGCACAGTTGCTCCTCATGTGACGACGTCCTGCTGTGTGCCAGGGTAGTCGGAAGGCATCTCCTCAAGCGGGCGGTGCCCACATTCGGACTAGTCGACGAGGGGATCGACGGTCTGATCAACGTTGCCGAAGCGACCGTCTTGTAGTGCTTCCTGGTGTTCTTTCTCTGCTTCATCGACGGCGCTGATTGCCTGCTCCGTCCCGTCGGGCCCCGGTGATCCGTATCCCGCTTCGGCGTGTTCGTCGAGGACTTTCTGATAGTGGTCATTCGCGGCTTTGTATTCCGTAGTCGCCTTATCGGCGTACTCATCCGCTCGATTACGGATATTGTCAGCTACACCCGGATCCGCATGTCGGAGGTTGAAGTCCTGGGCAGTCGCGTGATCCCTATTCGCGGCCCTTTGGTAATCGCGTGCTTTGCTGAAATGCTCCGCCCCCGTGGCGTTCGACTTGTCCCAGCTCTTCGCGTGCTGGCTGGCCTGATTCGCCCGTTTGCTTGCGTTCGCGCTCATGCTCGCGAGTTTGTTGCTCAACTCTCCGAGCTTGCTGCTGAGCTTGCTCCCCTTGCCTGCCAGTTTCGAGCACTTGCTGAGCAGCTTGGCGAATATTCGAGAGACTTTCGCGAACACGAGGGCTACCTTCGCAGCTGCCCACGACATGTAGGCAGCAACCGCCGTGCCAAGCGAGGGAACGGCCGCGAGCGCCGCCATGATCCCCTTACTCACCAGTTCGTTCATGAGTTCCTTCAACACGGCAATGACGAGCTCTTTCGTTGCTGCAACCACGACGCCGAACGCGTAGGTCAGGTTCGCGATAGCTTCGAATGCCTTGGACAGTCCCTGCTGCGTGCGAATCACGAGCTCCGTTGCCGTTCGAAACGCGTCCCGCGCCATGCCCTCCCAGCTTTGCAAGGCTGGATTGATGGCGGCAACCAACGCATTCGTTTGGTCAATGATGCCTTGCGAGACCTGCTTGTACATATCGCCCTGCGCCCGGACTTCCTCGGGGCTGCCTGACACCAGCTCGATGCTTTTCTTCACGGGCGGCACGTTGGCAATAATCCAGTTATAGATGGGATCAAGCAGGTTGCCGACAATCCACTTCACGGGATCGACGAACGCCCCCAGCAAATCGAGACCCGCACCTACCGGCGCAGTGATATCACCTACGGACAGGTGCCCATCGCCCCACTTTTCAGCAACGGAAGTGTATTCGCCGAAGAACGATTCTCCCCACGGGGCTGTAAATTCAGTCATCTCAGATCTCCTGGGCGAATTCGTTGCACGCGCGTGCAACGTCGTCTTCAAAAAGGTCGTACAGCTCTGCGGTGTCTCGCAGCATGGTGCCCATGACACGATCAGACTGGGCGATGCCGGAAATCAGTCCCTGCGCGGCAGCGTACGTCGCCTGGGCGAGCACATTTCCTACGATGCTTGACACGAGGATTCCGCACATGACCGGCGACGGTTGTGAGATGCCGCCTTTGAGTCCATCGACGCCATCCGCGACGGCGTCGATGCCGTCGGATGCGCTGCGCAACGCATCGGTGTTCACCTTGAAATCCGTCATCGTTGGTCTCCCATCGTGGTGATAGTTCTCACGTCGAAGTCGGCTACGGAGGTGCCGGCGAGCAGGGAGCGAACCTCCGCGTCGGCCTGCGCAGTGGCTTCTTCCAGTGTTCGCAACACGTCGGCGGCGAGCTCCTCCGGTGTGCGACGTGTCGCCCCTGTCCAAAACTCGATGCGTAGCACGTTGCCCCATGCTCCAACTGTCGCGCTCAGCTCATCGCTTCGCACCGTTGCCTGCACCGTGCGAAGTTGCTCGCCCGCCTGCGTGATGCGCTCAGCAGTTGCGGCGATATCTCGCCGGATAGCCTCGTCCAAATCTTCCCCGGGCCCAACTTCGGGCAGCGACGGCACTTCTCCTTGGGCGGCCTTATCGTGCAACGCGGAGAGGGGATCGTCGGCATCGAAAATCTCGTCGAGGAGCCGATCGAACTCTGGGTCTGGGGGCAGATCGTCGACGGTAAGCGTTCCCTGTTCGACGGGTTCCTCCGGCCCGTCCACGACGACGGCATCGGGTCCTCGTTGTTCTGCAATATCCGCGGGCACGGAGTCGAGCACTGCGCTGCGTACATCAGCGTCGATGACCGACGACGCGGTGGCGCGGTTGGCTCGCTCACTCGCCTCGTGAATGGCCTGCATAGTGAAGTTCGTGAGCGCGGCGATGCCTACCTGATCAGGCTCCTGAGTAAAGACGACCTTCCTTACGCTTCCTTCTGGAGCGAGTGTGATTTCCACTGGCCCTTTGCGCGCCCAGCCTTCAGCTTCCTCGAGTGCCCCCCCCTGGGTGTCGGCTCCCCGGCTCAGTGCTTGCGAGCGGCGCACGAGATCACTGATGACTGCTTCGGCGTCGGCATCGAAGTGTTCGTAAACCATGCGACCACGCTAATGCGAGCCTCTGTTCATTCGGTGCGAATTTCGGGCCCTTGCGACGAACATGAGCCCAGGCACTCACTCGCTTTCACAGTGTGCTGCAGAGACCAAGGTATGGTGGCGCGTTTGCCATATTGGGCGCGAGTTATGCTCGAGGTAGAAGAGGAAGGACCAATCATGAAGATTCAAGACAACGGCCCGAAACCCAATGCGTTCGATATTGAGACAGCGACTCGTGAGAACCGCAACTACCGCACCACCGCATGGACCGGCAAGTACCTCCAGGTGACGCTGATGTCCATCGAGCCAGGCTCCTCCATCGGCCTCGAAGTGCACCCCGAAACCGACCAGTTCCTCCGCCTCGACGCAGGCCAGGGACGCTGCGTGATGGGGCCGAGCGAAGATCAGCTCGATTTCCAGCAGGATGTGAGCGATGGCTGGGCGATCCAGGTGCCTGCGGGCGTGTGGCACGACGTGATCAACACCGGCGATGAGCCCATGCAGGTGTACGCCGTCTACGCTCCGTCACACCATGCGCAGGGGATTGTGCAGGAGACTGCGCAACAGGCTGAGCAGGACGAAGAGTCCGGTAAGGACGTGCCCCCGGAGTGGACTGTCCAGCCCGGCACCCAGGTTGCCGACGGGCACGCCTAGGTCATGTGCGATGCGTAGCCTGGTCGCGAGCAACCGCGATCAGGCTACGCGGCGTCGCGCGCGGGCAGTGCGCGACTAAGCGCAACCATGAGGACGACCAGCCCTGCGGTGATCGAGATGTGCCCCAGGCCGGCGATACCGGAGATCATCGCGTTCGATTCCTTGCCGAGTACGGTGAGGGAGCCGTGCCAGATCAACATTGAGGCAGTTATTACCACGCCAGCGTTGTAGAGCCAGAAGAACCATGAAAACAGTTTCGGGCTCCGCGAGATGCTGAACACCTTCTCCAACGCAAGCACGATGAGCGACGTCATGAAACCGAGCGCCAGCAGGTGCGTGTGGGCGACTCCGAGTTGCGTGAACTGCCCCTCCGGAAAGTCGTTCATCTTGGTGAATTCACGATAGAAGAGACCTGCGAGAAGACCAGCCGCCAGATAGCAACACGATGCGGTGAACAGTCGTTTCATGGCCGAGATGTCCTTTCCAAGACTGCGTCGTTGAAGTGGTTGAGCGGCATGCGCAGCTCACTGCCCATGCTAGGCCAACTTGCTTATGACTATGCGCTTCATGTTGGGCTTCCATCCGAAAGTCGGCGATTGTGCAATTCCTGGTAGCCTGAATCTCATGTGGCTGTGAAACCTGTCGTTATTGCCCACCCAACGTACGAGGTTTCCGCATGCCCACTACTTTCACCGCCCCTTTGCAACCCGGAGCGCATCTGCGCCTGGACGGACTCTCTAAGTCGTACCCGGACCGACGGGTGCTCACCGACATCAATCTGAGCGTCAGCCAAGGCGAACGTATAGCCCTCATCGGCGAAAACGGCGCGGGCAAATCCACATTGCTCCGCATTGTTGCTGGAGCCGAACAGCCCGATACCGGTTCCCTGGAGGTTCCCGGACGCATCGGCCTATTGTGGCAGGAACCTCCCTTCACGCTGACAGACACCGTCGACGACGTGATCGCGCAAGCACTGTCTGCACCCAGAGCCATCCTGAAGGAGTTCGACGCCGCCACTGCTGCTTTGGAGGGCGACGAGGCTTCCGCTGCGGAACGCTACGACCACGCCCTAGTGATGGCCACCCGACACGACGTGTGGAACCTAGAACACCGAGCCCAGATCGTGCTCGACGGCGTCGGCCTGTCGGGGCTGAGCGGCAGCCGTCGTGCGGGCGAGCTATCCGGCGGGCAACGTGCTCGACTGCAGCTCGCCTGGCTGCTGCTGAGCCGACCAGACACGCTCCTACTCGACGAGCCCACCAATCATCTCGACGACGCTGGCATCGATTTCCTCACCCAATCGCTGCTCGACTGGCCCGGGCCCGTGCTGTTCGCCAGCCACGATCGCGCGTTCATGGACGCCACCGCCAACGGCATCGTGGACCTCGACCCGGCACCTCAGCCTCATTCCCTGGTGAGCGAGGTTGCCGTCGACGGCCCAACCACTGGCATCGGCGTTACGCGATACACCGGTACGTTCAGCGAGTACTTCCTTGCAAGAGCATCGCAACGTGAACGCTGGCAGCAGCAGTACGAAGCCGAACAGACTGAACTCAAGACTCTAGCTCGGGCAGCCCGCGACAGTCACACCGTCGGTCACGAAGGCGCAGCTTCCCGAAGCGAGGTCAGAATGGCGAAAAAGTTCTACGCCGATCGAAACGCGACCGTGGTTGCTCGACGGGTGAATGACTTCACGCGTCGGTTCGAAGAGCTCAGGAGAGAGCAAATCCGAAGGCCACCACGTGAACTCGAGTTCCAGGGCCTCGATGTGGGCCGGCGCGGCACGCGCAGTGCCCCGCCCGTACTCGTCGCTCTCTCTGGGGCCGGGGTCACTCATCGGCTCTCCCCTACCTCGCTCACCATCGGCAGGCAGGACCGCTGGCTCGTCACAGGGCCCAACGGCGCAGGAAAGTCCACCCTGCTTGCGCTCCTCACAGAAACGCTACAACCAGATACCGGCACCATATCCAGATCCCGCTCTGCAACCGTCGGGATATTGCCCCAGGAGGTGGCGCTCAACCCTGCGCCCACAGTGGAACAGCTCTACATCGACACGCTCGGAGTCGAACTGGCCGAGGAGGTTCCGCTCACCAGCTTTGGACTCGTAGCACCCCGAGACTTGTCACGCACAGTCGGGCATCTGAGCACCGGGCAACAACGCCGCCTGGCGCTGGCCATGGTGCTGGCCAGCGCACCTGATCTATTGATTCTCGACGAACCCACCAACCACTTCTCTCTGACGTTGACCACCGTGATCGAGGAACAGCTGCCCAGCTATCCTGGCGCCGTAGTCGTGGCGAGCCACGACCGGTGGCTGCGACGATCCTGGACCGGTGAGCGGCTCGAGCTGGAGAGGGACCAGCGGCCGTTCCACGAATTAGCATTCGATGAGAGCCCCGCGCCGTCGCAGTGCACACATCCTCATCACGAGGGCGTTGTCTGCGGTGCGGGTCTGACAAATCAGACGAAGGGACACCACCAATGACCACCGTCCTCAAACCAGCCGTCACGTGGAACGGCGACACCGATCAACCCGCAAGGCTCGAAGAGAGTGTCGGCTACGAGCGCCCTCTCCAGTCGCTCGACGCCAAGAGTAACTTCGCATACTGCTTGTGGCATTACCCCGCCGACGCTGAGTTCGAGGCCCCCACCTGGCTTTCGCACTACCTTCAGTGCGCCGGCGCTGCCGAACGAATGACGGTTGAGCTCCGCGTCACCCACGATGACGGGTCCTACAACCACTGGGTGCTCGGCCGGGCGCCGCTCACTGGCGAAGAGACCGAGCGGGTCGTCTGGGGCCAGGGGCAGAGCATGATCCATCCAGAAGAAGTCTGGACCGCCGAGCAAGCAGCGCCCCTGTTCGAGCAGTACTCCCGTGAACGCACCATCCCCGACTGGGTTCATCGTCGTGAACTCGACCTTTGATCTGGCACTACCGATCACTGTGAGCAACAGCACCAGAGAGACGCAAGGGGCGTTGAGCGAGGCACATACCCCACGCAACGCCCCTGCGTCCACACGTTAGCTGCAGCCGCTGGTGGCGCCGCAACCTTCACAGGCGTAGCAGGAACCCGACGGACGCATCTTGGTGCCGCAGGTCATGCACAGCGGCGCGTCGATGGCGTGGCCCGTCATGTTCTCCAGCAGTTCCGCTGTCGTGTGGGCGTCGATGAGCGACGGCTGGCGTGCACCGTCGACGTCGAAGTTGTCGGCGTCGTCGTTGCGCAGCTGCTCGTACTCGGGCAGTGAGGACTCATCCTCTTCCGAAACGTATTCGCCGGTTTGGACATACCGGGC
This sequence comes from uncultured Tessaracoccus sp., assembly GCF_947255005.1. Taxonomy (GTDB): domain Bacteria; phylum Actinomycetota; class Actinomycetes; order Propionibacteriales; family Propionibacteriaceae; genus Arachnia. The sequence goes on along the minus strand of NZ_CAMYFI010000008.1, from coordinate 23,496 downwards.
ACGCTCAGCCGCGGTGTAGATGCCCAGCTCGGAGCGGTCGTCGAAGTCGAGGTAATCGAGCGCGAGACGACGGAAGATGTAGTCCATGATGGACTGCGCGATGCGGATGTCCTGGTCGTCGGTCATGCCTGCGGGCTCGAATTTCAAGTTGGTGAACTTCTGCACGAAACTCTCCAGTGGCACGCCGTACTGCAGACCGATGGATACCGCGATCGAGAACGCATCCATCACGCCGGAGAGCGTCGAGCCCTGCTTACCCAAGCGGAGGAACACCTCACCCAGGCGGCCATCATCGTACGACGACGACGTCATGTAGCCTTCGGCACCGCTCACGGAGAAGCTGGTGGTGCGCGACATTCGCGACTTCGGCAGGCGTTCACGCTTCGGGCGGTACACCACCTTTTCAACGATCTTCTCTTCCACCACCTTGGCGGATTCGCTCTGCTTCTTGCCGTCGGAGAGCGGCTGGCCCACCTTGCAGTTGTCACGGTACACAGCCAGCGCCTTGAGCCCCAGCTTCCAGCCCTGCATGTACACGTCGGCGATGTCTTCGACGGTGGCCGACTCGGGGAGGTTTACCGTCTTAGAGATGGCACCGGAGAGGAAGGGCTGGACCGCGGCCATCATGCGCACGTGACCCATAGGCTTGATGGAGCGTTGCCCCATCGCGGTGTCGAACACCTCGTAGTGACGCTCCTCCAAGTGCGGGGCGCCGACGACGTGACCGCGTTCGGAGATGAAGTCGACGATCTCGGTGATCTGCGTCTCGTCGTAGCCGAACTTCTGCAGCGCCCTCGGGATGGTCTGGTTCACGATCTGCATGGATCCGCCGCCGACGAGCTTCTTGAACTTCACCAGGGAGAAGTCAGGCTCGATGCCAGTGGTGTCGCAGTCCATCATGAAACCGATGGTGCCGGTGGGAGCCAGCAGCGAGGCCTGCGCGTTGCGGAAACCATCGGCCGCGCCGAGTTCAATAACCTTTGCCCATTCGCGCGACGCTGCGGCGTGAATGCCTTGATCTTCCGGCAACGGCTTGAAGCTCTCGTTGGCAGCCTGGTGCTTACGCATGACCTGCTGGTGCGCGTCGGCATTCTCGGCATACCCAGCATACGGGCCAACCACTGCGGCGAGCTCTGCGGAACGTCGGTATGACGCGGCGGTCATCAGCGACGTGATGGCAGCGGCCGTTGAGCGGCCACCCTCGGTGTCGTAGCCCTTACCTGTGGCCATGAGCAACGCGCCAAGGTTGGCGTAACCGATGCCGAGCTGGCGGAAGTTGCGCGTCGTCTCACCAATGGCCTGCGTCGGGAAATCCGCGAAGCAGATGGAGATATCCATGGCGGTGAAGATGAGCTCCACCGCCTTCACGAAGCGCTCAACGTCGAACGTGCCGTCGGCGTTCAGAAACTTCAGCAGGTTCAGCGATGCGAGGTTGCAGGAGCTGTTGTCCAGGCTCATGTACTCCGAGCAGGGGTTGGACGCTGTGATGCGGCCAGTGACTGGGTTCGTGTGCCAGGCGTTAATGGTGTCGTCGTACTGAATGCCCGGGTCAGCGCACTCCCACGCCGCCTTGGCGATCTTCTCGAACAGCTCCTTGGCATCCACTTCTTCGATGACTTCACCAGTGTGACGAGCCTTGAGACCAAACTTGCCCCCGGTTTCGACTGCCCGCATGAACTCATCGTTGACGCGCACCGAGTTATTGGCGTTTTGGTACTGCACCGACGTGATGTCCCTGCCACCGAGGTCCATGTCGAAGCCCGCATCACGTAGCGCGCGGATCTTGTCTTCCTCGCGGGCCTTCGTCTCGACGAACTCCTCGATGTCGGGGTGGTCGACGTCGAGCACCACCATCTTCGCCGCCCGACGGGTAGCGCCGCCTGACTTGATGGTGCCGGCGGATGCGTCTGCACCGCGCATGAAGGACACCGGGCCGGACGCGGTGCCGCCGGAGCTCAGCAGCTCCTTCGAGGAGCGGATGCGGGAAAGGTTGAGGCCAGCGCCGGAGCCTCCCTTGAAGATGAATCCCTCTTCCTTGTACCAGTTGAGGATGGACTCCATGGAGTCGTCGACGGAGAGGATGAAGCAGGCGCTAACCTGCTGCGGCGATGAGGTGCCGACGTTGAACCATACAGGAGAGTTGAACGCGAAGACCTGGTTCAGCAGCATCCAGGTGAGCTCTTCTTTGAAGATCTTGGCATCGTCTTCAGTAGCGAAGTAGCCGAATTCGCGACCGGCTTCGACGTACTTGCCGACGACGCGGTCGATCAGCGTCTTGAGGCTAGCTTCCCGCTGCGCGGTGCCTACGGCTCCGCGGAAGTACTTGGTAGTGACGATGGTGGAGGCGTTGATGCTCCACGCTTTGGGGAATTCGACGCCATGCTGTTCGAAGACAGTCTCGCCCGTCTTCCAGTTGGTCTGCACGACGTCGCGCAGCTCCCACTCTTGCTCGTCGTAGGGATGCACGCCCTCCGTCGTGAAAACTCGCTCAATCGTGAGGCCGCTGGGCGCCTTCTTCGTCGCGCGTGCTTTGCCTGCTGTACGCCCGCTGGCGCCTTTGGTGGCGTTCGCCGTCATCTCTTATTCTCCCAATTAGCCGATGAGTGGTTCTTGCATCGTGCTCCGGCTTCTTCTTCCGGAGCTACCTGGTGCCGAGTCCTTCAGCTGATCAGACCCGACATGGTTCATGTCGTCGATCTCGCGCACAAAATCGTCGACGGATTCGAAATTCTTGTATACGGACGCGAACCGCAGGTAGGCCACGGAGTCGAGCCGCGCCAACGGGCCAAGGATGGCCACCCCTACCTGGTCTGCGGGAATCTCAGCGACTCCGGCAGAGCGAAGATTCTCTTCCACTTCTTGCCCGAGTGCCGCGAGTTGATCGGGGGTGACGGGCCGACCTTGGCAAGCCTTGGACACCCCTTTGATGACTTTCTCACGGCTAAATGGCTCGACCACCCCGGAACGCTTCACCACTGTCAGGACCACCTGCTCCAGCGTGGTGAACTTCCTGTCACATGCGACGCAGACGCGACGTCGACGAATTGCGGAACCGTCCTCCGTGGCACGTGAATCTGACACTCGGGTGTCAGCATTACGGCAGAACGGGCAGTGCACTTCGAGGACCTTTCCAGTGTGATCGAGCGACCGAGCCAATTACACCCGACAACCCCAAAAAACACAAGCCCTTGAGGAATGACGTTGGTGTAACTACTAGATATAGGGCGTACGGTACGCAGCCACTAATAGAAGGTCAACACCGACGCGCGGGGTGTTTCACGGCTCGACGTGCGCCCAAGCGGCCGCATCCGAAGCATCCGGCGCGGCGTGCACGTCTGCAACCGCAGAGACATAACCCGCGACCCCCACAACACTGCCCGCGATGGCAATGAGCCCAATGGCGAGCGACTTGATGCGTAGACCCAGCTTCGGTGCCAGCATGCCAGCCGGGCGAACCACCGAGCGCTCAACGACGCACGATGCCACAGGTTGACGAACGAACCCGTGGCCGACACGTCGGGGATGCAGCGCAGGAGTGTGGAGAGCTGGACGCCCAGCCAGCGCGTACGAGCGACGGGAGAAGGCGCTCTTCGTTGCGGTGGTCATAGCGACTCCTTACATGGTGTCAAACGTTTGTTCGATTAGATGGTAGCGCATCCATGCGGGGTATGCAACATCTGTTCGATAGATTGCATTACCTCGACACTGGGAACTTCACCAAAGACCTCTGACAAAACTGCCAAACGGCCGACACGCACCCGCAAAGCTGCCATCATTTTCGAACATGTGTAGGGTATGTAGCATGACGACCCCGAAGAAACCACGTGGCAGCGGACGCCCCTCGCGAGCCGACATCGAAGCGGAGTTCGGCGCTGGGGGGCCAGTTGAACCCGGCCTCACCCCACGTGCGTCGAAGCTCCTGGGTATCATCCGGGAGTCCATCAACCGCCATGGGTATCCCCCGAGCGTGCGAGAGATGGCGGAGCAAGCTGGGCTTTCCTCGCCGTCGAGTGTCACCTACCAGCTGAAGGCTCTCGAGAAGGCAGGCTACCTCCGCCGCGATCCGAACCGCACCCGGGCCATGATGGTGATGGATCCCCTCACTGGCGAGCCCGAGACCGCTGCCGCCGCGGCGGAGCCCATCGACACCCCCGGCGCCGTATCTGCACCACTCGTTGGGCGCATCGCTGCCGGCGGACCAATCCTGGCGGAACAGCACATCGAAGACATCTTCGCCCTACCCGAACAGCTCGTCGGGCACGGTGAGTTCTTCATGCTCGAGGTGAAGGGCGACTCCATGATCGACGCCGCCATCTGCGAGGGCGACTGGGTGGTGGTTCGTCGCCAGCCCACGGCAGTCAACGGCGACATCGTCGCGGCACTGCTCGACGACGAAGCCACCGTGAAAACCTTCAAACGCGACGGCAACCAGGTGTGGCTACTCCCGCACAACGAACGATACTCGCCCATTGACGGCAACCACGCCACCGTCATGGGCAAAATCGTCGCGGTCATGCGCCGCGTGTAGCTCCAGGCTTCTTTACACGTTCGCAGGGGCGGGGAGCTCAGCAACGAGGTTGTTGGTCGATTGCTTCGCGTCGCCGAAGTACATCAGCGAGTTCTCCCTAAAGAACAGGGGGTTCTGCACTCCGGCATAGCCCGCGCTCATGGAGCGTTTGAACACCACGACGTGCTTGGCTTCCCACACCTTCAGAACGGGCATGCCCGAGATGGGCGAACCTGGCTCATTGGCGGCGGGGTTGACCGTGTCGTTGGCACCGATCACGAGCACGACGTCTGCGGTGCCGAGGTCGTCGTTGATCTCGTCCATCTCGAACACGATGTCGTAGGGCACCTTGGCTTCCGCGAGCAGCACGTTCATGTGCCCAGGCAGCCTGCCCGCAACCGGGTGAATAGCGAATGCCACCTCCGTGCCGTTGGCCTGCAAGCGGCGCGTGAGCTCTGCCACGGGGTACTGTGCTTGTGCGACCGCCATGCCGTAGCCGGGCGCGATCACCACCTTCTTCGCGTCCTGCAACAACCTGACGACGTCTTCCGTCGTCGCGGTAGCGTACTCTCCCATCTCGCCTTGTTCAGCCGGGGCTGTATCGCCGAATCCGCCCAGAATCACCGATGTGAACGAGCGGTTCATCGCCTTGCACATGATGTACGAGAGGATCGCGCCGGATGCGCCCACCAATGCGCCGGTGATGATGAGGATCGACATGTCGAGCATGAAGCCCGACGCGGCGGCAGCCCAGCCAGAATACGAGTTCAGCATCGAAATCACGACAGGCATATCGGCACCGCCGATAGCCGCCACCAGATGGAAGCCCAGGAACAGCGCGAGCACCGTCATGATGACGAGCGGGATGGACGACTGCGTGTTGCAGTACCAGAATCCCAGTGCGACCATCACGATCACATTGATGAGGTTCAGCCAGTGCCTGCCCGGTAGCATGAGCGGCTTGGACGCGAGCTTGCCGTTGAGTTTGCCCCATGCCACGAGTGAGCCTGTCAGCGTCACGGCACCAATGAGCACGCCGAGGTAGACCTCGATCAGGTGCAGCAGGTCTGCGCTCTCGCCGAGAATGTGCACGTTGTATCCGACGAGCACCGCTGCGGCCCCGACGAAGGAGTGGAGCAACGCGATGAGCTCAGGCATGCCCGTCATCTCGACCTTGCGGGCACGCCAAATGCCAATCAAACCGCCGATCGCAATGGCGGCGTAGAGCGCCACCGCCGACAGCCACTGAATGTTCTCGCCCACGATGTCGGTGTAGGCGATCGCAAAGTTCGTCGCGATGACCGCGAGCACCATACCCATGACGCCGAACGCGTTGCCGCGCTTGGCCGTTTCGTGTTTCGACAGCCCCGCCAGCGCGAGGATGAACATGATGCCGGAGAAGATGAATGTGGCATTGATGAAGTTCGTGAGGTACATCGTCAGCCCTTCCTAAACATGTTCAGCATTCGGTGGGTGACGGTGAAACCGCCGAACACGTTGATCGATGCGATGAGCACTGCGATGAAGGCGAGCATCTTCACCGCAACGTTGCCGTGTGCGAGCTGCATCATCGCGCCCACGAGGATGATGCCGGACACCGCGTTGGTGACGCTCATCAGCGGTGTGTGCAGCGCATGCGTAACGTTCCAGACGACGTAGTAGCCGACGATGCACGCCAACGCGAACACTCCGAACAAAGTCACGAACGAGCTGGGCGCGATGGTGAGCAAGGCGATCATCGCCGCAGACCCGAGCCCTACCATCGCGACGGGCACCCACCACGGTTTGGGTGGTTTCGACGAAGTTGCTGGCGTCTCGGGTTGCGCGGCGGGTGGTTGCGCCGTGGGTTGAGGTGCCGCCGACACTTGAATGGGCGGTGGTGGGAAGGTGACTTCCCCGTCCCGCGCGACGGTCATGGTGCGCACGACTTCATCGTCGAAGTCGATCACGATCTGGCCATCCTTGCCGGGCGTCATGAGCTGCAGCGCATTGACGAGGTTCGTCGCGTAGAGCTGCGAAGCTTGTCCTGGCAGCCGGGATGCCATGTCGGTGTACCCGATGATGGTGACACCGCCGTCGGTGACGTAGCTCTCACCCTTGCGCGTGAGTTCACAGTTGCCGCCACCGAGCGCTGCTAGGTCGACGATGACTGAGCCTGGCTTCATCGACGCCACCATGTCGGCAGTGATGAGTCTCGGCGAAGGCTTGCCCGGAATGGCTGCCGTCGTGATGATGATGTCCACCTCGGCGGCTTGCCGCGCGTAGAGTTCTGCAGCACGCGCGGCGTAGTCAGCGCTCGCTTCCTTGGCATACCCATCGGAACTCACACCTTGGTCGGCGGCGACGTGCAGGAACTCAGCTCCCATGGACTCGACCTGCTCAGCCGTCTCTGGGCGAACATCGGTGGCGCGAACGATGGCGCCCAGCGAGTTGGCGGCGCCGATGGCAGCGAGCCCCGCGACGCCCGTGCCCGCGACGAGCACCTTCGCAGGCGGCACCTTGCCCGCCGCCGTCACCTGCCCGGTGAAGAATCTTCCGAACGCATGCGCCGCTTCGATCACGGCGCGGTAGCCGGAGATGTTAGCAAGCGAACTGAGCGCATCCAGGGCCTGGGCCCGCGAGGTACGCGGCACCATGTCCATGCTCAGCGCTGTCACACCAGCTGCCGCGAGCTGCTCCGTGAGCGCGATGTCTTGGCGGGGACCGAGGAAGGTGATCAGCACCGCGCCTGGGCGCATCTGACCAATCTGTTCCGGCGTGGGAGCATTCACCGCGATGACGATGTCGCAAGGCCAGGCGTCGTCGACGATCGACGCGCCGGCGTCGAGATACGCGTGATCCTCGAATGACGCCAGCTGTCCGGCACCTGACTCGACGAGCACGTTGTAGCCAAGCTTTCGCAAGCCTTCCACGGATTTCGGTGTTGCCGCTACGCGCGCGTCACCCAGTTCCTTCGGTACACCAATATCCATGGTTCTAACCGTACCGACGGGCTCCCCCGCGCTGACACCGGGGCGGGGTTGGCACACCTTCAACCACTCATGCTGCACCCCGCAGACGTCGCAATGCATCGGATGCCACTTCGACGTCGTTGGTCGTCCAAAACTCTGGCATCGAGCGTAAGAGGAATGAGCCATAACGGGCGGTGGCGAGCCGCGAGTCGAGCACGGCGACCACACCGCGATCCGTCGAGCGACGAATCAAACGCCCGGCACCCTGGGCCAAGAGAAGCGCCGCATGTGTGGCGGCCACCGACATGAACCCGTTACCACCGGCGTCGCTCACCGCCTTCTGCCGAGCTTGCATGAGAGGATCGTCGGGGCGGGGAAAGGGGATTTTCTCGATGATGACCAGTTGGCACGTCTCCCCCGGCACGTCAACTCCTTGCCACAACGAGAGGGTGCCGAACAGGCTCGTTTCGGGATCTTCAATGAATCGGCGGGTGAGTTCCGACAGTTGCGCATCGCCTTGGCACAACACGGTGAACGACGGCAGCGCCTTGCGCACGTAGTCAGCAGCGTACTCCGCCGAGCGTCGGGAGGCGAAGAGCCCAAGGGTTCGCCCGCCTGCTGCCCAGACAAGTTCCGCAATCTGTTCCTTCATGGCCTCCGACATACCCTCTCGATCGGGTTTCGGCAGCGAGTTCGCCACGTACAAGATGCCCTGCGTGCCGTAGTTGAACGGCGAACCTACGTCGATGCCTTTCCACTCCAGATCGGAAGGAATCAAGCCGATCGAACGCGCAACCGAGTCGAAGTTGCCGCCTGGCGAGAGCGTCGCCGACGTCAGCACCGTCGTCGTTTCTCCGAACACGTGTTCCCGCAACAAGCCAGCCACGTTGAGGGGCGCGACGAACACCGCTCGCCCCACCACTTCGGATTCAGCCACCCACACCACGTCGGCGTCGGCGAGTGCGGCGATGCGGCCGGCGACGTCGTAGATCTCACGCACTGCGCCCAGCACCTGAGATTTCTCGGCGTCATCCTTCGCCGTGCCCATGGCCGAGACTACCTTGCGCGCCACATCGCGAACCAGCGCCGCGGCGCGCGTGATCTCCAGGTTGGCATCTAGCACGCGCCCCACGTCAGCACTGGCGAGGGCCTCGCGAAAGTCGTCGGCAACTTCAAGAAAATCGGCGCCCAGATCGTCATTGACGTGATCGAGCGCGCGCTTAGCAGCCCGTTCGATGATGCCCGGAGTGAGCTCGTCGGTCGCGGCGTTGGTGATTCGGCTCACCAGCTCGTGCGCCTCGTCGATGATGACTGCGTCGTGCTCGGGCAGCGCAGTACCACCGTGCATCGCGTTGATGGCCAGGAGCGCGTGATTCGTGACCACCAGGTCGGCTTCACGGGCTTGCTCGCGCGACAGCTCAACCCGGCACTCGTCGATGAACGGGCACGAAGCGCCTAAGCATTCGCGGGTGGGGATAGAGACCTGCTGCCACGCGAGCGGGGTGTGCGCGGGGGCATCGTCGCGGTCAGCCAGCCCGCCCGATTCCACCTGCTCCTCCACCCACTCGCGCAGCCGTAGCACCTCGGAACCCGTGTCGCTCACCTGTACCGTCTCCGAGCCCAGTAGCGCCGACTGGTCTGGTTGCACGCCGTCGCGCGCCCGGTAGAGGCAGGCGTAATTGGTGCGTCCTTTCAGGATGGCGGTACGCGGGCGTTCGCCTGTGGTGCGCTCCATGGCGGTAAGCGCCGTCGGGATGTCCTTCGTCGCCAGCTGTGCTTGGAGGGCGAGGGTGGCCGTCGCTACGACAATGCGCTCACCCGTCTCGGTCACGCGATGCAGTGCGGGAATCAGGTAGCCGAGCGACTTCCCCGTACCCGTGCCCGCCTGCACGAGCAGGTGTTCCTGAGTTTCGAGCGCGGCTCCCACCGCCTCCACCATCTCTTGTTGCCCGGCGCGCGTCTGCCCGCCGAAGCTCGCAACAGCGGCTTCCAGCACATCGAGGGAGCTAACCATGGCGCATCAGCTCGTCGGCGAGATCGGGCTTCGCGAGGCCAATGATGTGCGTGCCCTGCTCGATGTGCTCGATGCTGTGGATGAGGGCCTCCTTGTGGACTCGGTCGACGAGATCGCCGCGCGAGTACGGCACTACCACGTCGACGGGCACTTCCGGCTTCGGCAGACGCTCGGCGATCACCTCTCGAAGCTCATCGATGCCGCTGCCGGTGCGTGCCGACGTGACGACGGCCTCCGGATAGTTTGCACGCAACATCATCAGGGTGGTTGCATCCGCGCGGTCAGCTTTGTTGAACACGAGTTGTTCGGGCACCGAACTCGCACCGATCTCGCTCAGCACCGTGCGCACCGCATCAATCTGCCCCTGCGGCGCGGGATCTGACGCATCAACGACGTGCAGCAGCAGGTCTGCGTCGACAGATTCCTCCAGCGTAGAGCGGAAAGCCTCCACCAGATCATGCGGCAGGTGGCGCACGAACCCGACGGTGTCCGTCAGCGTGAACACACGTCCGTCATCGGTCTGAGAACGCCGCGTGGTGGGGTCGAGCGTGGCGAACAGGGCATTCTCGACGAGCACGCCGGCGCCAGTGATGCGGTTGAGCAGTGACGACTTCCCGGCATTCGTGTACCCGACGATGGCGACGCTGGGCACGGCGTTACGTTTACGCTCGGCCCGCTTCGATTCGCGCTGCTGCTCCATCTCGTTCAGCTTGCGACGCAGCTGGGCGATGCGCGCGCCGATACGCCGACGATCCGTCTCAATGCGGGTTTCACCTGGCCCGCGACCGCCGATACCTGCGCCGCCTGCCGCGCGCCCGCCTGCCTGGCGCGACAAGTTGCCGCCCCAACCGCGCAGACGCTGCTTCATGTAGCCCAGCTGTGCCATCTCCACCTGAGCTTTGCCCTCCGCCGACTTCGCGTGCTGCGCGAAGATGTCGAGAATCAACCCCGTGCGGTCCACTACTTTGACCCCAATGCGGTCTTCCAGATTGCGCAGCTGCGCAGCCTCGAGTTCGCCGTCGCAGATCACCGTGTCTGCACCAGTGGCCTCCACCACCTCGCGAATCTCAGTCACCTTGCCGCTGCCGACGTAGGTGGCTGGGTCAGGTGTAGAGCGACGCTGGACGAGCGCGTCGAGTACCTGCGAGCCAGCGGTTTCGCTCAGCAGCTTCAGCTCAGCCATGGCGTTGTCTGCATCGGCTTGCGTGCCCGACGTCCACACGCTCACCAGCACCACCCGCTCGAGCCGCAGCTGGCGATACTCGACCTCGGAGATGTCGCCTAGCTCGGTGGACATACCAGCCACGCGTCGAAGCGCATGGCGATCCGCAAGGTCTTCTTGGGCGCCGTCGAAGGAGAAATCGTCATTGGTCGTCATGATTGGCATATTCTCTCAGCCACCACTGACAGCTCCAAGCGGGCACAGAAAAACCTGTGGAAAACCCCCGTCAGTGTTCGTGGAAATCACCACTCGCAACCATCACCGCGGGGCCGGTGAGCACGGCCTCGTCGGCGTTGAACTCGACGAGCAGCTGCCCGCCGGGCACGGTCACGCGCACTGGCCCGTCGACACCGAAGCGCGAACAGTATGCGCCCGCTGCCGCGACGACACCCGTGCCGCAGCTCTTGGTTTCGCCGACGCCGCGCTCATGCACACGCATGACGAGCTCGCCTGGGCCATCGACACGCACAAACTCGACGTTGACCCCATCGGGAAACAGGCTCACGGGCTCCACCACGGGCGGTTGGTGCAGTTCAAGGGAGGCGAGGTCCTCGTCTCGGATGAACGCCACGGCGTGGGGATTGCCAACGTTGACAGGTGTAGCGTCGAAATTCACGCCACCGACGGTGACCCGCGCGGTGTCATCGCCTACCACCGCACGCCCGACATGTACCGCGACGCCGCCAGGCACGAACTGCACGTGCTTCACGCCGGCGCGGGTGGCCACGTCGAATTCTCGCTCGTTGACCATCTGCTCGCTACGCAGGAACTCGGCAAACACGCGAAGCCCGTTGCCGCACATCTCCGCGACGGTGCCGTCAGCATTCCAATAGTCCATGAACCACAAATCCGGGTCGCCATCCCAACCGTCGACGAGCCCCGCCCGCACCCCACGGATCACACCGTCGCCGCCGATCCCTCCCCGTCGATCCGCCAGAGCGCGAACGAGCTCGGGTGTCATCTCGCGCATGCCGCCCGGGTCTTTGAGTAGCACGAAGTCGTTGTACGTGCCGTGTCCTTTGCGGAAGTGAATACCCATTCTTGGCTCCTTCATGCCTGCAGCGCTTGAGCGATGTCCGCCGTAATCGTCGAAACGTTGCTGTCGTCGCCTGCCACCAACCAGCGTATGCGAGGATCCCTGCGGTACCAGCCCAGCTGCTTGCGGAAGAACTTCCTCGTGGCTCGCTTCACCGCATCCTTCGCCTCGTCCTCGGTGAGTTCTCCGTCGAGCATCTGTACCACCTGTCGGTAACCGATAGCGCGCAGCGAGGTGCGTCCCTCTCGAAGGCCCATGTCCAGTAAGTTACGCACCTCGTCAACAAGCCCTGCCTGCCACATGCTGTCGACGCGAGCATCGATGCGGGCGTCGAGCACGTCACGCGGCAGGTCGAGCCCATACTGCCGAACCCCTTCCAGCTCGTACGTCCATTGCGGCAGCGTCGGCCTATGTCCGCCCGTGATCTCGTGAATCTCGAGGGCACGCACGATACGTCGCCCATTACCCGGCTCAATGTTCTCCGCCGACGACGGCGCCACCTCGCGCAACCGCTCGTGCAGGGCAGGAGCCCCGACGCGGGCAAGCTCCGTTTCCCACTTCGCCCGTATCTGCTCGTCGGAGCCCGGAAAGTGGAATGCGTCGGTGATGGCGCGGGTGTACAGCGGTGACCCACCCACGACAATCGGCACGCCGCCTCGGCGCCGAATGTCGGTGATCGCTGCTCGAGCCTGCTCCTGGAACTCGGCCACCGACGCCTGCTCCTGGACCTCCATGATGTCGATCAGGTGGTGTGTGATTCCCTGACGCTCCTCGAGCGTTGGCTTGGCGGTGCCGATATTCATCCCTCGGTAAACGAGCATGGAATCCGCGTTCACGATCTCCGCAAGAATCCCGTCTGCCCGCAATTGCACCGCGACGTCAACGGCGAGCGCGGATTTGCCGCTGGCCGTCGGGCCAAGCAAAACGATCACGGGTTGAGTCATAAGTTAAGTGTGTCACCATGTACGTGCCAGGTTGGTATGGATTCGCTTCCAGCACTGATCTGGATACCATTTCCACGAATTGTGAAAGGAAGCGACATGGGAATGTTCGACGACATTAAGAACAAGGTTGCTGGCCAGGATCCGGACAAACTTCGCGAGGGCGTCGAAAAGGCTGGCGACTTCGTCGACGAGAAGACCGACGGCAAGTACGCCGACAAGGTCGATAAGGCGCAGGACTTCGCCAACGACCAGCTCGACAAGCTCACCGGCAAGAACAACAACCAGTGAGCCGATGCGGGCCAAGGCCCGCATCCCAACCACGGATCCCGAGGGCTGGGGCCTCTTAACTGCACGCGACGCGTGCGGGCAGGTTAGGCTCCGGCCTTCGGCCGTAGTGTCGGCATGCCCAAGCCCACCCCGACGACGCGCGCGGGGCCTTCTTCACGCAGCTGCCATGCGTCGCCACCTCGAGTGCGGCGAAGATTGCGGATGGGCTCGTCGGAGTTCAGATGGTGCGGTGCGGCATACGTGATATGCGCGGTCGCGATGTCGCCGGGACGCGGCCTCTCGGCCGGGTCGTCACCTACCGCGACGTGTACCAGGCGGTTGTCTCTCGCACGCCCGCTCATGCGTTGCGTCTCGCCGTCTTTGCGCCCCTCGCCCACGGCGAACATGACCTCGACGTCGGTGCCCTCCAGCTTGCGGTTTTCCTCCCACGCGATCTGGTCAACGAGCTGCACGAGGCGCTCGTAGCGTTCCTGCACGACGGGCTTGGGTACCTGGTTTTCCATCTCGCCCGCCGGCGTGCCCGGACGGATCGAGTACTGAAAGGTGAACGCCGCTGAGAACCGAGACTGTTCCACCACGCGCAGCGTGTCCTCAAAATCCTCGTCAGTCTCCCCCGGGAAACCCACGATGATGTCGGTGGTGATCGCCGCATGTGGGATCGCATCGCGCACGTTGGCGAGGATGTCGAGGAATCGCTTCGAGCGATACGAGCGTCGCATAGATTTCAATATGGCGTCGGAACCAGATTGCAAAGGCATGTGCAGATTCGGCATCACGTTGGGCGTTTCGGCCATGGCCGCGATCACGTCGTCGGTGAAATCCTTAGGGTGCGGCGACGTGAACCGCACGCGCTCCAACCCGTCGATCTCCCCGCATGCGCGCAGCAATTTGGCAAAGGCCTGCCGGTCGCCGAACTCAACGCCGTAGGCGTTCACATTTTGGCCGAGCAAGGTGATCTCCTGGACACCCTCGTCGACGAGCATGCGGATCTCCGCGAGGATGTCGCCGGGTCGGCGGTCAGTCTCCTTACCGCGCAGCTGCGGAACGATGCAGAAGGTGCAGGTGTTGTTGCAACCCACCGAGATAGAAACCCACCCTGAGTACGGCGATTCTCGCCGGCTGGGCAGATTCGACGGGAACGTCTCCAGGGCTTCCTTGATCTCTACCTGCGCCTGCCGTTCCACCAGGGCGCGCTCCAATAGCGTCGGCAGCGAACCGACATTGTGCGTGCCGAACACGACGTCCACCCACGGGGCACGCTGCACGATGGTGTCGCGGTCTTTTTGCGCCATGCATCCACCCACCGCGATCTGCATGCCGGGGTGCTGCTCCTTGACCCGCGCCATGTGCCCGAGGTTGCCGTAGAGCCGATTGTCGGCGTTCTCGCGCACCGCACAGGTGTTAAACACGACCACGTCCGCGCCGGCCGACGGGCCCCCGCCCTCGGCACGCACCATTCCAGCTTCCTCGAGGAGGCCGCTGATGCGTTCGGAGTCGTGCACGTTCATCTGGCACCCGTAGGTGATTACGTGGTAGCTGCGCTCAGTCATAACCGCACCAGGGTACCCGGCTGAGCGCGGCCACACCCAACCGTGACGAAGTGCCGCCTGAGCCAGCTACTCTGGAACGCACGCCACCAGGGAAGGACGAACACCTTGACCCCACCACAGCTTCGCCAATTCCCCTCATTCGCAAGCTCGACGAACGTCACCGCCCAGCGCAACCCCTTGGGGGCAGACCTCGTCATCGCTGAGGCGCCAGAGCGTCGTCGGTTTCACTTCCCCGGCGCCTGCCGCCTTCCCGACGGCACCTTGCTCGTCGTCGCTCGACAAGGCAAAGAGCACGTCGACCCATCAGGCATCATTCAGCTTGTGCGCTCCACCGACGACGGCACCACGTGGAGCGAGCCCGTTACCGTCTGGGATTCCGATCACGATGACCGCGATCCGATGGTGAGCGTCGGCCCTAGCGGGAATGTGCACCTCATCTTCTTCACGCGCACAGAGCCACAGCTAGGAGACGTCGAAGCCATGGGTGTGCGAGTCATGTCGAGCGATGACGGCGGGTACTACTGGAGCATGCCGACGCGTCTGGAGAACTCGCGCTCGGGATGGATGGCCTCGCACGGACAAGTGATGGAGACCGCGAATGGCACGCTCGTCGCTCCCGTGTACGGCCCCATGTGGTCCGGCATCTCCCGGTCGCTCGACGGCGGGGAGACTTTCCCCGCAGCCGAGCAATACGTGTTCGACACGTTGGGTGTGGCCACAACCGAGGTCACGCTCACGCTCATCGACGGTGTGCTCATCGCGTGGCTGCGCCCGATGATCACTGGGGTGCCGTCTCTACTATTCCGGTCACTCGACGATGGCGCCACGTGGGACGGCCCTGAACCCACCAGCATCATCCAGTCGTCGGCCGCTACCCAGCCTCTACCCGACGGGCGCCTGCTGGTGGCCTGGGGCGATGTCTCGCGGCGCTATGGTGAGCGCCGCGTCACCTGCGTGGGCATCGTGGCCGACCCGTTCGCACCATGGACCGACGTGGCACCCATTCCCGTATGGGACGCGATCAACAACGACCAAGGCAACCCCGCGCTCACACTCCTGGACGACGGCACCCCCCTCGTGGTCGTCAACGACTACGCCTCGCGCCAACTCGTCGGGATCCGCGTGCCGATCGCAACCATCGAAGCTGCCGCGCGCGACGAGGCACAACTGGAAGGAGCTATCGACCTGCTCGCGATGGTGCGCGATGGCCGAGCGACGCTCGAGACGAATGCCCCCGAACCAACTGAAGGACCTCCCGTGCCCGAACGTCTCCTCGACGGCAAGCTCGGGCTCGCCACCGCACTGCTGGGCGCCGAAGGGCAGCCGGAGCTCCAAGCAACGCTGCGGTTCGCTTCCCCAATCGCGGTGCGCGAGGTGGGCGTCGCCCTGCGTCCCGGCGAATGGCAGAACGCCGAGGTCGAGGTAGAGCGTGCAGACGGCCGTTGGCACCCATTGGGCACGCTCGAACATGGCTGGCGACTGGGCGACGTCGACTGGCTGGCCCACGACGGTGGCGAAGTGCAAGCGGTGCGAGTCACGTCGCGCCTCAACCCCGCTCAGCGCCCACGGTGGAGCGGCGAGGAGTCGCCGCTGCTGGCCATCAGCCAGATTGCCGTACGTTAACAAGCATCCTTTCCTCGACGATGTGCACCGACCGATAGGCTTCGGCACATGAGCATCTCGCCGACAGGAACGCAGTACCGCATCACTAAGGGAGAATTCGCCGCCGTCATCGGTGAAGTCGGAGCCACCCTTCAAAGCCTCACCTGGCAAGGCACGGAAGTGCTTCAGTCACTCCCCGAAGATGAACCATTCAAACCTTGGTTCGGGACGTCGTTGGCGCCCTGGCCCAATCGCATCCGTGATGGACGCTACACCTTCGACGGCGAGGCCTTCCAACTGCCGATCAACGAGCCAGCGCGCGCCTGCGCTCTGCACGGGCTGGCCCACGCGCTCGAATGGCGCCTGGTCGAACGCACCGACGAGCGCCTCACCCTGAGCGCCGTCATCTACCCACAGGTTGGTTGGCCGGGCATCTGCCAGGTGGAGAGCCACTTCGAGGTGGTCGACGCCGGCCTCCAAGTGACTTGGCGGGCGAGGAACGTCGGTTTCGTAGCATTCCCATTCGGCTACGGCTCACACATCTATTTCCGCTTCGACGATCTGGCCGAGGTGGCGCTCACCTCACCATTCGAGCAGGAGCTCTACGTCGACGAGCGCCTGCTGCCCACGGAACTCGGCGAGCTCTCCTCCGAGCACGACTTCCGCACTGCTCGCCCATTGGGCGATGCAACGTTCGACACCGCCTTCACCTCGGCACCCATCGGGTGGGAAGTGACCGTGGAAGGCTGCGGGCGCACCGTGACGCTGTGGGGCGACGAGCATCACCCGTGGATTCAGGTATTCACCCACCCCGACCTGCCCGCCATCGCCATCGAGCCCATGACGTGCGGCCCCGACGCCTTCAACGAGGGCATCACCCACGACGACGCACTCCGCCTCGAGCCGGGCGAAGAAGCCACCGGAACGTGGGGCATTCGAGTGCAGGGATAGCCCCTGCGTCAGCGCGCCGTCGCGGTCGCTCGGGATTCACGCACGACAGTGACGTGGATGAGGCCCGGATAGGTGAGCGCGTCCTCGATCTCTTGGGCGATGTCATGCGCAAGCACCTGCGCCGCCGCGTCGTCGACTTCTTCAGGGTGAACGAGCACTCGCACCTCGTGGCCAGACTGCATCGCGAACGCCTTGGCGACACCTGACTTCGCGGTGGCGATGCGTTCGAGCGCGTGCATGCGTTCGAGGTAGGCTTCGAGCGACTCGCGTCGGGCGCCAGGTCGCGAGCCGGAGATGGCGTCGGCAGCTTGTGTGAGCAGTGCCTCAACTGTGCACGCCTCCACTTCCCCGTGGTGCGCTTCGACGGCGTGCACCACCTCGTCGCTCTCCCCGTGTGCTTTTAGCAACTCAGCGCCGATGAGGGCGTGTGAGCCTTCCCGCTCATGTGTGAGGGCCTTGCCGATGTCGTGCAGGAATGCGGCTCGCTTGCAGCGCCCGATGTCAAGCCCCAACTCCGCAGCCATCGTGCCGGCAAGGTGGGCGCACTCCACCATGTGATCGAGCACGTTTTGTCCGTAACTCGTGCGGAATGCGAGCGTGCCGAGATACGGCAGCAACTCGGGGGCAAGGTCGACGATGCCCACGTCGGCTAGCGCTCGCTCTGCAACGTCGCGCATGCGCTGGTCCATACTGCGCTTCGCTTTTGTCACTTCGTGCTCTACACGCACCGGGTGGATGGTGCCGTCCTCGATCAGCGACGCAAGTGCCAGGCGTGCGGTTTCGCGCCGGACGGGGTCGAAGCAGCTAATGGTGACCGACCGCCCCTCGTCGATGAGTAGGTTCGCACCAGTGGCTTGCTCGAACGCACGAATGTTGCGGCCTTCCTTGCCAATGATGCGCCCTTTCATCTCTTCGGAAGGGAGCCTGATCGATGTGACCACCGTCTCTGCGGTCTGTTCAGCGGCAACGCGCTGAATGGCACCGACGACGACCATGCGCGCCTTCTGCTCGGACTCTCGCCTAGCTTGTTGCTCGATCACGTGCGCCTCGCGCAGCGCGGAGAGCTTCGAGCGCTGCAGCACTTCGTCGATCACCTCTTGCTTGGCTTCGCGCCGCGTGAGGCCTGCGATACGCTCCCGCTCTGCTCGAAGCTGAGCGCGCTCGTCGTCGAGTACTTGACGCGCCGCCGAGCATTCATCGATCCACTGCTTTCGCTCAGCTTCGAGCTGGAGACGTGCTTCGGTGAGTTCCTCCCCTCGGCGATCAGGTTCGGGTTCGGACGAGAGCTGGAGCGATCGAATCTGCCGAAGTAGGACGAGGACCACGGCGAGGAGCGCCACGATTGCGACGATCCACGGCAGCCATTCCATGCGCGGGCCTCCTCATCATTCGTCGTCGTGCAAATCTACCAGCGTCTCGTTCGTCACCTGCATCACGGTGCCCGGCGCGAATCCACGACGAGCTAGAGCTCCAGCCAGTCGCCGCTTAGCCACGCGGGGCTCGAGCCCCGACACGCTACGCAACTTACGCTGCGCAACCGCGCGAGCGGCATCGAGTTCTGCGTCGTCGTCGATCTCGTCCAGAGCGGCCTGAGCCTGCTCCTCGGGCACGCCCTTGTTCCGGAGCTCTTGACGGATGCGGCGCTTACCGTGGTGGGAGAACGATGAGCGGCTTGCCACCAGCATCGACGCGAACTGCGCATCGTCGAGCAAGCCCACCTCGGTGAAGCGTCCGCACAGCTCGTCGATGATTTCGCTTGGCACGTTGCGCTTTGCCAGCGCGGTGCGCAGTTCGACCTCGGAGCGAGGCCGAACGCTCAGCAGATCGAGTGCGATCTTGCGGGCGAATTCGATGTCAGAAATCGACTTCACCTGTTTCCGGGTCGACGCCCTCCGGCACTTCCTCGGAACCGTCGACGCCGAGATGAAGGCGAATGCGACGCTCCAGCTCCTCGGCCACGTCGGGGTGTTGCTTCAGGAAGTTGCGGGCATTCTCCTTGCCCTGGCCAAGCTGATCGGATTCGTAGGTGAACCAAGCACCTGCCTTGCGCACAATGCCGGCATCCACGCCCATATCCAGCAGGGAGCCCTCACGGGAGATGCCTTGGCCGTACATGATGTCGAACTCGGCCTGTTTAAACGGCGGAGCCACCTTGTTCTTGACTACCTTGACGCGGGTGCGGTTGCCCACCATCTCAGTGCCGTCCTTCAACGTCTCGATGCGACGCACATCGAGACGCACCGACGAGTAGAACTTCAGCGCCCGACCACCCGTGGTGGTTTCGGGGTTGCCGAACATGACGCCAATCTTCTCGCGCAACTGGTTGATGAAAATGGCCGTGGTGTGGGCATTCTTCAGCGCACCCGTCATCTTGCGCAGCGCCTGGCTCATGAGCCGCGCCTGGAGACCGACGTGCGAATCACCCATTTCGCCCTCGATCTCCGCGCGCGGAGTGAGTGCCGCCACCGAGTCGACGACGATGAGCGCCAACGCACCGGATCGCACGAGCGTGTCTGCAATCTCGAGCGCCTGCTCGCCGTTGTCTGGCTGCGACACCAGCAGCTCGTCGGTGTTCACCCCCAGCTTCTGCGCATAGTCGGGGTCCAGCGCATGTTCGGCGTCGATGAAGGCGCAGATGCCGCCCTCCCTCTGGGCATTCGCGATGGCGTGCAGAGCCACCGTGGTTTTGCCGCTCGACTCTGGACCATAGATCTCGACGATGCGCCCGCGCGGGAGCCCCCCGATACCGAGTGCGACGTCGAGTGCGACGGACCCCGTGGGGATCACGTCGATGGGAAGGCGCGTCTCTGCGCCAAGGCGCATGACGGAGCCTTTACCGTGGGCTTTCTCGATCTGGGCGAGTGCGTTTTGGAGCGCCTTCTCGCGATCTGCGACTGCTGCCATGGATGTTCCTCTTCTCAAATCAAAGACGGTGAAGCGTTACGTCCAGTACTTTGTCAGCGAGCACTGACAAATTTGCAACGACGCGTTGACCTGTGGATAACTATCTGCAACTAGCGTACCGAACATCTGTACGATTGCCTGCGTGACACGCCCATTCTCGCGCTTCACCGTAGCTGTTGGGGAAGTTCGAGCTGTTCCCACACGGCGAGCCAGATGCGTTTGCTGTCGAAGCCATCGGTGATGGCCTGCACGACCGTGCGGGAGCCGAGCTGCGCCAGCACGGTGTTCTCCGCCCACACTGGAGCGTAGTCGCGCCCCAGCACCTCATTCAGCCTTGCCCATAACTCAACCTCACGCACCCGGCCAAGTATATTTCACTGCATGCATGGTGGCTCGTCGAAGAAACGCTCCGACCGCCTCGTCGCACTGCTCGACATGGTGCACGACCGCGGTGCGATGTCGCTCGTCGAGCTCGCCGAACACCTCGGGGCCTCCCCCGCCACGATCCGCCGCGATGTCGTGGAGCTCGCTTCCCAAGGACTCGTGGAGCGCACCCATGGGAGCGTACGTGCGGCGGCATCAGCCGATGGGGAGCTGCCTTTCCACCTCCGCGATACGCGGCAGGTGACGGTGAAACGCGCCATCGGACGCCGTGCGGCCCTCGAAATCCCATTTGGGCGGCACGCTGTCGCATTTACCGGCGGCAGCACCACGGCGACCGTACTTCGGGAGCTGAGTGAACGCAGGGATCTCACCGTCATCACCAATTCAATCAGCATCGGGCTTCAAGCCGCCGAGCTCAACATGGAGAAAGTGCTCATCGCCGGTGGTGTGCTGCGTCCCAACTCGCTCGAGTTGGGCGGCCCGCTCACTGAGTCCACGATGAATCTCATGCACATCGACACCGCCATCGTCGGGGCCGACGGCTGCACCGTCGAGCATGGCCTCACCACGCACGACGATGTCGAAGCCCGCACGAATCGTGCGATGGTGCAGCGCGCAGCCCGGGTGGTGGCAACACTCGATTCGAGCAAAATCGGACACGTCACGAAAGCAACGATTCTGGGGATGCGCAATGTGGATGTGCTCATCACCGACGACGGAGCGTCGCAGAAGGTGCTGCGTCGGATCCGGGAACTAGGCGTGAAAGTAATCGTCGTCGATACCCACTGAGGTATGTGCTGGCGCGGGCATTATGCCGCGATAGCGATGCCCTCCTCAGCCATCTCGGCTGCGTGGGCTTTCAATGTCACCAGGCTCAGGAGCTCACTCAGCGGGACGTCCATGGCCTTGCAGATGGAGGACAGCACCTCGCTGGAGGCTTCCTTATGACCCCGCTCGATCTCTGAAAGATACCCCAGTGACACCACCGATGAGGTGGCTACCTGCCGGAGCGTCATTCCTGCATCACCGCGAAGCTCACGCAACGTCTGACCGATGATCTCTCGCAAGACAATGCCCTTCATAGTGACCTACCAAACTCGCAGGGCCGTCGCCTGCGTCTGGGGCTATAACGGTTGCATCGAGCGGATTATTCCCTCCCGCTAACTTCGAGTACTAGCGCCAGTGCTGCGTCGACGGTGGCCAGGCGAATAGCGGCTCGATCGCCTTCGAACAGGTAGCGCTGCGCACACGGTTCCTCACCCGGCCCAGCCAGGCCGATCCACACTGTGCCCACGGGCTCGCCATCTTGCGTCGTTGGCCCGGCAACTCCCGTCGTGGCGATCCCCCAGTGGGCCCCACAACTCCGACGAGCTCCTTCGGCCATCTGCGCTGCCGTGCGCTCGTTAACGACACCGTGCCGCGCAATCCAGGTGGAATCCACCTGGGCGAGCGTCGCTTTGAGGTCACTCACGTAGGTGATGAGCCCACCCCGGTACACCGTCGATGCACCGGGTACTGCGGTAAGCGTGGCTCCCAGCATTCCGCCCGTGAGTGACTCGCAGGTTGCGAGCGTCCAACCGCGCTTCCTCAGGCGCGCGATCAGCGTTTCGGCCGGGTCTGCCATCACTCCTCCGGGACTGCCCGGCGCGGGGCCACGGGAGCCTCCTGCTCGAAGTGTTGGTGCTCACGGAATTGCTCCTCGGGGACGTCTTCATCCTCGGCGGGTTGCTCCTCACGCGTGGCCGTCCAGGCCGCGCGAAGATAGTCAAAGCCGGTAATCACGGTGAGGATGAGCGCCGCCCACATGAGCAGCCAGCCCACCACCTGCAACCAACCAGGCAAGTGGTGCAGGTTGAGCAAAAACAACAACAGCGCGGCGGTCTGCGTGACAGTCTTTGTCTTGCCGCCCTTGCTCGCTGCCATGATGATGCCGCGCTTCTTCAACCGACTGCGCAACAGCGTGATACCCCACTCACGGACAAGGATGATGATGGTGAAAAACCAGGGTAGTTCCGGTTGCCCGTCGGCGTGCGTCAGAATACTCAGCGAGATGAAGGCCGCGCCGGTGAGCGCCTTGTCCGCAATCGGGTCCCACAGTTTCCCGAAGTCGGTGATGAGGTTGTACTTCCGCGCGATCGTCCCGTCGAGGAAGTCGGTGATCATCGCGACGGCAAACACGGCCGTCGCGGCGATGCGCATGGCACTGCTCGCGGGGTTGAGGAACAGCAAGACCACCATCACCGGCACGAGGATGATGCGGATGACGGTGAGCACGTTGGGGACGTTCCAGTTGCTCACGGGTGTCTCCGCCCTCACTGCCTTCTTCCCTGTCATGATGCCTCCGCGATGAGATCGATGCCTTCTGCGTCGACAGCTATCGCGTCGACGAAGGTGCCCATAGGGTACTCCACGTCGAGGATGACGACGCCATCGGTTTCGGGGCCTTGGTGTTCGGCGCGCCCGACCGCCTTCCCGTCCTCGTTCGATTCCACCAGAACGCGCAGGGGCTCCCCGATGCGCTTCGCTGCTCGATGTTCGGAGACCTCGAGAGCCACGTCGGCGAGCATTGCGCGTCGCTGCTCGATGGTTTGTTCGTCGAGATGCTCGTCGAGAGTCGCCCCCTCGGTGCCTTCCTCGTCGGAGTACCCGAAGACGCCCATGACGTCGAGTTCCGCGTCGATGATGAATTGTTTGAGCAACTCCACGTCGGCGTCGGTTTCCCCGGGGAATCCGGCGATGCAGTTGGAGCGGATGCCCGCGCGGGGCGCATAGTGACGAATCTGCTCGATGAGCGCCAGGAAGCTGTCTGGGTCGCCGAAGCGTCGCATCCTGCGCAGCAACCCCGGCGCCGCGTGTTGAAAGCTCAAGTCGAAGTAGGGCACCACCTTGTCGGTGTGCAGCAGGGCATGCAGCATCGACGGGCGAATCTCGGCCGGCTGTAGATAGCTGACGCGTATCCACTCGAGCCCGTCCACCATCGCAAGCTCAGCCACGAGACTTTCGAGGCGTTCGTCTGCACCGAGGTCTTTGCCATAGCTGGAGGTGTTTTCACTCACCAAAAACACTTCTTTGACGCCTTGCTCGACGAGCCACCGAGCCTCGACGACGATCTCCTCGCTGGGGCGCGACAAGTACGAGCCGCG
>NZ_CAMYFI010000007.1 GCF_947255005.1 uncultured Tessaracoccus sp. | reverse complement strand
TGTCGAGCGCCAGGCTGGACAGCTTGGCCACATGGAAGGGATCCATCACCGCGACGGATTCACCACCCACTGAAACACCGACTACTTACACAGACAACTTGACAAGTTCGCTAGGGGCGTGTTGCCGCCGAGACCTTGACCAACTACCTTGACGCACTCGACCGGCTCATGCTGATCGAACCGATTCCCGCATGGCGCCCCCATATGCGTTCCCGGACCCGACTACGCGCCGCGGCGGTTCACCATTTCGTGGATCCGACGCTGGGCGTCGCCGCGCTCGGTGTGGGAGTTGATGGGCTGCGGCGGGATCTTCCTACTGCGGGTCTCCACTTTGAGTCGCTTGTGATGCGCGATATTCGAGTCTATGCACAGCCATTGGATGGGACGCTGTCATCATGGCGGGACTCCCAGACTGGGCTCGAGGTTGATGCGGTGCTCGAATTGCCGGACGGTCGGTGGGCAGGCATCGAGGTCAAGTTGGGTGAGGCTGCTGCGGGTGCAGCAGCGGCATCACTTGTGCGCATGGCCGCCAAGATCGACCAGGACCGTCACGGTGCGCCCGCTGCTCTCATCGTCGTGACAGGCGGTCGATACACCTACCGGCGTCCCGATGGCGTCTGCGTCGTACCGATCACGGCGTTGGGGCCCTGAGCGATCCAATCGCCGAGGCAGGTTTCGGCAAGCCTCCCGCTAGGAGATCTCGTGATTTGTCCGGCTCGATGTGTGAGTGGGTCGGCGAGGAGTGACTGTTCTCCGAGACGGTGCGGCACGTTGTCATGTTGAAGGATGTGGCGATGCTCGAGACCTCACCACGATGCGGGATATCATTTGGTATCAACAGGAGATGGATATGCCAAACGTGTTGATCTGCGGCATTCCGCAAGAAGACCTCGCACTGTTGGATGAGCAAGCCCGGCGAGCGGGGCTTTCGCGCGCCGACTTCTTGCGGAGACAGCTCCAGCAGCAGGCTCGCCGATGCTCGGCGCCGGTAGCAGTGGAAAACCTAGAAGTCATGACGCAGCTGTTGCAGAATCTGGGCGACGACGAAGTCATGGCGGACGCGTGGTCATGACTTGGCTCATCGACAAGTCAGCCTTGGTTCGCTTCGCAGCCAACTCGGACGCTGCGGAGTGGCCAATCGGATCAGCCGCGGCTTGGTGGCGATTTCTAACCTCACCCGCCTTGAAGCGGGCTTTTCGGCGCGGAACGTGGTTGACCACACAGGCGTGTTCCGTCTGCCGCCGATTTCGTCCATGCCTGTCGAGTACCTGACATCCGCCATCGAGGACCGAGCACTCGAAATGCAGGGCTTTCTGGCTGAGCGAGGGCAGCACCGAGCCCCTTTTGTTCCCGATCTGCTGATCGCGGCCACCGCCGAGATCACTGGACACGTGGTGTTGCATGTCGACAAGGACTTTGAATTGATCGCTTCGATCACCAGTCAACCGATGCAACGCCTGTGATCAGCCGGTCCTGCACCAGCATCATGCTGGGCCCATCAACTTGGGAACCCCTCCGCGGAGGGGTGGTTCCTCTCCTCCGCACTCACAACTACAGTGGAGCCGTGAACGACGACTCCTGGCTCAGCAGTACCGCCCACGTGGAGGGTGCTCCGTCGGTGTCGTATGTGCTTCTCGATGCGTTAGGCGAGCCGCTCGCTTTACGAAGTAGTGGACGGCGCTACTACGCGGCGAGCACTATCAAACTACACATCATGCTTGCAGTGCTGCAGGAGGTGGAGGCGAGCGAGCTGCGTCTCGACGACGTGCTCACCGCCACGCGCACCTTCACTGGATGCGATGGGAGGCCCTTCACGTTGACCGGTGATCATCTCTATCCTGATTTCCCGGAGGAGGGCGCTCCTCTCACCGTTGAGCAGGCGGTGCATCTGATGATCTCGAGGTCGAGTAACGAGGCCACCAACATGTGTCTGGCACTGCTGGCAGAATTTCCCAACGTTATTGCCGACGTGTGCCGACAACTCAAGCTGGTTGGGACGAAGGTGGAGCGACAGATCGGTGACGCGGTAGCTGTCGCCCGCGGACTCACAAACGAGACTTGCGCCATCGACCTCGCGTCGACGATGCATGCCATTCGATACGGCGAATTCCTCAGCGAAGAAACGGAACAAGTAGCGCTCACCGCACTGCGAGATCAGCAGATTCGAGTGATTACGCGAGTAATCTCGGACGCCGTTGACCATGGCTCAAAATCCGGAGAGATCCCCGGTATCCGCCACGACGTTGCGTTCATCGGGGATGCCGGGATGTCGCTCGCGGTGATGACCTCGGGAATGGGCGAAGCAGAAGCAAACGAAACCATCGAGGCACTCACGATGGCGCTGTTGTCCGTCAATCGCCAAGGTGGTTGAGCCGGCCCGTCGGGCCGTGTGGAAGCCTGGGGGATGATTTCGATACGCGCCCTCCGGGCGCTACTCAATCATCGGTGTCGGGGTGTCCGCTGTGTTCTGGTCCCGATGGTTGGGCCGGCCCGTCGGGCCGTGTCGAAACCACGTCTCACACCTGAGGTAACCCGATATCCACACGCGTTTCTCGAAACAGCCCAAAAACGCCCATCTGAGCAAACGAATGTGGATATCGGGTTAGCTTGTCGCTTGGCTCCAGTGGTTGAGGAAGGCGCGGAGCTCTTGTGCGAAACCCGGGCTGGTGGATGATTTCGATACACGCCCCGCGGGCGCTACTCAATCATCGGCGGGGGGGCGGCCGCTACTCAATCATCGAGGGAGGAGCAGAGCGGCTACTTAAGCGCCGAAGGCAGTGGGTCGGTGGCCACGTCCAGGAGGGGGAGCGCGAGGCCGGGGCCGGGGAAGAGGCTCAGCATTCCGTCTCGCTCGACGTAGCCTCCCTCAGGCACATCGTGGGCGAACCAGGCTGGGGGATCGAGATCAATCATCGTCACCGCCGGATGCATCAGCGCCAAATGGGCCGCCGCGGTAATCGAGATGCGCGGCTCCATCATGGCGCCCACCATGCACTCCAGACCCGCCGAATGCGCGAGCTGAGCGATCTCCAGCGCAGGCTGCAGCCCTCCTGTCTTCGCCAGCTTGATGTTGAGCAGATGGGCGGCGTCGGCGTCGATCAGGCGCTTCGCATCTTCCGGCGACCACACGGCTTCGTCGGCCATGATCGGGATCAGCGACTCGCGTTTCACCTGCGCAAGCCCCTCGACATCCGCGCGAGGCACGGGCTGCTCGATCAAATCGATCGGCAAACCATCCTCAACAAAACGGTGCAGCAATGCGATGGCGTCTCGGGCATTCCACCCCTGGTTCGCGTCGAGGCGCAGCCGTATATCGGGCTCGGCATCCAGCACGGCCCCGAGACGCCGGCGATCCTCCTCGGGGTCGGCCCCGAGCTTGATCTTCAGAATCGAATACCCGTCCGCGACCGCCTCGCGCGCGTAACGTGCCATCCTCTCGGGCGCATCCAGGCTCACCGTCATGTCGTTCGCCATCGAGTCTCGCAACTCCTCGCGCACAGCGTCAGCGTCGAGTGAAGGATTGGCCAGCCTCCCCAACAACTCGCCCAAGGCCAAGCCGTGAGACTTCGCGAGCGCGTCATGCAGCGCCACATCCACGGCAGCCCGCGCGCTGGTCGCGCTTGGTGTAGCAGCGACGAGCTCGTCGATGAGTTCGGGCAACGTGCCACGGACACCCACCAATGCACCTCGGACGGGGCCGCCGATCACCTGCATGATTGTTTGCGCGCTCTCGCCGGTGACCTTCACCGTTTCCGCGGCAGAACCCTGCCCGACGACGGAGCCCTCCGACGTGGCCAGCTCGACCTCGGCGACGACGTAGTCCACCGAATCGGTTCGCCGCGCTGCCGTAATGAATGGCCTAGTGAGCGGAGAACGGTGCCCGTGCACCCGGACATCGGCAACATGGAGAATCTCGTCTGCAATGAGCTCAGCCACGATGATAACCCGCCTCAGAACCCAGCCATGACTTGCGCTGCGGCGAGCCCGATCCACGTGCCGAGCAGCGCGCCGATGAGTGCATAGAGCACACCGACGGGTGCAAGGGCCTTGTTGTAGGCCGCCGCCACGACGGGTGCAGACGCCACGCCGCCAATATTGGCCGTGGAAGCCACGGCCAAGGAGAAGAGCTCGGTGTGGGAGAGCTTCGCGTAGATCACCATGATGATTGCGTGGATGAGCAGCACTAGGAAGCCGCAGGCGATGTACAGCGGCGCCTGGGTGATGGCTGAGAAATCCGACCCGGAAGCGATCTGACCGATCACGAGGAACAGCATGAGAGTGGCAACCTCATCAGTGCCCGCCAGCTTTCCGAGCGGTGTCTGCGCCGCAACCAGACCGAGTACCGACACGATGATGATGGTCCAGGCGCTCGAGTTAATCACATCGCCGACGTCCGGCAGCATCTTGCCCAGCCAGATCGAGAAACATGCGACGGCGATGGCGCCGAAGCTGCTGATGGCCAGCGATTCGAGCGTGATCGGTTTCTTGTCAGTGTCGAGATTTTCCTCATGGCGCGTGAGATAGGTATCGCCTGCCTTGGTGAACTTGTTGAACCGATCAGAGAATGCGACGGAGGAGAACATCGCCATCAACCACACCGAGTACACCAGCGTGTCGGTGATCAAGGCGTAGCCGAAAAGCGTCTGAGGGCCTTGCAGAATGTCCTGCACCGCAACCATGTTGGCGCTGCCGCCAGTCCAGGAAGCGAGCATTGCGCCGAACACTTTCCACGAACCGTCGCCGAGAGCAGCGCGGAAGATCCAGTACACGCCCACGACCGCGGCAAAGAGCGAGGCACTTGCCACAGCCATCGTGAGTAGCAGCTTGGGGCCGAGTTTGATGATCTTACGCAAATCACATCCGAAAAGGAACAGGAAGATCATGGCGGGTAAAGCGACACTCTTCACATTACTCAACGGGGCGGTGACTTCCTCGGCGCTACCGAAGACACCGAACGAATTCAACGCTGCGCACAGCAGATACATCAACACCATGCCTGGCACGTACTTGAAGAACTTCGATTCACTCTTGCGCTCAAGCACGATGAGCGTCGCGGCGAGGGCCATGATGACACCGATCATGACGAGTCCGTTGTCAATCACGCGTTACTCCTTGAGATCCAGAGGGCCCTACCAATGCACAGATTGCACCCAGCCGAGCCGATGAACAACAACCTCGATGAAGGAACTGCAACGCTGTGCGCTCGTCGCATCACGCCGACACGTCTTCAAAAGAGGAACGGACGGGAGATTACACGAACACCAGCCATAGGGGTCGAGATTTCTCACTTTCACAACACCCACCTGTACAGCGCTCGCACCGGGCCCAACATCACGCTGGTACCATCTAGGTCGCTGTTGCCCTACCCGAGGAATCCATGATCGAACAGTATCCCTGGCTGGCCGTCGTTCCCCCGGTGGTCACCATCGTCTTGGCCATCGCTACCCGCAAGGTGAAGATCAGTCTCGGTCTCGGCATCGTCGTCGCCGCACTGCTGCTGGCCAATTTCAACCCACTGCAAACGTGCTTGGAAATCTGGAACGGATTTGCCGCCCAGTTCTGGAAGGAAGGCGCATTCAGCACCTACAACCTGTTCATCCTGCTGTTTCTCGTGATGCTCGGTGCGATCACGTCGTTCGTCTTCATGTCGGGCGGCACCGCGGCCTTCTCAGAATGGGCCTCGAAACGCATCAAATCGCGACGCGGCGCACAGCTGTTGGCGCTGCTGCTCGCACTGGTGCTGTTCATTGATGACTACTTCAGTGCTCTCGCGGTCGGCCAGGTGTCCCGCCCCATCACCGACCGGCACAACGTGTCCCGAGCCAAACTGTCCTACATCGTCGACTCCACCGCTGCACCAATGACGGTGCTCGTGCCGTTTTCGTCCTGGGGAGCCAGCATCATGGCGCTCCTCGCGCCGGTGGTTGCCAAATCGTCGCTGGAAACGAGCGATCTCGGTGCGTTCCTTGGGGCGGCAACTGCGAACTATTACGGTATCGCCGCGCTCGTGCTGGTTATCGTCGCCGTGTTGTTGCAGCTCGACATCGGCAGCATGCGCAGGGAAGAACGTCGGGCTATCAAGCACGCCGACGTGCACGAAGAAGGCGTGGAAATTCCCGGCGAACTCTCGGAAGATCTTCCCATCCACGACGACGGTGCCAAGCGTGCGCTCATCGTCCCCTTCGTCGGACTCATCATCGGGGTCGTCACCACGATGTATGTCACGGGCTACATTGCCTCGGGCGATCCGAGCCTCGTCACAGCCCTGGGCAGCACCATGCTCACCGAGTCACTTGTGATTGGCGGCGGCATCGGACTACTGCTGGCGCTGTGGTTCTACTGGAAGGCCACGAAGGACAACGACGACTTCACCTGGAAGACGGTGCTGCAAGGGTTCTGGGAGGGCTTCAAATCGATGTGGCCTGCTATAGCGATTCTGCTGTTGGCTTGGACACTCGGCACGCTCATCGGTTCGCTGGGCACCGGCGAATTCCTTGCTCAGCTCGTGGAGAACTCTGACCTACCACCAGCCTGGCTGCTACCGGTGATGTTCGTCGCCGCAGGATTCATGGCGTTCTCGACGGGTACCTCGTGGGGTTCGTTCGGCCTGCTCATCCCCATTGCTGGCGACATCCTCTTGAACCTTGGCGCGGACGACCTGCTCATCGCTGGTCTGGGCGCTGTGCTCGCCGGGGCAGTGCTGGGCGACCACATCTCGCCCATCTCCGACACCACCATCTTGTCTGCCACCGGTTCGCAGGCGAACATCATCACCCACGTCGAAACTCAGCTGCCGTACTCCATGGTTGCTGCCGGCTCAGCACTCGTGGGTTACTTCGTTGCAGCAGCGACGAAGAGCGTCCTGCCTGGGCTCGTCGCCACGCTGCTCGTCATGGGCGTTCTCATCTACGTGCTGCAGCGCATGACCACGGTGCTCGTCGACGAAATCCCAGAATCCGAGCAAGCCGATATCGAGCCAGTCGAGTAAGCATGGCGCACTTCTTTGAGCGGACCCCGATTGCCGAGCTCTATCGGTGGTTCGCTGGGCAAACACACCACACGTCGCCCACCTGGGAACGCTTATGCCTGTGGGCTGCTGCCCAACCCTGGCTCGTCGAACGCCTCGACGCATTACCGGGCCATGCGCGACAACCCCACCGTTTCCTCGCGGCGCTGCAGTTTCTCGACGCCCCGCTCGAACCAGGCTCAGCCCTCCAAGAGTGGCTCGAACACCACTGGGAGACCGTGCGCCAGATCATCGTCGAGCGTCCTACCCAAACCAACGAACCCGGCAGGCTCAGGGCGCTCGCGCCGCTGTGGGCGTCGCTACCACAGCCCGTATCGCTCCTGGAGCTCGGTGCCGCCGCAGGACTCTGCTTACTGCCGGACTTACTTGGCTTCGACGACGTCATCGTAGCTGCACGGCTCGGCGTCGACGCCCACCCACTCGATCCACGCGACGAGGACACTCGCCGCTGGCTGTGCTCGCTCGTGTGGGCGGGGGAGAACGCCAGGAAACAGCGGCTCCAACATGCCCTCGACGTGGCCGCCACCAGGCCTCCTGAAGTGCGGTCAGCCGATCTCGAAGTCGCGCCAGAACGTTGGATCCCGGGCCTCGTCAACGAGCTTCGAGCCCGTAGCCCGGAGGCTACCGTCGTCGTGTTCCACTCCATGGTGCTGGGCTACCTGCCACGTACGAAGCGGCAGGTGGTGGTGGATGCGGTGCGGGGGAGTGGGGCTCGATGGGTGGCGTTTGAGCCGCGCCAGGTACTCGCCCCATTGTGTGAGCAGCAGGTGCCGGCAGCGCCTGCGTGGGGTGACACGCTGCTCACCCTCGACGGGGTGCCCCGTGCGTGGTGCCAACCGCACGGGCATCGCGTTGAATGGTTCAGCTCGAAGTGAACCTCACACCTTCACTTGTTTGAACTGGAAGAACACCCTTGAGTCCCAATCCTTCGTCGATGTGTTGAAGTCCCAGCAGATGACGATCACCGCGGATGATGGGCCCTTCGGGTCGAGCATGAGCGTCGAATTGGGATCGTAATCACGCACCATCACCCTCTTGGCCTTCGTGAACTCGTAGCAGACGATCTCGCCGTTGGAGCCGTGCACCTTGAGGATGTCACCTGGCTGCAGCGCGGACTGGCCGCTTCGGAACAGCTCATTGCCTAGTGCGGGCCTGAGGTTCGGGCGGTAGGTGTGGATGGTGAGCACAATCTTGCCGTGATCGGATCCGGGTTTCGGGCCACCGTTCCACCAGGCCGCGGAGCGTCGATCATTCGTTGGAGGTGCTGGGATTTCTCCGCCCTGGGTTGGCTTTGGGATGACACGTTCGTGCGCGCCCACTCGATCGATCGTGAACGAGGAAGGGGTGAAGGCCTTGGTGGGGTTCGCGCACTGCTCCGATCCAGGCCGCGGTGTGGAGGGCGTCGGTGAGGCAGAAGGCGACGGTGTCGGGCTTGCTGAGGGGGGAGGTGATGGTGTGGGCGATGTGGAGACAGAAACGCTCGGGTTCGGGCTGAGCGTCGGCTCTGCAGTGTGCGAGTCGCGTGGCCACCAGAGCAGTGCCCCCACGAAGAGCAGCAGCCCCATGGCGGTAGCGACCGCGACGAACATCCGGTTCTTGGTCATCTGCACGGGATGCAGCGTAGCCGAAACGTGGGCTCGAAAGACGAAACCTATCCAAAGGCGCGTTCCATGCGACGCAAGCTGCTCAACCGTGAGCCGGACAACGCGCCGGTGCGTACTGCCTCATCGAGTGCGCATTCCGGCTCTGTTGAGGTGTGTGTGCATCCTCGCGGGCACTGTTCGACGAACTCGTCGAGGTCGGGAAATGCGCCGATGATCGACGATGGGTCGACGTGGCTGATTCCGAATGAGCGCACACCAGGGGTGTCGATGATCCAACCGCCCCGGGGCAGCTGTAGTGCGAGGGCTGAGGTGGACGTGTGCCGCCCCTTGCCTGTCAGATCGCTCACCGCCCCGGTTTCACGATTCGTGCCGGGCACGAGGCGGTTGACCAGGGTGGATTTCCCGACGCCTGAGTGTCCGACGAGGACGGTGACCTCGTCGCGCAGGAGTTCATGTACTGGAGCGAGCTCTGAGGTGGGGTCGGTGACGACGATCGGAATGCCCAGCGGTTCATAGGCCGAACGGAGATCGTCGGGTGTGGCCAGATCAGCCTTGGTGAGGCACAGCACCGGGACGATGCGCGCGTCGTACGCGGCGACGAGGATGCGGTCAATCATGCCGATGCGAGGCGGCGGGTCGGCCAACGCGGTGACGATCATCAGCTGGGTGGCGTTGGCGACGATGGGGCGCTCAAAGGTATCGGTGTCATCCGCGGAGCGACGCAGCATCGTCGCGCGCTCTTCCACCTCCACAATGCGGGCGAGCGTGCCATCGTCGCCAGAAACGTCGCCGTCAAGACGTACGCGATCACCGACGATCACCCCTTTACGCGGGATCAGCCGCCCGCGAACGGCCGTGACTCGGCGGCCGTCCACCTCACAGCGATAGCGGCCCCTGTCGACAGATACCACTCGCGCTACGGGGAGATTGGAGTAGTCAGGGCGTTCTTTTGTGCGCGGTCGGGTGCGGCGACGCGGACGTTCGAAGCCTGCATGGTCATCGTGGTAGATGCTCACTGAAGCTCCGCCCACATCTGCGGGAAATCAGGCATGGTCTTCGACACACACTCCATGTCGTTGACGCTCGACCCCTTGGCCCTGAGCCCCAGTAGCGCCGCGAAGTGGACCATCCGGTGATCGGCGTAGGTGTCGAATTCGAGGGGCTTGGGCGAGCCGCCGGTGATGCGCAAACCATCTTCGAGTTCTTCGACGGCGATCCCGACGCGCTGGAGTTGTTCGGCGATCGCAGCGATCCGATTGGTTTCGTGGCCGCGGATATGCGCGACGCCCGTGATCGTCGTGGTTCCCTCAGCGAGCGCAGCCAACGCAGCAACGACAGGGGTGAGCTCGGATGCGCTGTGCAGGTCGATGCGTCCGGGCGAAGTGAGATGGCCGTCGCCGCTCAGTGTGACGACATCATCGCACAGCTCGACTTGGCAGCCCATCGAGCGCGCCACATCGAGGAACGCTGCGCCCGGCTGGGTGGTCTCCCTGGGCCACATTGGTACGGAGACAGCACCTGATGCCACGGCAGCGGCCGCGAGGAAAACCGCAGCATTTGTGAGATCAGGCTCGATTCGAGTGTCGAGGGCACCAATCGGTCCCTCCGCGACGCCCCAAGTGCGCTCGTCCACTTCACGGGCATCGACGCCGCGGGCACGCAGCATGCTGAGTGTCATCGCGATGTGGGGACGCGACGGGAGTGAGGCACCCTTGTGCCGGATGGTGAGACCACCGTGAAGATGCGCACCGACGAGCAATAACGCGGATACAAACTGGCTGCTGGCGGAAGCATCGACGGAAATCTCCCCGCCCTGCGCCTCCGCAGGGGTGACGGTGAAGGGAAGCTGGTTGCCATCGACGGTTGCTCCGAGCGCACGAAGCCCGTCAAGCAACCCCTGCATCGGCCGCTCGCTCGCATGGGGATCACCGATAAACGACACGGTGGCGTCCCCGAGCAGTGCGACGGCGGGAACGAAACGCATGACGGTGCCAGCCAGGCCGCAGTCAATCTGCGCGGAGCCCCGCACGGGACTCGGCGTGACGTGCACCGTCGAGCCATCGACGTGAATCTTCGCGCCCAGGGCTCGCAGCGCGTTGATCATTAACTGGGAATCTCGAGAATGCAAGGCACCCTCGACGCGGCTTGGCCCGTTAGACAGTGCTGCTAAGACAATGGCCCGGTTGGTCTCCGACTTCGAGCCGGGCACGACGACGCTGCCCTCGAGCGGCCCATCAGCCACAGGGAGCGCAGTGCTCAACGCTGCACCTTCTTGGCCTGCTTCTTCGCGGCCCTTTTCGCTTTCTTCGCCTGCTTGCGGGCGTGTTTCTTGGCCTTCTTCGCGTGCGACTTCAACTGGCTTGGCGACAGATTGCTGTTCGACTTGGAGACGGCTTCGATGCGGTGCCCCGCACGCCAACTAAGGCTGGGACGGCCGTGGAGATCCATCGTGCCCACGATTGCAGCGCCGAGCAGCGCGAGACGCTTGAGCACCTCTGCGCGGCCGGCCTTCTTCTCTTCGGCAGAGGCATCATCGGAGGGGGCGACCATGGCGGCGTCCAGCGCGGCGGCGGGGACGAGGAGCGCCGCTCCGAGCCGACGGCCAATACCCGTGGCGTACATCACACCACCCAGCACCTTGCAAGCGCCGCCGATGCGCACCCACGTCTCAGCGCGCTCGGGAACCGACGAAGAATATGCAGCCGGTACTACGCGCTGAAGCAGGGGGACGGCTTTATCAGTGGCGCCTTCAGCCTTCGAGGCAAGCTCATCAGCCTTGCGGAAGGCCTCGAAGCCGTCGATGATGAACCAGCTACCAAACAGGGAACGTGCTGCGAATCGAATAAGACTCATGTTAGTCAGCCTACCCGCTCCCGAGAGCCTCATGCGCGTGTTTCGTGGCAACGGACGCAATGAAGCGAATCGAGGCATAGTGTGGCAGCCGAAGACGCTATGCTCTTCGGAATAGAACACGTGCTCGTTGCGTTGGATTCGGCATGGGGCGTATAAGGTCCACGACGAGGAACACGCGACAGCTCGCGGTATGGTGTGCGCTACTGTGTGGGGTGATGAACACGTCCACCGAGGCCACCACTTTGGCCCCCGATTCCTTCGAAGAAGAGGCCTTGGCGCTCATCGACCGCCTCTACGGCACAGCGCTCGGCATGACGAAAAACCCCGCGGATGCCGAAGATGTGGTGCAGGAAACCTACGCCAAGGCCTTCAACGCGAAAGACTCATTCAAGCCGGGCACCAATCTCAAGGCCTGGCTCTATCGCATTCTCACCAATACCTACATCTCGCACTACCGCAAGGCCCAGCGTTCTCCTCAGATCTCCGGGACGTCCGACATCGAAGATTGGCAGATCGCCAACGCCGCGTCGCACGATTCTCGCGGCCTGCGCTCAGCAGAGATGGAAGCTCTCGACCAGATCCCCGACGGCGTCGTCGCCGATGCGCTCGGCAACCTGGCGGAGCAATACCGCATCGCCGTGTGGCTCGCGGACGTCGAAGGATTCTCCTACAAGGAAATCGCCGAGATCATGGACACTCCGATCGGCACTGTCATGAGCAGGATCAACCGCGGGCGTAAACAGTTGCGTGAGGCACTCGCCGACTACGCCACCGAGCATGGGTTCATGCGGGGGAGAAGCGACGATGAGTGATTTCTCCCACGAACATGATGAAGTCGACGAGTGTGTCGCCGCGCTCGAGCGAGTACACGCGTTCCTGCACCACGAGCTCGTCGATGCAGATGCCGACTCCATCCGCCGCCACCTGCACGCCTGTGAGCGATGTATGGAAAAGTTCGAGATAGAAAGCACCATCAACGAGATGATCCGGCGATCGACAGCGACGAAGGCGCCCGAGTCGTTGACCATCCGGGTGCGGTCGCTGCGCATTACACGCAGGTAGCGCTCACGCACCGGCGCCGAGAAGCTAAAAGCCCCCACCGTGCTGGCGGGGGCTTTCGTCACGTCAGGCGTTGGGACGCTTGCCGTGGTTGGCTTGGTTCTTACGACGCGCGCGGCGCTTACGACCTCTCTTACCCATGCTGGTACTCCTTGCTTGATGTTGCAGCAGTCCATTGTGGCACAGTTGGGACCATGCTTGATGCTGATCTCCTCACAGATTCCGAATGGTTGGACGCCTTCGTCGATCAGTGGCACGTGCTGGCTGACCTGAGTTTCTCCGACTTGGTGCTGTGGCGGCCCATTGATGAGGAGGGCTCCGAGTTCCTGTGCACCAACCAAGTGCGCCCCGTCACAGGACCCACGGCAATCGAACACGACATCATCGGAGAACGCATCTCCTTCGACGAGGCAGACCACCCCGTTCTCGGTGCGTGGATGACCCACGACATCGTGGAGACTACCGACAACGCACTCGGCGCGGGAATCCCCGTCGATGTCTGGGCCATCCCCGTGTTTCGACGCGAGCAGGTGATCGCCGTCGTCGAACGTCACACCAACCAGATGGGCGTGCGCGTCACCGGAGGATTGGAAGAAAACTCGCTCGAGATTGCTGACGTGCTCGCCCACATGCTCGTGCGTGGAGAGTTCCCCCTGCTGCAGCCTGCTGACAAGGCCCTTGCGCCGAAGGTGGCCGACGGCCTGTTGCGCGTGCAGCCCGACGGCATCATCACCTACGCCAGTCCGAACGCGGTAACCGGCTTTCGGCGGCTGGGTGCAGCGGGGGATATCGAGGGCGAAACATTCCGCGAGCTCACCAGTGGGCTGCGTGAGGGCGTCGAAGGCGTGGGACAGACGGTGCAGGGGGACCTGGACGGCACGCTGAGCTTAGAATTTGAGCTCAGCCGGGACAACGCGTCCATGCGTTTCTTGCTCATGCCGCTGTGGCGGGAGCGACGATCTGCCGGAATGTTGGTGCTCTGCCGTGACACCACTGATTTGCGACGTCGCGACCGCATGCTGGTCACGAAAGATGCCACAATCCGTGAGATCCATCACCGCGTGAAGAACAACCTCCAGACGGTTGCGGCGCTGCTTCGGATGCAATCGAGGCGCCTGAAATCGCCAGAAGGCAAGGAGGCGCTGCGTGATGCGATGCGTCGCGTGAGCTCTATCGCCGTCGTGCACGAGACACTCAGCCAGTCGCTCACCGAGGACGTGG
This sequence comes from uncultured Tessaracoccus sp., assembly GCF_947255005.1. GTDB lineage: Bacteria > Actinomycetota > Actinomycetes > Propionibacteriales > Propionibacteriaceae > Arachnia. The sequence continues at coordinate 55,806 of NZ_CAMYFI010000007.1, read as the reverse complement.
AATTCGATGAGATTTGCGACAAGATTCTCGACATGGTTGGAGACCTGGCCGCCGCCTCGGGCACGGTCAAGGCCGAACGAATCGGATCCTTTGGAGTCATTCCAGCCGGAGTTGCCACGTCGATGTCGATGGTGGTGACGGAGCTGTGCCAAAACGCAATTGAACACGGTCTGCGCAGTTCGTCGGGCGTGGTGCAGGTGATACCCGAGCGCACCGACGAGACGCTCTACATCCGCATTCGCGACGACGGGGCCGGGCTACCGGAGGGTTTCACGGTGGGGAATCAGCGCAGCCTGGGCTTGTCGATCATCCAGACCCTCATCGGTGATCTATCCGGAACGTTCGAACTGCGTAACCGCACCGACGCGCGCGGCACGGAAGCCGTCATCGCACTGCCGGTGGCGCAGATGCGCGCCAAGGGTAAAGGTAAGGGCTAGCGACGGTCAGCTGTTGCGTAAGCGGGTGCGGGCGTTGCGGCGCTTGATGGCCCGTCGTTCATCCTCGCTCATGCCGCCCCAGACGCCATGATCTTGGCCGGCTTCGAGTGCCCAGGCGAGGCACTGGTCCATGACTTCGCACTTATGGCAGATTTTCTTCGCCTCTTCGACTTGAGCCAAAGCAGGGCCAGTGTTGCCGACCGGGAAGAAGAGCTCGGGATCCTCAGTCAGGCACGCAGCCTTGTGACGCCAGTCCATCCAACACGCTCCTTCCAACGTCGCTTCGACAACCAAACCATTGAAAGATACCCCGGAACACTCCGTGGGACAAGACCTTTTACCTACTCAATGGGTGATTGTTTGAGATTGTGTGCGCCGACCAGCCATGGCAACGGCGCGCGTACGGTTTGTGGCTACCAGCATACAAGCGAGCAGGCCGTTGGCATAGGGTTTTCTGGTCGGGCTGTGGCAGGAAGTAGAGGAATGCGGAATGCTTGTGGCCATGCCTGAACCTTTGCGCGCACGCTTCAGCCCGTGGTCGTACGGTGCTGCAGTCGTTATGACCACCCTCACCGCCGCCATCATCGTCGGTGCCGGTGTGTGGGCGGTGGTGTCGCACACGCAAACGCTGGGGTTGAGCGTCGGCATCGTGCTTCTCATCTACGGGCTCATTATCGCGGGCGTAGCCTGGCTAGCGTGGGCGCGACAGCCATTGGCGTGGGGCCTGCTCGTCGCCGTGTCATTGCTTAATGCCTGCACCGCCGCGTCGTTTCTGCAGACCGAGTCGGCAGGTCAGTGGTGGCTTGCGCTGTCATGGCTGGTGTTCGCCATCGCCACGGGCGTGTTCTCGATGCTCCCGAAGACGAGAGTTGCCCTGCAGCGTTCACCGCAGGGCAACTAGCTCAGTGGCGGTTACTCGTCGTCATCATCCAATCTGGCAAGCCAGGACGCGAGGCGCTCGATCGGTGTCTCGAACTCAGGATTGAGGTCAACGAACGTTCGCAAGTGCTCCGCGAGCCACTCGAATGAGACCTGTTCATCGCCTCGACGGTCGACGAGCTCTTCTAACCCTCGGTCAGTGAAGTACAACTCATACCTCCATCGCGCGGCGCATGAGTTCCGCCTCTTCCTCCAAGTGCCGCTTCACTGAACCGACGGAAGGCGCCGACGACCACGGCCGAGTGATTGGGTTGAGCGTGATCTCCTGATCGGGCAGGTGCTTACGCAGCGCACCCACCAAATGCAGGGCCATGAACGGCCAAGCTCCCTGGTTTTCGGGCTCATCCTGCACGAAACGGATGTCGGTGACGTGTGCGTATCGCTGCAGAATCTTGGCGAGATCCTCATCAGGAAGTGGGTAGAGGCGTTCGAGACTGATGATGGCCACCTTGCCCTCCAAGCCCTGCTTCTCACGAGCCTTGACGAGATCCCAGCGGATCTTGCCCGAGCACAGCAGCACGCGTTCCACCTTGCCTGCATCCGTGATCGACGGATCGTCGAGCGCGGGATGCCACCTGCCCGATGTGAACTCGTCGGGCTGTGAGGTGGCCAGCTTGTTGCGCAGCATGGATTTCGGCGTGGCGATGACCAGCGGGCGATGGTAGTTCACGTACGCGTGGTTGCGCAGCAAATGGAAGTGGCTCGCTGGGGTGGACGGCTGGCACACCGCCAGCGCATCCTCGGCGCACAACTGCAGCCACCGCTCGATGCGCGCTGAGCTGTGGTCGGGGCCCTGGCCTTCGTAGCCGTGCGGTAGCAGCAGCACGACGCCCGACTTCTGACTCCACTTCGCATCGGCGGAGGAGATGAACTCGTCGGCGATAATCTGCGCGCCGTTGGCGAAATCACCGAACTGGGCCTCCCACAGCACAAGTGCGTCGGGGCGAGCCACCGAATAACCGTATTCGAAGCCCATCACCGCGTACTCAGACAGAAGGGAGTCGTAGATCTCGAACGGTGCCTGATCGTCGGTGAGGTGCTTCATGGGCACGTACGCCTCATTGGTGACGCGGTCAACGACGGCGGCGAATCGCTGCGAGAAGGTGCCGCGACGGGTGTCCTGCCCGGACATGCGCACTGGGCGCCCCTCCATCATGAGCGACCCGAAGGCGAGCATCTCTGCGGTAGCCCAGTCGATGGGCCCTTCGAGGATCGACTTCGCACGACGCTCCATCTGGGGGAGCACCTTCTTGTGCACCTGGAACCCTTCCGGGAACGTGCGGTGCGCTTCGGCGATGCGGCGCACCGAGTCGGGCGTGATCTCGGTGAGACGCTGGTCGGGCTTGGTGGGGTAGTAGGGCACCTTGCGGTACTCCTCGTCCACCTCGCCCTGGTTCTCCCGCATCTCCTTGAACACACCCTCGAGCCGTTCGCGGAAACGGTTCATGACGTCCTCGGCGTCGCTCATCGAAATATCGCCGCGTCCGATCAGCGACTCGGTGTAGAGCCGCCTGGTGGAGCGTTTCTGCTCGATGAGGTCGTACATCCTCGGCTGCGTGAAGCTCGGATCATCGCCCTCGTTGTGCCCGCGACGGCGGTAGCAGACGAGGTCGATGACGACATCCTTGTGGAACGCCTGCCGGTACTCGAACGCGATGCGTGCGGCACGGATGCAGGCGTCTGGATCGTCGCCGTTGACGTGCAGTACCGGAGCCCCGATGGCCTTGGCGACGTCGGTGCAGTAGGTGGCAGACCGGGACTCGACCGGGGAGGTGGTGAACCCGACTTGGTTGTTCACCACCACGTGGATGGTGCCGCCCACCTTGTAGGCGCGCAGCTGGCTCATCTGGAGCGTCTCAAAGACGACACCCTGCCCAGAGAACGATGCATCGCCGTGCAAAAGGATGGGCAGCACGGGGAAATCGTCACCGCCGAGCACGTCCTGCTTCGCGCGAGTGATACCCATGAGGACGGGGTTCACAGCCTCGAGATGTGACGGGTTCGCCGCCACCGAGGCCTTGATCGACTTCCCGTTGGGGGCTACGAACACACCTTCGTTGCCGAGGTGGTACTTCACATCGCCGGTGCCCTTGGTGTCGGCCACACCGTCGAATTCGCGGAAAATCTGCCCGTACTTCTTGCCGACGATGTTGGCCAGCACGTTGAGGCGTCCGCGGTGCGGCATGCCGATGCACACCTCGTCGAGTGAGTCATTCGCGGCGCGTTGGGCCACTTCGTCGAGCAGCACGATGAGTGATTCGCCGCCTTCTAGCGAGAAACGCTTCTGGCCGACGAACTTCGTCTGGAGGAACGTTTCGAAGATCTCTGCCTCATTGAGCTTGTCAAGGGCGTGCATGTGCTCTTCGTGAGAGAGCGGAGAACGTGCCCGCTCAAGGCGAGACTGGAACCAGGTGCGCTGCTCGTTATCGGCAATGTGCATGTATTCGACGGCGAGCGTGCGGCAGTAGGAATCCTGCAACGTCGCCAGAATGTCGCGCAGCGTCATGTAGCGACGCGGCTCGCCACCGAGCGTGCCGATGGGGAACTCGCGATCCAAGTCCCAGATGGTGAGCCCGTGGGCTTCCAGGCTGAGCTGCTCGTTGCTGCGGGCACGGTATTCGAGCGGATCGGTGTCTGCCACCAGGTGCCCGAACGCGCGGTAGGCGTTGATGAGTTCGATGACGCGAGCCTGCTTCGACACCTGATCCGGGCGATGCGCGGACACGTCCGCAGCCCAACGCAGCGGCTCGTAGGGGATACGCAGCGCCTCGAAGATCTCGTCGTAGAAGCCGTTATTTCCCAGCAGGAGCTCGTGGAGCACCTTCAGGAATTCGCCAGACTCGGCACCCTGAATGATCCGGTGATCGTAGGTGGAAGTGAGCGTGGTCATCTTCGAGACACCAAGCTCCAAGATGCGGGAGCTGGACATGCCCTGGAACTCTGCCGGGTAGTCGATACTGCCAACACCGAGAATAAGCCCCTGCCCATTCATGAGGCGCGGCACGGAGTGGTTCGTCCCGATCCCGCCGGGATTGGTGATGGTGGCGGTCGTCTTCGCGAAGTCGTCGACGGTGAGCTCGTTGTTGCGAGCCTTCGCTACGATTTCTTCGTACGCCGACCAGAACTGCGCGAAGTTCAGTTCCTCACAACCCTTTACGTTGGGAACAAGCAGCTGGCGTTTGTCGCCCTTCTTGACGTCGATGGCGATACCGAGGTTGATCGACGGGTTCGTAACGAGGTTCGGTTTGCCGTCAACGACGTCGTACCCATTGTTCATGGCGGGCACGGCCTTGATGGCCTGAATCATCGCGTAGGCGATGATGTGGGTGAAGGAGACCTTGCCGCCCTTCGTGCTCTTCAGGAAGTTATTGATGGTGGTGCGCTGGTCGATCACCAGTTTCATCGGCACGGAGCGCACCGAGGTCGCTGTCGGCATCGTGAGCGACGCTTCCATGTTCTTCGCCGTGCGCATGGGCGCGCCGCGAAGCACGGTGTATGAGGGATCCTTGGCCTCAACCTTTGGCCGAATAGCGGGGCTTGGAGCGTTCGCCGACAGGCCGGCGCCGCTGCCGGGCTGAGCCGGTGATTCCTTCGTGGTCTTCACCTGCTCCGTCGCAGGCGCGTTGGCGCTCGGAGGCGTCGGGTGATCGCCGGAGGTGTTCGTCCTGCCCGTGGTGCCAGCAGTGGAAGGCTTGGGTTTCGCGCCATCGGCGGTGGGCTTGGCCTTCTTGTTGGGCGACGGCGTGGGTTGCGGCTTCGACTGTGTGCTGCCGGCGGCTGGTTGATGTGGCGCAGGCTGGCCCCCTCGCTCCTTTGCAAAGTAAGCCTGCCAGGAGGCATCGACGGATTCCGGGTCGCGCTCGTAGGCATCCCGCATCTCGTCAATCAACCACGCGTTGGCACCGAATTCGTCGTTGGGCTGAGCTGTAGACATCTGTGCGTGTGGCTTGGCCACGTCCCTCTCGTGTGTTGTTTCCCGCAGACTTCTGCGGCTGCACATCAAAGCTTAGCCAATTGTTTGCCTTTGTGGGGGACACGTCGCGGCGATGTTTTTAGCGTCAACCATGCAGCATGGCAGAGCATCACGATGAGCAGCAGATTGCGCAGCACGAGCACGGATGTCTCAGGGCCGGACCCAAGTGGTAACGCCATGATTCCCATCGTCGCCCAGGGATAGGTGATCTGCGTCAACACGCCGACGATGACGAGCGCCGTCGCCAACACCTGGACGTGCGGACGCAGCCACGCGCTCAGGTTGTGCCCGACGAGGGCAGCCATTGGCCCGCCCAGCCACAGAATGTACTGAGGCGAGAGCGTCTTGTTTGCGACGATGGTGGCGAGCACGACGGTGAGGATCGCGAGCAGGATTGCCGTGGCGCCTGCGCGTCGTCGGACGAGGCGGACTGCGAGATAGACAGCTAAGAGGGCAGCCAGCGCGGAGCACACCGACGCCACGATCAACATGCCACCAACGCCTGGACCAAACAGCTCGATAGCGTTGTACTGGGACAATTCCAGCTTCCAATGTGGTGAATCCGTGAATGTCCGCAGCGCCATGATGGGGGTGGCGGGGACCGATTCGATTTGCAGTCCACGTTCGCGTTGCCAACTGAGCGGAGCGGTATTGCGACGCCAGCCCTCGATAAGCAGCGACACCACGCCGAGCCCGCCTCCCGCGAGGAGGAAGCCCAATAGCCGACGAGGCCCCGCGCCCTCGCGAGGGTTGGGCGCGAGCATGGGGAGGATGAGGAGAGCAGGCCAGAACTTGATGGCAGCACCCATGCCAACGAATGCACCGGACCACCATGGTCTGGTCGTGAGAAGCAGGCAGGCAATGGCGACGAGCGCGGTCGGAATGAGATCAAATCGGAACCAAACGATGGCGCCGTTGGCGGCCGTGAACAGCACCCAACACAGCGCCGCTCGTGCGCCGCGGGCTCGGTAGAAGCAGAACGCGACGAGCGCGTCGAGGAGCATCATGAAACCCGCGAAGATGGGGAACCAGGATTGCCAGCCTCCACCTAGCCGGTAGAGGAAATGCAGCATCCACACCGCCGGTGGCGGGTACTCCTGCATGACATCGGGCTCGCCGCGTTCGAGTCTGTCGAGGTGAAAGCCGTAGTAGGAAACGTCGTTGGCTACGAAGTTCACGTCGGGACGGAGCCACAGCATGTACGTCACACAGCGAGTGAGAAAGAACACGGCGACGAGGAGTAGCGGTGTCCATACCCGCAGGTTGGTATTCCGCTTCAAGAGCACTCCTGCAATCACCGACGCCAGGTAGCGCCCCCGCGAGGATTCGAACCTCGGCTCCCGCCTCCGGAGGGCGGTGCTCTATCCCCTGAGCTACGGGGGCATTCAGCTAGTGGCTGAAACCTCGGAAGATACTAGCAAAAAATGGGTGGGGCGCGTTCGATAGGTTGGGGCTATGCGGAAAGTTCTCCTGGTGCTGCTGTTGCTGTGCACGGGTTGTGTCTCCCGTCCCGACCCCGATCCGGCGGTCATGCGCACCAGTGCACCTCCCTGGGATGCGCCGCGAGATGCGGTGTCGTACATCGATGCTTCTGGCCTCGAGCAGCGTCCGCTCGGAGAGAGCACCGACCCGTGGATTATTGAACTCATTGTGCAAGTGGACGGTGAGCGCGTCGATGTTCCCGCCATGATCGGCATTGACAGGCTGCGCGCCAAGCAGGCGATCGTCCACACCCACGAGGCAGGCGGCGACGTCTGGCTCGAAGGCCCAGACAATCATCAGGCAACGCTGTCCCATTTTTTCACGCTGTGGGGTGTCGAATTCGACGGCGCATGCTTGGCGAAGCGCTGCAACCTGAAGGTGCTCGTCGACGGCGAGCCGGTGTCGGATCCAGCCTCCGTACGGTTTCGTGGTCACAAAGTGATCGAAGTCAGAGCCTCCTGACCTTCTTCTGGCAGGCTTGGGGGCACTATGACGCATATGCACATCGCTGGGTCGATTCACGCGGACTATTCGGGCATCCAACCACAGTGGCTGCACCGCCCACACGACATCAACGCGCTGGATGCGAAACTGTGGCCTCGAGGAACTCGTCGCGACGACAACGGCACGCTCATGCTGGGCGGGGCTTCGTCGACGGAGCTCCTCGCCCGTCACGGCAGCCCCGCGTACTTCATTGACGAGGCCGACTTCCGTGAGCGTTGTGCGGATTTTCGTGAAGCGTTCAAAGGTTGGAGCATCTTCTATGCCGGCAAGTCGCTGCTGACGAAAACGGTTGCCAGATGGGTGTGCGAAGAGGGCCTCAATCTTGACGTTACGACGATGGGTGAGATGCAGATCGCACTCGCGGGTGGCATGCCTGCTGCCAGGTTGGGCTTCCACGGCAACAACAAGTCCGTCGACGAAATCGAGTTCGCCCTGGAGCAGGGTGTTGGGCAGTTCATCGTCGATTCCTTCCAGGAAATTGAGCGCATCGAGGCGGCGTGCGAGAAGCTCGCGGTGCAGGCCAAGGCCCTGGTTCGGGTGACCACCGGCGTCGAAGCGCACACGCACGAATACATCGCCACCGCGCACGAAGACCAGAAATTCGGGCTGTCTATTTTAGGCGGCCAGGCGTTGGCCGGGCTGGTGCGTTGCGAACACTCCCCGCACATCGAACTGCTGGGCATCGACTCGCACATCGGTTCGCAGATCTTTGAAACCATGGGCTTCGAGGTGGCAATTCGACGCACGCTGAAGCTGGCGCACCAGTTCAAGACCGCCACCGGCGTCGAACTGCAGGCACTCGACCTGGGTGGCGGCTTCGGTATCGCCTACACCGAGGCCGACTCTCCCAAGCCGACGAGTGAACTCGCCGCCGCCTTCGACGAGATGATCGAGCACGAATGCCGCGCGTTGGGGCTCAACCGACCGACGCTGGCGATTGAGCCGGGGCGCGCCATCAGTGGCCCAGCCGGGGTGGCGCTCTACACCGTCGGCACCATCAAGCCGGTCGAGCTTGAGGGTGGGAAAGTTCGTACCTACGTATCGGTCGATGGCGGCATGAGTGACAACATCCGACCCGCGCTGTACGCGGCGGAATACTCAGCGGTGGTGGCCAACCGGGTCTCAGACGCAGAGCCGCTGCTATGCCGCGTGGTGGGGAAGCATTGCGAAGGTGGCGATATCCTCATCCGAGACGTGTTTCTGCCCAGCGATTTGGCAGTCGGCGACATCATTGCCGTGCCGGGTTCTGGCGCCTATGCGCGATCGATGTCCAGCAACTACAACCAGGTGCCGCGTCCGCCGCTCGTCCGTGTGCGCGACGGCGTCTCGTCGGTGATGTTGCGCCGTGAAACCTTGGACGACCTCATGCGTCTCGATGTAGGAGAGTGAGATGGAAGCACTGAAAGTTGGCCTGCTCGGGGCGGGCACCGTTGGCACGCAGGTTGCCCGAATCATCATCGACCAAGCCGCTGAACTGGAGCAGCGCGTCGGACGCCCGCTGCAGCTCACCGGCATCGGGGTCCGCGACCTCAAGAAAGAACGTCCAGGCATCGACCCCGCACTGCTGACGACCGACCTCGAATCCGTGGTGGACCGTGCGGATCTCGTGGTAGAGGTCATGGGCGGTCTCAAACCCACTGAGGTGCTCGTGCGACGCGCACTCGAGCGCGGAAGCTCGGTCGTCACGGCCAATAAGGCCCTGCTTGGCGAGCGACTCATTGAGTTGTCGGAGCTGGCCGACGCAAACAACGCTGACCTCTACTTCGAGGCGGCAGTGGCGGGTGCGATCCCCATCATTCGTCCCCTTCGCGAATCCCTCGTCGGCGACGAGGTGACCAGCGTGATCGGCATCGTCAACGGCACCACCAACTACATCCTCGACAAGATGGTGACCACCGGGATGGGCTTCGACGAGGCCCTGCAGCAGGCCCAGTCGCTGGGGTATGCGGAAGCTGACCCGACGGCCGATGTCGAAGGTCACGATGCAGCGTCCAAGGCGGCGCTGCTGGCCGCACTCGCGTTCCACACAAACGTGAAGGGCAGCGAGGTATTCTGCGAGGGCATTACCCACATCACGCAGAAAGACATCGAAGCTGCAAAGGCCATGAATTGCACGGTCAAGCTGCTGGCTGTCGCCCGAGCCAACGACGATTCCATCGCCGTCAAAGTGCATCCGGCCATGGTGCCGCTGAAGCATCCGCTGGCTTCCGTATCCGGGGCGTTCAACGCAGTGTTCGTCACGACGAGGGAAGCCGGCGAGCTTATGTTCCTCGGCCCCGGCGCCGGAGGAGCGCCCACCGCTTCGGCCGTCATGGGCGACGTGGTCACCGTCGCGCGTCACTTCGTGCGGGGCACCACCGCGATGGCCTCGTCGAACTATCGCAATCGGCCAGTGGCGCCGATCGGGGAATCGACGACGCGTTACTTCATTTCCATTGCTGTCAGCGACCGCCCGGGTGTGCTGTCGAAGGCAGCGCAGATATTCACCGAGCATGACGTGTCCGTGCAGACCGTGCAGCAGTCGTACCTCGAGGGCCTTGAGCGCCATGACGGATTCTCTGCACGCCTTGGATTCATGACCCACGAAGCCAAGGAATCTGATCTGGCTAGTGTCGTCGAGGCCCTCAAGGCGGCTGATTTCGTCGGCTATGACGTGCGGTTTATGCGGATCGAGGGTGCCTGATGCGGGTGCGAGTGCCTGCTACCACCGCCAATGTCGGTTCGGGGTTCGATTGCATCGGCATCGCCGTCGACTTGTACGACGAGATTGAGCTGACACCGGGCGGTGAGGGCGTGCGCGTCCACGTCGAGGGGGAAGGCGCTGACACGGTCCCGCGTGATGAGCGCCACCTCGTGGTGCGCAGCATGCAGCGCGGAGTCGATGAATGGGGCGACGGTGTTCTGCCAGGCTGTGCGATCACGTGTCGCAACGTGATTCCGCACTCGCGTGGGCTTGGTTCGTCGGCAGCGGCCATCGTCGCTGGCCTTGCGCTGGCATGGGGGTTGAGCCGTTCTGATGATCTGCACGCTGGTGAGCTGGCGCGAGTATCAAGCCTGATCGAGGGCCATGCAGACAATGCGGCAGCCGCTGTGTACGGTGGCGCGACGCTGGGATGGATCGACGGCGACATCGTCGATGTACAGCCCTTTGCCCTGCATGAACACCTCTCCACCAAGGTGTGGATTCCGACGTTTGAGGTGCCCACCAAAGGCGCTCGAGCCGTCCTGCCCGAGCGTGTCGAACGAAGCGACGCCGTCCACCAGGCGGCGTGTGCGGCAACGCTCATGCTCGCGCTCACGCAACGCCCTGAGCTCCTGCTGCGTTCGACCAATGACCACCTGCACCAGCGCTTCCGTGCCGACCTGATGCAACCCAGCTTCACGCTCATGCAACGGCTCAGGGACGTGGGCGTGCCCGCGACGATCTCTGGCGCCGGACCGACGGTGTTCGCCATCGGTACGGCCGACAATTTTGCGCTGGACTTCCAGGTGCCCGCGGAAGGATTTCGTTGCTTGGAACTTCCCGTTGGGGACGGTGTGCAGCTCGTTCGTTGACAGGCTGCGCGACACCCGATTGACGTGATTGTTTGTACCCAATTGCTGAGCCTGCTAATGTCGACTCGGTTCCCGACGAGTTCGCGTCGCGTGCAAGTCGAGCTTCCACATGAGTGACGCAACCGGGAATCAAACACCATATATTTTCGTATGCGCTCCACCGTCGAGCGACCAGAAGGACATCTTCGTGACAGAATCCTTGGCGACATTGAAGCTCGCCGAATTGAAAACGATCGCGGCTGACATGGGCCTCAAGGGGCTCTCTGGCATGCGTAAGGCAGACCTGATCCGCGCCATTGAGGCCAAGAGTGCTGGCGGCTCGTCGAAGCCGGCTGCCGCTCAGCGGGAACCCCAGGCAAGTCAGCGATCCGCCGCGAACAAACAGCCCTCGGCTGAGCGCTCCGACGACGTCGCACCCAAGGCCGAGCGTTCCGGTGCGGACACGGACGGGGCCTCATCTGGTGGTTCCGGTGCGCAGCGCTCAGGCGATGCCGAGCGTGGGGAATCACGCGGTGCCCGTCGTCGTCGGGAGAAAACCGAGCGTGACCGCTCCGCGCAAGAAGAGACCAACGAAGAGGTCGGCTCGTTGTTGGCTGCTGCGATGGGGGAGACCACCACGAAATCTCGCTCCGTCGATGACTCCAATGATCGCCCGGGCAACGATTCGAACTCCTTAGGCGACTACGACAACGATCACGGGCAAGGTACGTCGCGTCGCAGCCGGCGGCGTCGTAACCGCGATCGCCACAACCGCCGCAACCGCGGTGGCGGGATGGGTAACAACGAAGCCGAGCCCCAGATTCGCGAGGGCGACGTGCTCGCTAACGTCAGCGGCATCGTCGACATCCTCGATAACTACGCTTTCGTGCGCACCACGGGGTACCTGCCCGGACCACACGATGCGTACCTGTCGATGGGCCTCGTCCGTAAGTATGGGCTGCGTCGTGGCGACGTCGTCACCGGCGCCATTCGCACGCCTAAGGAGGGCGAGCGCAAGGAGAAGTACAATCCCTTGGTGCGCCTGGACACGGTGAACGGTTTCGAGCCGGAGCAGGCGAAGAACCGCCCCGAGTTCTCGAAGCTCACGCCGTTGTATCCACAAGAGCGCTTGAAGATGGAGAACGGACAAAACGGCTTCACCGGGCGCATTATCGACCTGGTGGCGCCCATCGGTAAGGGTCAGCGCGGTTTGATCGTTTCGCCCCCCAAAGCTGGTAAGACGATGGTCATGCAGGCCATCGCCAATGCGATCACGGCCAACAACCCCGAGGTGCACCTCATGGTGGTGCTCGTCGACGAACGCCCCGAGGAAGTGACCGACTTCCAGCGCACGGTGTCCGGCGAGGTCATCGCGTCGACGTTCGACCGTCCTGCCGAAGACCACACCACCATTTCTGAACTGGCCATCGAGCGCGCCAAGCGCCTCGTCGAGCTCGGCCACGACGTCGTCGTGTTGCTGGATGGCATCACCCGCCTGGGGCGCGCGTACAACCTGGCTGCTCCCGCGTCGGGACGTATCCTCTCCGGTGGTGTCGACTCGGCCGCGCTCTATCCGCCGAAGAAGTTCTTCGGCGCAGCACGCAACATCGAAAATGGTGGTTCGCTCACCATCTTGGCTACCGCGCTCATCGAGACGGGTTCGAAGATGGACGAGGTGATCTTCGAAGAATTCAAGGGCACGGGCAACATGGAGCTCCGGCTCCGTCGCGAACTTGCCGACAAGCGCATCTTCCCTGCGATCGACGTCGACGCGTCCGGCACCCGTCGCGAAGATCTTTTGCTGGGCCGCGACGAGCTCACCATCATCTGGAAGCTTCGCCGTGCGCTCTCCGGGCTCGATGACTCCGGCGCACTCGAGACGTTGCTCAGCCGTATGCGCAAGACGCCGACCAACCACGATTTCCTGTTGTCGGTGCTCAAGACCACGCCAGGCGCTCACGATTAACACCACACTGGCGAGGCGATTTCGTTTCGAGCACGTCTCGCGGCATACTTGATCGCTGTGCCGGTTCACGCGGGGTGCCACCTCGCGACCCGGGGAAACACATCACGAGGAGAACACTATGAAGCAGGGAATTCACCCCACTTACCACGAGGTGAACGTCACGTGCACGTGTGGGAACACCTTCACCACCCGCAGCACGGCCGAATCTGGCTCGCTGAATGCCGACGTGTGCTCGGCCTGCCACCCGTTCTACACCGGCAAGCAGAAGATTCTTGACACCGGTGGCCGTGTGGCCCGCTTCGAGCGCCGTTACGCCAAGAAGTGATCGTGCTGCGCGCCGTGCGAGCGTCGCAGTACTCCGCGTGCCGTTAGTTCCCCAGTACGTGGCCGAGGGTGTTCGGTTCCCAGCAATCTGATGGCCGAACCGACCTATCATCTTTGGAGGGGCACTGAGAAGCAGCTCGGTGCCCCTTCACCACTTTCACGTCGGAGCAACATGTTCGAGAACGCAGCCCCCTTAGTCGAAGAATTCCACGAGCTCGAGGGGCAGTTAGCTGACCCCGAGGTGCTGAGTGATCTGTCCCGCTCGCGCAGAGTGGGGCGACGTTACGCCTCGCTGCGGCCCATCGTCGAGAGCGTGGAGGAGTATCGGCGTCTCGCCGAAGACCGTGAGGCAGCTGCGGAACTCGCCGAAGAGGACGAGACGTTCGCCGGCGAAGTAGGTGAACTCGACGCACGGCTCGAGGCCATGACCGAGAAGCTCACGCGCCTGCTCGCTCCGCGGGACCCGAATGACGACAACGACGCCATTCTCGAGATCAAGTCCGGCGAAGGGGGCGAGGAATCCGCACTATTCGCGGGAGATCTGTTCCGGATGTATCAGCGCTACGCCGAGCAGGTGGGCTGGAAGATTGAGGTGCTTGACTCGCAAGAGACGGACTTGGGAGGCTTCAAGTCCGTCACGCTGGCCGTCAAGGGCACCGCCCAGTCGGAGTTCGCCCCGTACGGCAGGCTCAAGTTCGAAGGTGGAGTGCACCGCGTCCAGCGTGTGCCCGTCACGGAAACGCAGGGCAGGATCCACACTTCGGCAGCGGGCGTTCTCGTCTCGCCTGACGTCGAACCAGATGATATCGAGATCAACGACGACGACCTCCGCATCGACGTGTATCGCAGCTCGGGGCCCGGCGGCCAGGGCGTGAACACCACCGACTCGGCGGTGCGCATCACCCACCTGCCCACCGGCACCGTCGTGAGTTGCCAAAACGAACGCTCACAGATTCAAAACCGGGAATCGGCCATGCGTATGCTGCGTTCGAAACTGATCCAGATTGCTGAGGAGCAAGCAGCCGAAGAGGCCGCGGCGAGCCGCAAGTCGCAGGTGCGCACCGTCGACCGTTCCGAACGCATTCGCACCTACAACTTCCCCGAGAACCGCATCACCGATCACCGCATTGGGTACAAGGCTCATAACCTCGACCAGGTGCTCGACGGCCAGCTCGGGCCAGCACTCGATGCGCTCGCTGAGCAAGATCTGGCCGAACGGCTGGCCAGCGTGGGCCAGTGATGCGGCCAACGGAACTGATCTTCGAACTTGCCGACGAGTTCGCCTCCTTCGGGTTTCCTAGCCCCAGCTCCGACGCGCGGTTGCTCGTCGCTGAGGCATGCGAGACCGACGTGAGCCAGTTGCTGACTCGCTGGGAAGTAACCCCCGGCGAGCAACAGCGCGCGCGGGCACTGGCTCGCCGCCGCGTTGAAGGGGAACCAGTGCAACACATCACGGGCGAGGCCTTTTTTCGCTACGAGACGCTCCACGTAGGGCCGGGGGTATTCATTCCCCGCCCCGAAACGGAACTCGTCGCTGGCAAGGCCATTGAGCTGCTCGCCGCGCGCCCCCCGGATCGCCGGCGGGTCGTGGAGCTCTGCGCCGGTTCCGGCGCCATCATCCGTTCCATCGTGCGCGAGCTTGGGGGAGTCGAAGCGTTCGCCAATGAACGTTCGACGGACGCCGAACCGTGGTTGCGGCGTAATCTTTCTGACGTTGACGTCACCGTCGACATCGGCTGCATGAGTACCGCCTTCCCCAAACTGGATGCCACGGTTGACCTGGTTGTGGTGAACCCACCTTACGTTCCCGAACGCGTGCGAGATTGGCTACCCAAAGACGTGGTGGGTCGCGATCCGCACGCGGCGCTGTTCGCGGGGCCTGACGGTCTGGATGCCATGCCGGTGGTGGCGACGACCGCCGCACGGTTGTTGCGGCCAGGCGGAACGCTCGTCGTCGAACATGACGAGTCCCATCAAGCACAGGTCATCCAGATCTTCAGACGGGCTGGTTTCGCTGCGGCCGAGGGTTACCGCGATCTCACGGGGCGCGACAGGTTCGTGACCGCCGAATGGGTTGAGTCAATCGCAGAGCGCAAGTGGCAGGATAGTACGCGTGAGTGAGTCGTTTGATCTTGGTGAAGCTGGATTCGATGCCGCGGTGACGGCCATCGGGAATGGCGCCACCGTCGTGTTTCCCACAGACACCGTCTACGGCATTGGGGCTGACCCTTTTTCCGCCGACGCGGTGCAGGCGCTGTTGGACGCGAAGCATCGCGGGCAGGACATGCCTCCGCCGGTGCTCATTGCCGAGCCGTCGGTGATGCGTGCGCTCGTGGCGCAGGTGCCCGACAGCGCCAAAGAACTCGCCCGCGCCTTCTGGCCAGGCCCGCTGACGCTGATTCTCGACGTGCAGAAGTCGGTGCATTTGCAGGTGGGGGAGACCCGAGGCACCCTAGCCCTGCGCGTTCCCAACCACGATGGTGCTCGTGAACTACTGCGACGCACCGGCCCGCTCGCTGTGAGCTCCGCCAACCTCTCAGGGCAACCCTCGGCCACGAACTGCGCCGACGCGCTGGAACAGTTGGGCGAGTCCGTCGCCGTGTATCTCGATGGCGGGCCAACACCCGGCCCAGAACCTTCCACGATCGTCGACTGCTCCTCTGATCCCGACGGAGTGGTCTTGCGGCTAGGGAAGCTCTCCCTCGAGCAGCTCCAGGAGGCCGTGCCAAGCGTTCACCTTCCGGAAGCCTCCGAGTCTGACGCCCAGGATGAGCAGCCGGTGCCCCCGGATCAGGAGCCCGACGAGTCTCGGCCAGAGTCGGAACCCGTCGAAGCCGAAGTCCAATCCGAGGAACCGCCGACGAACGATGCGTGAATATTTGTTGGTGTTCCTCGTCGCGGCCTCGGTGACATTCCTGGCCGCGAGCTTGCTGCGCCACATCGCCATCCGTATCGGCATGTTCGCGCAAGTGCGCGCGCGTGACATGCACACGCTTCCGATTCCTTACCTGGGTGGGGTTGCCATGTTTGTCGGCCTTGCCGTCGCGCTGCTTTTCGGCGTGCAGATGCCGTTCTTGGGGCGGCATCCCATCGTCGCCCATGATGCGTTCGCCGTCGTCCTCGCAGGCCTCGTGCTCACGCTCATCGGCGCCATCGACGACAAGATCGACCTTCCCGCGTTGGTGAAGCTGGGTGGGCAGGGGCTCGTCGCGGGCATCGTCGTGTTGCAAGGCGTGCGCATCTACTGGATTCCGTTGCCCGACCGCATCATCGCCCTCGATGATGCGAGCAGCATCCTCATCACCATGTTCTTCATCGCGCTGTGCACGAATGCCGTGAACTTCGTCGACGGTCTCGACGGGCTGGCGTCGGGTGTCGTCGCCATCGGCGCATTGTCGTTCTTCTCCTACGCTTACTTCCTCGCTTACGAGCACGAACTGGTGCGCGCGACGACGGCGTCGCTCATCACGGTCGCCACCGCTGGCATCTGTTTGGGCTTCCTCCTGCACAACTGGCACCCGGCGAAGATGTTCATGGGCGACGCCGGCTCCATGCTGCTCGGTCTTCTGATGGCCATGAGCACCATCTCGTTCACCGGGCAGATCGATCCTTCCGCGCTCACCGGGGGTAGTGCCGACGTGCTCCCTGCGCTGCTTCCTATTCTCGTTCCGTTCGCTGCGCTGGTGTTGCCGCTGCTTGACCTCGGTCTTGCCTATATCCGCCGCACCATGAACGGCCAGTACTGGTTCGTCGCCGACCGCTCCCACATCCACCATCGCCTCGTCGCGCGTGGGCACTCGATTCGTGGGGCCGTCCTGCTCATGTACTCCTGGACGGCCCTCGTTTCTGGGGGCTTGGTGGCAATCGGACTGAGCGACTCGGCGCTGGTCGGATGGGGCATCGTCGCCTTCCTCATCATCGTCTTGATCTGGACGGTTCGTCCTATTCAATCCACCCGAACTCCAATAGGCGACGATGGCACCCGCTGAGCGCGTCGTCAGCGGAGCCGCTCGGCGAGCCAGGCAGATGATGATCGGCGGCGTCGTCGGTGGGCATGCCGCTGGTCTGATTGTGATCGCGCTCGCTGCGGTCGTCTCCGGATACGACGGGGTGCTCACCTCTTCGCTCGGTTTCGCCACGGTGGTGATTTTCTACGGGGTGGGTCAGTGGCTGGAAGCCATTGCCTCCGACATGGAACCAATGCACGGCCTCGGTCTCGTGCTCGCGAGTTACGCGGTGCGGGTCGTCGGTATCGCGGCGGGGCTATGGGCCATTCTGTCGCTCGACGCCGTCGCCCCTCGCATCATCGACGGGTGGCTCGTCGCCTCAATGACCGCCACCGTGTTCGCCTGGGTGGGCGGGGTAGTCCTGGTAGCGAGCCGCCAACGCGTGCCCATTTACGACGAGATCGCACCAGCTGATCCGGAAGATGAGCAAACCTAAGATTTCCTGCTAGCATCGGGCTCGTCATGGGTACCACACCGTCACCGTCGAAGGCAGGAAGCCAGGTTCCCACCGGCCGTGAAGATGGCATGGTGGCAATCAGCTACATCCTTGCGGGCATCGTGTTTTACGGTGCCTTGGGTTGGCTCGGAGATCATTTTTTCGGTACCTCGTGGCTGCTACCAATTGGCCTCATTGCAGGACTTGTGGCTAGCATCTACTTGATCTACAAGCGTTACGGGAGCGTCAAGTGACGATTGGCTTGGTTCCAATGGAGGGTGGTGGCTACACGCCGCCTGGAGTTGACGACTTCAAGTGGGGCTCCATCTGGCCCGGAGTGCTTCCCGACTGGTTCAACAAGCCCCTCGCGCAGGCCATCATCGGCTGCTTGCTGGTGATCATCTTCTGGTGGATCGGCTCACGCAAGCTCAAAGTTCAGCCGACCAAACGCCAGTACTTCTTTGAGTTCGCGTACGAGTTTGTGCGCAACGGCATTGCGCGAGACATCCTGCATGCGGAGTACCGCAAGTTCCTTCCCTTTTTGCTTGCGCTGTTCACGTTCTTGCTGTTCAACAACTGGTTCGGCCAGCTGTTCTTGTTCATGTACCCGACATTCTCCAACGTGGGATTCGCCTACGGCCTGGCTATCGTCGCGTGGTGCGTGTACGTCGGGGCGGGCATGGCCAAGTGGGGCGTGCTCGGCTTTTTGAAGAAGTCGCTCATCCCTGATGGTGTCCCCGGGTACCTGTTGCCGCTGGTGATGCCACTTGAGTTCCTCGCCACCTTCATCACGCGTCCGCTGACTCTTGCGCTGCGTTTGTTTGCCAACTTGTTCGCTGGTCACCTCGTCGTGATGGTGTTTGTAGTTGGCGGCGGGTTCCTGCTGACGTACCAGGACAACCTGTTCTACAACATCTCCGGCGGCGTCAGCTTCCTGTTCAGCCTCATCATCATGCTGCTGGAGCTGTTCATCGGCGCCCTGCAGGCCTACATCTTCACCGTTCTCTCCGCCCAATATGTGTCCACCTCTATCGCTGAGGAACACTGACCCAAACTCTTCTTCCCTAAACCGAAGAACACATCCGAAAGGTAATCAAATGGAGCTCCTCGAAATCAACGGCAGCATCAACATGATCGGCTACGCCATCGCCACCATCGCCCCGGCACTGGGTGTGGCATGGATCTTCGCCTCGGTGATTAACGGCACTGCCCGCCAGCCCGAGGCTCGTGGCGCCATGATGAGCACCGCGTTCATCGGCTTCGCCGTGGTTGAGGCCCTTGCGATTATTGCCATCGCCCTCGCGTTCGTCCTGAACTGAGGCCGTACGAATGGTTTCCACCATGTGGGTACCCCAAGAGGTCAATTTCGGGCCCTTGGCGCCTCACTACCTCTCGGAGATCATCGGGGGCATCGTCCTGCTGCTGATCCTCTGGTTCATCATGGCGAAGGCGATCGTTCCAGCCTTCGAGAAGATGTACGAGGAACGTTCTTCGAAGATCGAGGGTGGTATGCAGCGTGCTGCTGCCGCTGAGGCCCAAGCAGAGGCAGCCAGGGCGCAGTACCAGGATCAGCTCTCCGGAGCGCGTGAAGAGGCCGCTAAAATCCGTGAGGACGCGAAGAACCAGAGCGCTCAGATTCTCGCTGAGGCCCGCGACAAGGCCACAAAGGAATCAGACCGCATCCTGGAGGCAGGCCGTCAGCAGCTGGCAGCAGAGCGCGCACAGCTCATGAACGAGCTCAAGGGTGAAGTGGGCGGCATGGCCACCACGCTCGCAGGCAAGATCATCGAAGAGTCCCTCGACGATGATGACCGCGCGCTGCGTACCGTGGATCGCTTCCTTGCCGAGCTTGAGCGGGCAGGCGCAGCCCGATGAGTTCACTCGACGCAGCCAACGAACTCTTCCAACTGACCGACGTGCTCGCCGGCCAGCCGATGCTGCGTCGCGCGCTGTCTGATCCATCCGCCAAGCCGGAGCGACGCGCTGAGCTGGCACGCAGGCTGTTTGAATCACGCGTGAGCGACGCTTCGCTTGATTGCTTGGAACGGGTTGTCAAGGCATCGTGGCGCAACGCGGACGACATGACGCGAGCAGTTGAGCTCGACGGCGTCAAAGCCGCGTTGCGGAGCGCACTGGCTGAAGACGCGCTGGCACGGGTGACGAGCGAACTGCACATCATTGGCGACGCGGTGGGCAGCTCTGCAGAGCTCACCACCACGTTGCGCAATGACACGTTCAGCTTGGATGCCAGGCGTGGCTTGATCGCGAAGCTGCATGGGCCCGATGTACATCCGGTGACCGCGTTGCTCGCCGCGCGCGCGCTGAGCGGACACCGTCGCAGCTACACCAAGACCATCGATGACTACCTTGACGAGGCAGCGGAAATCTCCCAGTCCCTCGTCGCGAAGGTCACGGTGGCCCGGCCGCTCGACCAGGCGAGGATGGAACGTCTCCGCTCTGCGCTGGCAGCCAAGACCGGGCGTCCCGTGTCGGTCCAGATGAGCGTTGACCCCGAGGTTCTCGGGGGTATCAACGTCGTTATCGGGCACGACGTTTACGAATCCACAGTTGCTGGCCGCCTCGAGGACGTGCGGCGCCAGCTCATCCACTCCTAAGCGAAAGTAGGACCCAATGGCTGAACTGACCATCAGTCCAGACGAGATCCGCGGTGCGCTGAACGACTTCATCGCAGCGTATAAGCCGGAAGGTGCCAGCAAGACTGAGGTTGGCCGGGTTGTCACGTCGGGCGACGGTATTGCACGTGTGGAAGGTCTGCCCTCCGCGATGGCAAACGAGCTCCTCCGCTTCGAGAACGGCACGCTCGGCATCGCGCAGAACCTCGACGAGCGTGAGATCGGCGTCGTTGTGCTCGGTGAATCCGAAGGTATCGACGAGGGATCGACAGTGCACGGCACGGGAAATGTGCTCTCCGTGCCGGTAGGCGAGGGCTACCTCGGCCGCGTCGTCGACGCGATGGGTAACCCTATCGACGGTCTTGGCGAGATCAAGGGCATTGAAGACCGCCGTGCGCTGGAGCTGCAGGCCGCGGGCGTGATGGACCGCCAGGAAGTTCGTGAGCCTCTGCAGACCGGCCTCAAAGCCATCGACGCGATGATCCCGATCGGTCGCGGTCAGCGTCAGCTCATCATTGGTGACCGAAAGACCGGCAAGACGGCCATTGCGATCGACACCATCATCAACCAGCGCGCGAACTGGGAGTCGGGGGATCCGAAGAAGCAGGTTCGCTGCATCTACGTCGCGATTGGTCAGAAGGGCTCCACCATCGCTGAGGTGAAGAGCACACTCGAGAAGGCCGGCGCGATGGAGTACACCACCATCGTGCACGCGCCGGCATCCGACCCGGCGGGTTTCAAGTACATCGCCCCCTATTCTGGTTCTGCCATCGGTCAGCACTGGATGTACCAGGGCAAGCACGTCCTCATCGTGTTTGATGACCTCACCAAGCAGGCTGAGGCGTACCGCGCGATGTCGCTGCTGTTGCGTCGTCCTCCTGGTCGTGAGGCCTACCCCGGTGACGTTTTCTACCTCCACTCGCGGCTGCTGGAGCGCTGCGCGAAACTCTCCGATGAGCTGGGCGGCGGTTCGATGACGGGCCTGCCCATCATCGAGACGAAGGCCAACGACGTGTCGGCCTACATCCCCACCAACGTGATTTCGATCACCGACGGTCAGATCTTCCTGCAGTCTGACCTCTTCAACGCGAACCAGCGTCCTGCTATCGACGTAGGCATCTCGGTGTCGCGTGTTGGTGGTGCCGCGCAGGTGAAGGCCATGAAGAAGGTCTCTGGCACGCTCAAGCTCGGCCTGGCGCAGTACCGCGACATGCAGGCCTTCGCCATGTTCGCCTCGGATCTCGACGAAGCTTCCCGACGCCAGCTTGAACGCGGCGCTCGCCTCACGGAGCTGTTGAAGCAGGGCCAGTACGCCCCGTACCCGGTGGAAGACCAGGTCGTCTCGGTGTGGCTCGGCAACGAGGGCCACATGGATGACGTGCCGGTGGCAGACATCCTGCGCTTCGAACAGGACTTCCTCGAGTACCTCCGCCACAACGGTGAGGTGCTTCAGCACATTGCTGACAGCAATGTGTTCGAGGATGAGGAGAAGGACGCCACGCTCCGGCTGCTCGCGGACTTTAAGCGCACGTTCAAGGACTCCGAGGGCAACAGCATCGGCGTGGAACACTTCGATGCCCTCGACGAGAAGGACATCGACCAGCAGAAGATCGTCCGCAAGAAGCGGGGCTGATCGGCACATGGGCAGCAGTCTCCGGGAGCTCAGGCAGCGACGAAAGTCCGTCTCGGCTACCAAGAAGATCACGAGGGCGATGGAACTCATTGCGTCCTCGCGCATCGTGAAGGCCCAGCAGGCCCAGCGCGCAGCACTGCCGTACACCATCGAATTGACGAAGGCAGTGTCCATGCTGGCGGGCGCCAACGATCTCGAGCACCCGTTCTTGCAGCGCGCAGATGTGCCGAAGCGCTCAGCTGTGCTTGTTATCACTGGCGACCGCGGCTTGGCGGGTGCCTACTCCAGCAACGTGATTCGCCTCGGTGAGGAAGTCTGTGAGCATCTGCGCACCGTCGCAGGTCAGGAAGTGCAGCTCTACCTCACAGGCAAGAAGGGCGTGGCTTACCACGAGTTCCGCGAACATGAGATTACACAGAGCTGGACGGGGTTCTCCGAACGTCCTTCACACCAGGATGCGAAGGAAATCGCTCGAGTACTGCTGGAGGCCTTCTTGAAGCCCGCGGAGGAGGGCGGTGTCGATGAGATTCACATCATCACCACCCGCTTCGAATCCATGATTAGTCAGAAGACCAGCGCGCTGCGCTTGCTTCCGTTGGAAGTGGTGGACGCCGATCCGGATGATTTCCCGGACGAGAGCGACAACCACTTCTACAAGTTCGAGCCCGACGCACAGACCGTGCTCGACGCGCTCCTGCCCATGTTTGTGACCGACCGCATTCACACCGCACTGCTGGACGCGGCCGCGTCGGAACTGGCGGCTCGTCAGCAGGCCATGAAGTCGGCGACGGACAACGCGCAGAGCCTGATCGAGCAGCTCACGCGCGAGGCAAACCAGGCCCGACAAGCCGAGATCACGCAAGAAATCACAGAAATCGTGGGTGGCGCACAGGCGCTGTCCGAATCAGCCTGAAACCAATGAGGTAGGAAATGACTACAACTACTGCACAGACCACGGCAGCCGGGCGCGTCGCCCGAGTCATCGGCCCTGTGGTGGACGTCGAGTTCGCGGCTGATCAGCTCCCTGAGATCGGCAACGCACTCAAGGTGGAGACCGACGTCATGGGCGTCAAGCAGACAATCACCCTCGAGGTGGCGCTCCACGTTGGGGACAACATCGTCCGCACTATCTCCTTGAAGCCCACCGACGGTATGCGTCGCGGCGCCGAAGTGGTGGACACCGGGGCACCGATCTCGGTTCCTGTCGGTGACGTCACCAAGGGCCACGTCTGGAACGTGACCGGCGACGTGCTCAATGCTGACCCGGCCACCGTCGAAGTCACCGAACGCTGGCCTATCCACCGCGATCCGCCGCCGTTCGACGCCCTCGAACCGCGCACGGAGATGCTCGAGACCGGCATCAAGGTGCTTGACCTCCTCACTCCGTACGTGAAGGGCGGTAAGATCGGCCTCTTCGGTGGTGCCGGCGTAGGTAAGACGGTGCTTATCCAGGAGATGATTTACCGCATCGCGCACAACTTCGGTGGCACCTCGGTGTTCGCCGGTGTTGGTGAGCGCACCCGTGAGGGTAACGACCTCATCAACGAGATGGAGGAGGCCGGGGTCCTCAAGGACACCGCGCTGTGCTTCGGCCAGATGGACGAGCCCCCGGGCACGCGTCTGCGTATTGCGCTGACCGGCCTGACCATGGCGGAGTACTTCCGCGATGTGCAGAACCAGGACGTGCTGCTGTTCATCGACAACATCTTCCGCTTCACCCAGGCGGGCTCCGAGGTGTCGACCCTGCTCGGGCGCATGCCCTCAGCGGTGGGTTACCAGCCGAACCTGGCCGACGAGATGGGGCAGCTGCAGGAACGTATTACATCGACCCGTGGCCATTCCATCACCTCGATGCAGGCCATTTACGTGCCTGCTGATGACTACACCGACCCGGCACCGGCGACGACATTCGCTCACCTCGACGCCACGACGGAGCTCTCGCGTGAGATCGCTTCGCGTGGTCTCTACCCCGCAGTCGATCCGCTGACGTCTTCTTCGCGCATCCTCGACCCGCAGTACGTGGGCCAGGAACACTACGACACCGCCTCCCAGGTGAAGCAGATTCTGCAGCGTAACAAGGAGTTGCAGGACATCATCGCCATTCTCGGTATTGACGAGCTGTCTGAGGAAGACAAGATCACGGTGAACCGTGCACGTCGTATCCAGCAGTTCCTGTCGCAGAACACCTACATGGCCGAGAAGTTCACTGGCATCGAGGGTTCGACGGTGCCGCTGGCGGACACTATCGAGGGCTTCCAGATGATTTGCCGTGGCGACGTCGACCATGTTCCTGAGCAGGCGTTCTTCAACGTCGGCGGCATGGACATGGTCATGGAGAACTACGACAAGATGAAGAAGGACGCCTGATCGTGGCACGTCCTCCGCTGAAGGTTGAAGTAGTTTCCGCAAGCCGACGCGTGTGGTCGGGCGAGGCGGTGCAGGTGATTGCCCGCACCGTCGAAGGTGACATGGGCATGCTGCCTGGCCACGAGCCGGTGTTTGCGCTGCTCGTCCCCAGCAGAGTGCAGATCGTCACTGCGGATGGCAGACAGGAATCGCTGTACGTCGATGAAGGGTTCATTTCGTGTGCAGAGGGCCGCGTCTCTATCCTCGCGCAGACGGCCTCCTTGGGCGATGAGATCTCTACGGACGAGGCACAGAAGGAACTGGATGAGCTGATGCTCAAGTACCAAGCCGGCGAGCAGAGCGACGCCGAGCGCCATCGCATTCACATGTTGAAGGCGCAGCTCGCGGCTGCCGAGCAGTACGCATCGAATTAGCGGTTGTATTCAACACTCAGGGCGGTCCTCACACGATGTGGGGGCTGCCCTGAGTCGATCAAGGAGGTGAGCGCACCCGTGTTGTGGAACGTAGTGTGGGCGGTCTTGCTGCTCGTTGCGCTCATCGTCGCGCCCTTGCTCTGTCTCTACCTCCGGCGTCGCTGGCTGACCGGTCGGGGGGGCGCCTTCGACTGCGCCATGCGACGAGCAGGGGAAGACCCGGCCTTGCGCTGGTATCTGGGCATGGGAAGATACCGCGGAGAAGAATTGCAGTGGTTCCGTTCGTTCTCACTCTCGCTACGTCCAGCACTGCGGCTGAGGCGAGGGCAGATTCACGCCAGCGCAGCGAGGGAGCCCAGCCGTGCGGACGCATTTCTGCTGTACGACAATTCCTGCGTCCTTACTGTCCGAGATTCCGCTAGCGGGCGCAGCTACTACTTCGGGGTGGAGCGCGACGTCGCTACCGCACTCATGAGTTGGATGGAGGCGGCTCCTCCAGGTTTGTACCCACCGTCGGGACCAGCTACACCCGAGTAGATCCTGCGGGATGGGGTTTCGATACGCGCCCTCCGGACGCTACTCAACCACCGTCGATACGCCTGCTTCGCGGGCTACTCAACCACCACTGGACCGCGCCCCACCCCGGTCATCGAGTAGGCGACGCAGTCGCCGTATCGAGATGCACCGACGGAGCAACTTCAAAATCCGTACGCAGTTTAACCAAACACCCTTAAATCGGGCCCTTCATCTCATCTGCGTACGGATTTTGAAGTTCGACGACGGGTGATCACTTGACAAAACCCATAGCAGGGTTTTTCTTGTCTACGCCCTAATGATGATGTCTGGATACGGACGACTTCCGAAGAAGCGCCACAGCCTTGTCGTCCATATCATTCTCTTCCTATTCACCGCAGGGCTTGGCAATCTCGTCAATTCGTGGTGGATCGCGAACGAGAACAGAAAGAGAGGCTACTGATACTACTCAAAGACCTCGC
This sequence comes from uncultured Tessaracoccus sp., assembly GCF_947255005.1. Taxonomy (GTDB): domain Bacteria; phylum Actinomycetota; class Actinomycetes; order Propionibacteriales; family Propionibacteriaceae; genus Arachnia. Next base: position 30,163 of record NZ_CAMYFI010000007.1, on the reverse strand, counting down.
GCGCTTAGCGTCGTGCGGGGTCTTTGAGTTGGTGTTGTGCTGATAACTCCCGCAGCCTGATCGGCGTCTAACCTCGCAGCTGCACTGGCAACGTTCAGATCCTGCAAGCCATGCTCAAGCGGGCGCTTAGTAACACAGCGGCGACAGTGCGTGATCATCACATGTATCGGCATCAGCCTGAGCAAGGCGTGCTGGTGGAGGATGATCGTGAGATTACTACTCGGTTCCGGACGCATTGCATGGCAAGACGGCCTACTCGGACGAGAACCCTCAACGTGTGAGGGTTGTTGCGAGTTTCCGCAATAGATCACACACTTTGATGGGCGTGCCTCGCCGGTTGATGCCACGGGTTACTGCGTGGGCTTCTCTCGGTCTGTGCCAGGCACCCAGAGCGTCTCGTGGTCCGTCCCGTTTGTGACGCGAGCCATCACGAACAGCAGGTCCGACAGCCGATTCAGATAGGTAACCGCCAGCGGGTTCATGCCGCCCTTGCCTTCCTCGTCGCTAGGTTCCGTGCCGTACGTGTCGACGCACGCCCAAGCCGTGCGCTCCGCACGGCGCACCAGCGTGCGGGCGACGTGCAGTTGCGCGCCCGCCGGAGTGCCACCCGGCAGGATGAACGACCGAAGCACCGGCAGCCCTTCTTGCAGCTCGTCGCAGTACGCCTCGAGACGATCGATGGAGCTTTGCACGATGCGCAGGGGCTCCCATTTGGGGTGCTCGCTCAGCGGATTCGACAGGTCTGCGCCGAGGTCGAAGAGTTCGCTGCGCACCACGTCGAACATTTCCACGATGCGCTCGGGGAGCCCGAACGCCACAGCGAGCCCGATGGCGGAGTTGGCTTCGTCCACCTGCCCGTAGGCTTCTACGCGCAGATCAGTTTTGCGAGCGACGGAGTTGTCGGTGAGGCGGGTTTCGCCGCCGTCGCCAGTGCGGGTATAAATCTTCGAGAGTGTGACCATGCTTGCCAGCCTAGTAGCGGATAGGCTGCCATACGTGCGTGTATCTCAGGTGAGCATCTTGTTCGTGGCCATAGCCCTCGGATTGTCGGCATGTGCCGACGCCAACCAGTCGGCGTCTAGTTCAGGTGACGGCCTCAGCACGGCAACGCAATGCGATTATCCATCCGACCAGACGGAACCGGCTCGCCCGGTGGACCCACCACCAGGCACGAATGTGCCAAATCAGGGCACCGTGAACGCCACTTTGCAGCTCACCGCAGGAGATATCAACCTCACGCTCGATCGCGAGAAGGCCCCCTGTACCGTCAACAGCTTCCTTTCGCTCGCAGAGCAGGAATATTACGACAACACGCAATGCCATCGCCTGGTTGACGAGGGCATCTTCATCTTGCAATGCGGCGACCCGACCGGCACAGGCCTGGGTGGGCCTGGTTATACCTTCGCCGACGAGACCACCAACGACCTCACCTACACATCCGGCGTGGTTGCCATGGCGAACCGTGGTCCCGACACGAACGGGTCCCAGTTCTTCCTCGTCTTCGATGACTCCGAATTGCCCCCGCATTACACCGTGTTCGCGACGATGGATGACGCCGGGCTCGAGATCATCCGCGGTATCGCCAGGGCGGGCGCGGGCGACGCAGGCCCCGCCAAACCCAATGCCGAAGCGCGCATCAAGAGCGTAACGCTGGGCTGATTAACCGGATAGCTCACCCAAGAAAAGGCGGAGCGTCTGCACGAAGGTGTCCGGATCGTCGGCGTGCACCCAGTGGCCGGCCTGCTTCACCGTCATCATGCGCACGGCGGGAAACAGCTCTCGCATCACTGCCTGATGGGACTCCTTGATGTAGTCGGAGCGCCCACCGGCCACCCACAGCGTCGGGCCTTCGTAGCTCCACCCCGCAGCGGGCTTCCACCCGGCAATGGCGTGGAGATTGTCGCCCAACAAATCCAGATTGGGGAGCCAACTCCAGGCGCCGTCCTTGTGCTGCAAGTTCTGCAGCAGGAAGCGCCGGATGTCGTCGTTGGGAATTCGCTCAGCCAGCACCCGATCAGCCCATCCGCGGTTTACGACGTCGTTCAACGGGAGGCTTTTCAAGCCCGCCACCAACGACGTGAAGTTTAGCGCCGAGTCATTGCGGGCGGGGGAGATGTCGACGACAACCAGGCCAGCGACTGCCTCGGGGCGCTGCAGAGCGAAACGCATCGCGACCTTTCCGCCCATCGAATGCCCGACCACGACCACTGGATGATCGAAGTTGTCGAGAATCCAATCGCCGACGATGTCGGCCATTTCGTCGTAATCGAACTCCACCGTCCATGGGCTATGACCATGGTTCGGCATGTCGAGCAAGTGCGAAGTAGCAACCGCCTCTAGCGCACGGGCGACGGTAAACCAGTTCTTGCCCTGGCCGAACAGGCCATGCATGAAGACCACGTCGATGGGGCCGTCGCCGACGGTTCTGGAATAGAGGGTCATGAGCGCTCCCAACAACTCGAGTGCCAGTGCCGTCGCACCTCCACGCCAGACCGGGCGCCCAGTGGGGGACTCTCAGGCCAAACGACGACGTGCCCGAGCCCTGCTCGGATCAGCTGATTGCAGCCAGGGCAGCGGTAATCCTTAGAAGATTGCCCAGGACGGATGGTGCGGCTCAAGAACGAGGAGCCATCAACGATATAGCGTCGCACGTCTTGCCCCATCCGTAGCGGACGCGGAGGTCGAAGATGCTTCGATGGACGTTTGCGGCCCATCAGAACAGCCGCTCGTCTGCGTTGTCGAGCCCACGCAGCGCATCATAATCAATCAGCAGGGTTTCGATGCCCCGATCATGGGCGAGCGTGCGGGCCTGGGGCTTGATTTGCTGGGCAGCAAAAATGCCGCGCACGGGGGCGATCTGCGGGTCTCGGTTCATCAGCTCGAGGTAACGAGTGAGCTGCTCCACGCCGTCGATCTCGCCGCGACGCTTTACCTCGACGGCGACGTAGCGGTGCTCGGCGTCTTTCAACAGAAGGTCTACCGGGCCGATGGGCGTCATGAATTCGCGCTGCACCAGATTCCACCCCTCGCCGAACGTCGACGGGTGCTCGGCCAAGAGCGCTTGAAGATGTGCCTCGACGCCATCCTTGACGAGCCCGGGGTCTACTCCAAGTTCGTGGTCGGTATCGAGGAATACCTCGCCGATCTTGATGTGCAGGGTGTCGCCCTGGGATGCACGGACGATCCACTCCTCGGTCACGCCAAGCTCTTCAGCCGTCGTCTGGTCTGGGCTTTGCACCGTGAGCGTGCACGGCGGGCTCATCCAGTTGAGTGGCTTGTAGGCACGGTCGTCGGCGTGGACGGAAACCGAGCCGTCGGCCTTGATGAGCAGGAGCCGCTTGGCCATGGGAAGGTGGGCGGTGAGGCGTCCGACGTAGTCGACCTGACACTGCGCAATCACCAATCTCACGCTCGCTACGGTACCAGCGTTGTGCGCACCGGCCCCAACTAGCGTCGATCCAGCGCTGGCTTCACCACTTCCTTGAAGATGAGCATGAGCGCCGCGGCCGTCGGAATCGCCAACAGTGCGCCGATGATGCCCAAGAGAATGCCTCCGACGAGTGCGGAGAGTATAACGAGTACACCCGGTACTTTGACCGTGTGACTCATCACGCGTGGGTAGATCACGTAGGCGTCAAGCTGCTGGTACAGCACAAAGAAGATAATGGCGGCGATGGCCGTTGTCGGGTTCACCGTGAACGCCACGAGTGTGATGATGACGGCGCCGGTGGGCGGGCCAATCACAGGGATGAAGCATAGGAGACCATGCATGAACGCCAACGCGACGGCGTACTCACGCATGCCGGCGAAGTAGACGAACACAAATGCCGAGCATGTGGCGAGCAGAACGATGATGATCATGCCCTGGATGTAGCCCGATACGCCGGCGAAGATCTGATTCGCAATGCGTTTAGCTGACCCGCGCTTACTAGCCGGGGCCAGGCTGTACACCAGGTGCTTGATTTTATCCAGCGACCCGATGAAATACAGCGTGAGCACTAGCGTAATGATGAATGAGAACACGAAGTTCACCACGACCGCTCCGGCACCGAGCACGCCGTTGAAGACTTGGTGCCCGATGTTGTTGGCTTGCAGCGCCGCCTGTGCCTTGTCAATGATGCCGTACTGCTCATTGAGATTTCGGATCTGCCGGTTGGCGAGCAGATTATTCAGCATGCGAGGGAGGTTGCGCGCCAGGAGCGTTACCTGCTGTGTGAGGAGCGGCACCACCGTCACGATGCCGAGTGCGACGATGCTTAGCACGGCAACGGTGACCAAGGCCATCGCCACCACTTTGTGCATCTTGCGTTGCAGGAACATGATCAGCGGGCTCGCGCCGAGGGCCAGCACGAAAGCAAGGATGGTGAGCACGACGATGTTCTGCACCGTTGCTATCGCTTGGCTGAGCGCAATGGCAACGAGCACCCCGAGTGCTCCGAAGAATCCCTTCGCAAATGAACTCGGCTGAGGGTGGTCAAGTTGCTCGGCGTCGGAGATCTCCGGCAACTCGGGCTCCTCTGCTACAGGCGCGGGCGCAAGGGCTGAACGGACCTTATTGAACACCGACTTGCGTGGAGGCTTCGTTTCCTCGCTCATGCCGTCGTCGAGGGTTCATCGTCGACGGGATCCTCGATGTCCGTCTGGTCCGGCTCCTCGTCAGCGGTCTCAGGCTCGGCCTCGTCCGCTGCATCGTTTGCGGGGTCGTCGTCCGTGGCGAGGCTCGTCTCCTCCGTGACCTCGGCATCGGCTTCCTCCGCTTCTGTGGCGTCGCTCAGCTGAACCTCGGTGGTCGGCTCTTCCGGACCGGCCTCCGGCAGTATCTTGTCGGGAATCTCGACGAAGTCGTCCAGCACTGCTTCGGTATCGGTGTTGGAGAACTCCTCATCGGCTTCGGCTGCCAAGGCACGGAGATTGGCGAGCTGGGCCACGGCGCTACGCTTACGCGCTTCGAGCACCCCGACCTCACGCAGCAGCTTTTTCTTGCTCCATTCGACGCGCTCTTCGATATTCGTGAGCACTTCCTTCGCCCTGTTGCGCGCATTGGTCATGATGGTTTCCGCTTCACGGTGCGCCGTCACGCGGACATCTTCGGCATCTTCGAGCGCGCTCTGACGGATCTCCGAGGCATTGGCACGGGCGGCGGCGACCTCGTCTGCGGCATGTTTTGTTTCGGATTCGTGGAGTGCGAGACGTTCAGCGATGGCCTTCGCAGCAGCGTCGGCGGCGGCGCTGGAGTCAGCCAGCGATCGCTCCGCCTCCTTATACGCGCGTTCACGGATAGCGGCAGCGTCGCGTTCCGCCTCTACACGCAGACGCTCCGCTTCGATGCGTCCTGCTTCGATGATGCCGCTCGCCTCCGAGCGGGCGCCAGTGATCACGGTGTCTCGCTGCTGTTCCGCGTCTTCAACGATCTTGGTCGCGCTGGTGCGGGCGTCGTCGAGAGCCTTCTGGCACGCCGCGGACTGCTCGGTACGCAGGTCGCGCAGCGACGCGATACCAGTCAAGCGGATATCGTCGGCTTCTTGCTGCGCGGAGTCGCGCAGTGAACCGGCAGAACGCCGGGCTTCGGTGACGATACGCTCGGCTTCGCGTTCAGACTGGTCAACGATGTCCTTGGCCTGCGCTTCCGCGGCACGCAACAGCCCCGTGGCGTGGGAACCCAGTTTCTCGAAATCGGTCTCGCCGACTTCGGCCCGGATGTAGGTCATCTCCCGCTGCAACGAACGCAGGCGTTGTTTCAAATCGCTGACTTGGTATTCGACTTCGCGCACATAACTGTCTACCGAATGGCGCTCGTAACCGAGCACTGAGGCGGGAAAGCTGCCGGCTGCGGTCGCCTTGTCGTCGAAGAGGTTGAGGCCGGTCTCTTCTGATTCCATGTCGCGGGATGGATCCACCACGTGAGTCTCCTTAGGCATCGTGTGGGCTGCAAGGACAGCTTATATCTACCCCGATGCAAGAACAGAGGGTGGACCCTTGTAGATGTCCACCCTCTGGAATCGATGTTCAGTAAACTTACTTCTTCAACTCCACGAGCTCGAGGAGCACGCCGCCGGCATCCTTCGGGTGCACGAAGTTGATGCGGGAATCCGCGGTGCCGCGCTTCGGCTCAGGGTAGAGCAGACGCACGCCGCGTTCCTTCAGCACCTCCATGACGTGGTCGATGTCGGCCACCCGGTAGGCGAGTTGCTGCAAGCCCGGGCCCTTCTTATCGAGGAACTTCGCGATGGTGGATTCCTCGTTCAGCGGTGCGAGCAGCTGAATCTTGGCGTTCTCTTCGCCCTGCGTGCCGGTGCCGATCATGGCCTCAGCGACGCCTTGTTCCTCGTTCACTTCACGGTGGAGTTCACGCCAGCCGAACTTCTCGGCGTGGTACTTGATGGCCTCGTCCAGGTCGGGGACGGCGATGCCAACGTGATCGATGCAGATAAACAGATCTTGATTCTCCATAGCTCCAGCTTTCCACATAGAGGTAATTGATTGCGGTCGGGGTCGGATAGTGCTGCAGGCCGCGTGGTGCATCAGGCAAGGGCGCCGTCGACGATTTCCTTCGCGGCTGCCTGCACGTCGGCGAGGTGAGCCTCATCCTTGAGTGATTCCGCGTAAATCTTGTACTTGTCTTCCGTGCCCGACGGGCGTGCAGCGAACCACGCATGCTCGGTGGTGACCTTGATGCCGCCGATCGCCGCGTCGTTGCCGGGAGCGTGCGACAACACGGCGGTGATGGGCTCACCGGCGAGCTCACCAACGGTCACGTCCTCGCGACTCAACTTCGCCAGGCGCGCCTTCTGCTCGCGGTTCGCTTCCGCGTCGACGCGCGCATAGTACGACTTGCCGAATTCGCTCTCCAATAGCGCGTAATGCTCGCTGGGAGTCTGCCCCGTCACCGCGATAATTTCGGAGGCCAGCAAGCTCAAGAGGATGCCATCCTTATCGGTCGTCCATGTCTTGCCTTGCTTGTCCAGGAACGACGCACCAGCTGACTCTTCGCCACCGAAGCCGATCGCGCCCGACATCAGGCCAGGAACGAACCACTTGAAGCCGACGGGAACCTCGACGAGCTTACGCCCGAGCTTGCTCGCCACTTTGTCGATGAGCGACGAGCTCACCAAGGTCTTGCCGATACCAGCATCGGCGCTCCAGCCAGGACGGTGCGAGAACAGATAATGGATAGCCACGGCGAGATACGCGTTGGGATTCATGAGTCCGGCATCGGGGGTTACGATGCCGTGACGATCGGAGTCAGCGTCGTTACCGGTGGCGACGGAGAACTTGTCGCGCTGCTGTACGAGCGAGGCCATGGCATTGGGGGAGGAGCAGTCCATGCGGATCTTGCCGTCGGTGTCGAGCGTCATGAAGCGCCACGTCGGGTCGACTGTTGGGTTCACTACCTCGATGGGCAAGCCCTGCTCTGCCAGGAATTGCCAGTACTGCACCGACGCGCCACCCATTGGGTCAGCCCCGTGGCGCAGGCCAGCGGCCTTGATCGCGTCGAAATCAATCGCCAGCGCCAGCTCCTCGCAGTAGGGCGTGCGGTAGTCGTAGCGCTGCACCTCCGCTTGTTCGTAGGGCACTCGCTTGATTCCCGAAGGCTCTGCCATGAGTTCATTGGCGCGAGCCGCAATGACTGAGGTGGCGTCGGTGTCTGCTGGGCCGCCGTGTGGAGGGTTGTACTTGAATCCGCCGTCGCGGGGCGGGTTGTGCGAGGGGGTCACAACTATGCCGTCTGCCTTCGCGTCATGCTCACGGTTGTAGCGAATGATGGCGCGCGAGACTGCCGGTGTGGGCGTGTACTCGTCCTCACGCTCCGCGAGCACCTGGACGTCGTTGGCAGCGAGCACTTCGATGGCGGTTTTCCACGCGGGCAGCGAGAGCCCATGGGTGTCCTTGCCGATGAAGAGCGGACCATTGATGTCCTGTGATGCGCGATACTCGACGATGGCCTGCGTCGTGGCCGCGATGTGGAGCTCGTTGAACTTCGTGTCCAGGCTGGATCCGCGGTGGCCGGAGGTGCCGAACACCACCTGCTGATCGGGATTGTTGGGGTCTGGGGTGAGATCGTAATATGCGCTCAATAGCGCATCGACGTCGATGAGGTCGGATTCCTGGGCCAACTGGCCCGCGCGTTCATGTGCCATGCCTCCATCCTATGGCTGTTTGAAGAACTGCGAGTGGGCTAGGAATATAGAGGCATGACTTCCGAGCAATTCAACCGTCCCGGCGCCGTCGATCTGTCCCATTTGTCGCAATCGCCTAGCGCAGCCGCTGGCGGCAACTACGTCATGGCCATCACTGAGGCCGAGTTCGAGCAGGCGGCCGCTAAATCTGCACAGCACCCCGTCGTGCTCGAGTTCTACTCGCCTCGCGACCCGAACGGCGAGACGGTCTCGAAGGCACTCGCCGACGCCGTGAATGCCGAGGCAGGTCGCTTCCTGCTGGGGCGCGTCAACGTCGATGAGCAACCCCGCATCGCGCAGGCACTCGGCGTGCAGGCAGTGCCGACGGTGGTGGCGCTGATCGCGGGCCAGATGGCACCGTTGTTCCAGGGCACGAAGAGCGCAGAAGAGATCAAGGCCGTGTTGGCGCAGGTGGCGCAGGCAGCCGTCGCCAACGGGATGACCGGCCGGGCGGAACCCGTCGGGGGAGGGACTGCTTCGAGCGCCGGCGACGAGCAGCCCGCGAACCCTAAGTTTGCGGCTGCGGATGCGGCACTCGAGGCTGGGGACTACGCGAAGGCCGTCGAGGAGTTCGACAAGCTGCTGCAAGATACCCCCAACGATGTTGAAGTGATCGCCGGGCGAGCTCAGGCGAGCCTCCTCGAACGCTCGACGCACTTTGACCCAGCGCAGGTGGTGGCAAACGCCGGAAAGAGCGACGATTTGGCCGCACAACTCGAGGCGGCCGACCTCGAGGTGATCCAGGGAGCCAACGAGCAGGCGCTAGAACGGCTCCTCGGCTTCGCGGCGACGGCGTCACCAGAAGATAAGGAGACGGTGCGCGTGCGCGTGCTGGAGCTGTTCGAAGTGATTGGCAGAACGGATCCCGTCGTGCTGAAGGCAAGGCGGCGGCTCGCGACCGTGCTGTTTTGAACCTGCAACAGCTAACGGCCTGTTGAGCCTGGTCGGCTCCTAGTGCCCGGCTTCGGTGTACCCAGTTTCCCCGGCGAGCAGTTTCGCGATGCGCCTTGCGGATAGTTCAGTGACGTGCTGGGGCACCTCGTCGGGATGCACCCAGTGCAGCGCCTTCAGTTCCGCATCGGATGGTTGCAGCTGGCGAGCAACCTCAGCGTCGAAGGGCGGGACGCGCCAGAGGAACTCGATGGCGTCCGACCAGCCCAGGTACGGCGGCATCCAGTCCACCAGTGCGGGCTGTCCGAGCTCCACGACGATGCCAAGCTCTTCCAGGATCTCTCGTTCGGCACCGAGCCTTGGTGATTCGCCCGGCTCGATCACGCCGCCGGGTAGCTCCCAGTCGGATTTGTAGTTGGTCTCCAGCAGGAGCACCTCGCCGTCGGGATTCGTGCACAGCGCATGCCCGATCACGCGCTTCGTGGGCAACGCCGAGTTCATCACTGACGAGAAACCAACCGGGCCGTACACCACGTCGGTGGCGAGCCGGGCGTAGACGAGTACGTCGACGAAGCCTCCGTCGGGGACGCGCACGGCTTCGCGGAGCCGGCCTTCCCGACGAAACCCGGCCTGGTGGAGTGCCACTTTGGCGGGGATGTCGGTGGCCGGGATCTCGACGGTGAGCCGACGCAGGTCGTGGCCGAGGATGGCGTCGTCGGCGGCGAGGCTGATGCCCTTTTCGAGCACCTCCACGTCGACAACTTGCTCACACCACGATAGCTTGCCGGTTCCGTCGCCTGAGAGCGAGACGGAGACGCGAAACTCCGACGACATCAGCGCGCGCTGCGCTCAAGCCAAATGGAGCCGAGCGGTGGGATCGTGACGTTTGCGCGTGCCGGGAAGTGGCTCCACGGTTCGTCCTTAGCGTGCACTTCACCGAGGTTTCCGAACTGGCCCGAACCGTCGTAGACGGGGGAGTCGGTGTTGAGGATCTCCTTCCAATCGCCGCCTGCGGGCAGACCGATTTCGTAGTCGACAAGCGGCTCTGGTGAGAAGTTGGTGATGCACGCGACGTGGTTGCCCTCCACATCGTGGCGTACCCAGCTGAGCGTGTTGTGGTTGTTGTCGTCAGCATTGATCCAGGTGAACCCGGCGGGATCGTTATCGAGCTCCCACAAGGCGCTGTGTTCGCGGTAGATGGTGTTGAGGTCGCGGAACAGGCGCTGGAGGCCGCCGTGGCCCCACATGTCGGATACCCACCATTCGAGGCTCACGGCTTCGTTGAATTCCGGGCGCTGACCGAACTCGCAGCCCATGAAGATGAGTTGCTTGCCGGGGAAGCTCCACATGAACGAGTAGTAGGCACGCAGCGTCGCGAACTTGCGCCAGTCGTCTTGGGGCACCTTGTTGATCATGGAGCCCTTGCCGTGCACGACCTCGTCGTGGCTGATCGGTAGCACGTAGTTCTCCGAGTATGCGTAGACCATCGCGAAGGTCAACAGGTTGTGCTCGTATTGGCGATACACCGGGTCGAGTTCCAGGTAACGCAGAGTGTCGTTCATCCAGCCCATGTTCCACTTGAGCCCGAACCCCAGGCCGCCTGCATCGACGGGCTTCGTGACGCCGGGGAAGCTCGTCGACTCTTCTGCGATCATGCAGATGCCGGGCTCGCGCTCGTAGAGGTGTCTGTTGACGTAGCGGAGGAAGTCGATGGCTTCGAGGTTCTCCCGGCCGCCGTACTGGTTGGGCACCCACTCGCCTTCGTTGCGGGAGTAATCGAGGTACAGCATGGAAGCAACCGCGTCGACGCGGAGCCCGTCGATGTGGAACTCCTGGGCCCAGTAGAGCGCGTTGGAAACGAGGAAGCTCTTCACCTCGTTGCGGCCGTAGTTGAAAATATAGGTGCCCCAGTCTGTGTGCTCGCCCTGGCGCGGGTCGGCGTGCTCGTAGAGGGCGGTGCCGTCGAAGCGGCCCAGCCCGAAGGCATCCTTGGGGAAATGGCCGGGCACCCAGTCCATGATCACGCCGATGCCCGCCTGGTGGAGACGGTCGATGAGGTAGCGCAGATCGTCGGGTTTACCGAAGCGCGACGTGGGGGAGAAGTAGCCGGTGATCTGGTAGCCCCAGCTGGGCGCGTAGGGATGCTCAGCCAGCGGCATGAACTCGACGTGGGTGTAACCCTGCCACTTCACGTATTCGACGAGCTCTTCGGCGAGCTGGAGGTACGACTTGCCGCGACGCCACCCGCCCAGGTGCACCTCGTAGATGCTCATCGGTTCGGCGTGCGGCTTGGCCTCGCGGCGCTTGGCCATCCATTCGTCGTCGGACCAGACGTACTTCGATTCGTAGACGATCGACGCGTTGGCGGGCGCCTGCTCAGAGAACTTCGCGACGGGGTCGGCCTTCTCGTGCCAGTTGCCGTATTGATCTTCGATCTTGTACTTGTACAGGGTTTCCTCGCCGAGCCCCTCGATAAACAGACCCCACACGCCTGAGCCGGGGATGAGCTCCATGTCGTCGCCCTCCCAGTAGTTGAAGGGGCCGGTGACGAGTACCCGACGCGCATTGGGCGCCCACACAGCGAACCGTACGCCAGTGATTGGCCCGCGTTCATCGTCGTCGACGGTCACAACCTTCGACCCGAGGCGCTTCCAGATCTCCGTGTCGCCGCCATTGTGGAACCCCTCGAAGTCCCAACCTGTCAGTCCGCCGAACTTGTCGTGTGCCATGTCTTCTCCTCGAAGATCGGTGTCTGGCCCCAATGTACCGTCATCCAGTCTCGCGCGTGCGGTGACCCATTGAGTGTGCCCGCCGCCCGCCTACCCGGCGCGAACCTCGTCGGGCACGTGTCGCGGTTCCGTCAAGCACCTGCAACCTGTGCGGCAACAGAGCGGATCATGTGTCACTTGCTTCCCGACGGCGCCTCGTCGCAGCTAGGCAGGTGACACATGTTCCGGGACAGAGCCGCACAGGTCACGTGTGCTCGGGGTGCGCCGATGCGGGTGGCTGAGGGGCAGCGACGCGAACGGCGCCTCCGCTTCGGATGCGCGGCGACGTGTCACTGCGAAGAGAGCCGTACGACGCGCGACTCCCAAGGCTGGAGATCCTGCGACGTGGTGTTCGGGTGAGTGCCGATGAGCAGGTCAGATCCTTCCAGGTTTGGCAACTCTGCGGCAGGAAGCGTCAGCGCTGTTGAGGAGCAGTTTGCGATAACGAGAATCCGCTCTCCATCCAACTCGCGGGTAAACGCCCATAGTTGCGGATGTTCGGCGAGCAGCAGCCGGAATGTTCCCAGTTGCACGGTCCTGTTGGTGTGCCTCAGCTGGATCAATGCCTGGTAATGGCTGAATACCGATGCAGGATCCTCACATTGGGCAGCTGCGTTGATCTCGACATGATTGGGGTTCACGGCTAGCCACGGCTCATGAGTGGTGAATCCTGCGTGAGGTGAGCCGTCCCACTGCATGGGGGTGCGAGCGTTGTCTCGACCCATACTAGCGAGCGAACGCATGATGTCTTCCCTAGGTACGCCTTGCGCAGTGCGATATTCGTACTCGTGCAGCGACTCGACGTCGACGTAGTCACCAATTTCCTTGAACGGGAAATTCGTCATCCCCAGTTCCTCGCCTTGATAGATATACGGCGTTCCCTTGTGCAGGTGCAACACCGTGGCCAGGGTCTTGGCGGAAGCTACGCGGTACTCCTCACCGTCGTCCCCAAAGCGGGATACCACGCGGGGTTGGTCGTGGTTATTGAAGTACAAGGAATTCCAGCCGACGTCAGCTAGGCCGTCCTGCCAATCAGCAAGGTTGCGCTTCAGGTCTGGCAAATGTAAAGGTGCCAAGTCCCACTTGTCACTTCCTACCTGATCCAAGCCCATGTGCTCGAACGTAAACACCATGTTCAGTTCATGTCGTGCGGGGTCAGTGACGTTCCTAGCCACGTCAATGGTGGAATCGGGCATTTCCCCGACGGTCAACAGGTGTAGGCGCGAAAGCCCTACTGCCTCATTCATTTCAGCGAGGAACTCATCGAGTCGTGGTCCGTTTGCGACCTGACGCCAACTGCCTGCTCCTGGCTCAACTGGGCCACCTCGGGTAAGCCCTGCCGGCTTTGAAATCAAGTTGATGACGTCCATACGGAACCCATCAACACCTCGATCGATCCAAAAACGCATGATGTCGTGCACGGCTGCGCGAACGTCTGGATTCTCCCAGTTCAAATCCGGCTGACCTGCGGAGAACATGGCGAAGTAGTACTGGCCGCTTCGTTCGTCATAGTGCCAAGCGTGATTCTCGAACGCAGCTCCAGAATCGTCTGGTTCGGACCCCGGAAGCCCTGGGGTAGTCCCAGGCTTCGCCGGACGCCAGAAGTACCAGTCGCGTCGCGGGGAGTGGGGATCACGAGACTCCCGGAACCAAGGATGCCGGTCCGAGGTGTGATTGACAACAAGATCCATAACAATCTTGATATGTCGGGCGTGTGCTTGCGCGATGAGCTCGTCCATGTCGGCTAATGAGCCAAATGTCGGATCGATATCGCGGTAATCAGAAATATCGTAACCATTGTCAACCATCGGCGACTGATAGACAGGCGACAACCAGATAACATCTACGCCGAGTCTATCCAGGTAATCGAGGCGGCTCGTAATTCCAGGGATATCACCGATTCCATCGCTATTAGAATCCTGGAACGAACGCGGATAGATCTGATAGACGACCGCACTGCGCCACCAATCGGCAGGACGTGTCGCAAAGATGTCTGTGGCATCGGAAGCCATGGTTGGGGCCTTTCGGTAAGCGATGGTTATTACTGGATGAAACGGGTTCCTACTTGATCGCACCTTGTGTGAGTCCGGACATCACCCAACGCTGCGCAAATATGTAAACAATAATGGCTGGCGCCATGGCCATCAAGTAGGAGGAGAACGCAACATTGTAGTTATTGCTAAATTGGTCTTGGAATATGCTGTTCACGACGGGGATGGTCTGCCACTCTGGCTGGGCAATGATGAGCGATGGCATCATGAAATCATTCCAAGAGAACAGGAAGGCGAAGATTCCCACGGTCGCGGCCATCGGGGCGAGAAGCGGGAAAATAAGCCTCCAAAATGTCCTCCAAGTCGAGGCACCGTCCATGCGCATAGATTCTTCGAGGTCGAGCGGGATCGAGCGTATGTATGTGGTGAACAGTAGTGTATTAAACGCCAGGCTGAAAACGATATGAAGCAAGGCGACGCCAACGAAATTATCTAATCCCAAAATGCCAGTCAGTCGCACTTGGGGAAGTGCCACGACAGGAAATGGTATGAACATGGCGGCGAGAAGGTAGTAAAAGGAATATCTGAAGAATTTACGGTGCCAATTACGCACGATGGCGTAGGAGGCCATGGAAGAAATCAGGATCTCCCCGGCCACGGCTAGGAGCGTCACTATCGAAGATATGAGGAAAGCGCGGGGGAAATTGGTGAGCTCCCAGGCCTGACGCAGGCCATCCAGGCTCCACGGCGCCGGAAGCGTGAAGGCTTCCCCGTCGGTGGACTGCGCTGTGGTCTTGAAAGCCATCGTGACCGTCACGTAGAGCGGGACCAGCACCGTCAAGCTTCCCAACACGAGCAGGGCGGTGAGGGGCCAGTTGACGCGTTCTTGTCCGACGCGGCCACGCATGCGTGGCTTCGAAGCTGATGTGGTGGGCAGAATTGCGGTACTCATCGTGCATTGTTCCTTTGCGTGGCCCATAGCTGCACTGCTGCGATGGTGAGGGCAATGATGAAGAAGACGGTTGCGTTGGCCATCTGATAGGCGTAGTCGCCGCCTGCGAAGCCAGTGAAGATGGTGTAGGAGACACTGCGCGTAGCAACGCCTGGCCCACCCTGCGTCATTGCGACGATCTGGTCGTACACCTGAAGAAAGTTTTTGAAACCGACCAGCAAGTTGATGCCGACGTAGCCCATGACCAGTGGGAGCGTAATGTGCACCAGGTTCCTCCAGCCGGTGGCTCCGTCGATAGCGCTAGCTTCATAGACGTCTGCAGGCATGGTGGTAAAGCCAGCGATGTAGATGAGTAACGCGCTCGGAACCGACCCCCAGACTGTGACGATCACGATAGCGAACCATGCCCAATCAGAGTTAGAGAGAAGGCTCGAGCTCAGTGTTTCATTCCCGAGCCAGGCGCCAAGCTTGGGGAGAGAGTTATTGAAGAGGAATTTGAAAACGAAAGAATAGATGATGGCTGAAACCACCATAGGGATAACGTAAATTGCTCGAAGTCCCGTCCGAAACTTGATGCGCGAGGTGAGCGCCAAAGCCAGAAAGAATGCGAGGACGTTGACCAGTATCACCGTGGTGATTGCGAACAGGAACGTGAATCCATAGGAGGAAAGTATATTTGGATCCAGGAACAATGCAATGTAGTTGCGTGGCCCGACCCAGTCGAAATCTCCGAATCCCACTGAGTTAGTGAAGCTCATGACGATGCCTTCAATCGCTGGGTACGTGATGAGCAGGGTGAAGATGAGTAGTGCGGGCAGTAGAAACACCCAGTAGATGGGCTCAACTTTCGCTCTTCTGTTCGCCCGTCTGACTGAGGCGGGGCGAATGTCTTTGGATGCCATGTTGATCTCTCCTTGGTGAGAGGCTAGTCCCGAAACGCGAGTCTGGCCCAGTCGTTATCGAGTTGCTTGAGGGTGGCCTCGGGGTCTGCTCCGAGGACGATGGACTGTAGGTAGTTCTCGTAGGGAATATTGCGCGGGATAAACTGTGAGGCACCCATGTAAAATCGTCCGTGGTCGTAGTACTCGGCCATTCCTACGATGCGTTGATCGGTAGCATCCGGGGCGTCATTAGTGGTGCCAAAACCGAGGAACTGTTCATTATATGGGTGTTGGATGTCAGGGCGCATGAGATATTGCAACAGATCTTTCGCTCCGTCTTGGGTGTCGGACATCTCTGGAATCCATAGCGCGAGATCGATATTCACACGCACCTTGAGATCGTTGGGATCATTCGTGACGGGGAGGGGGAATGTGCCAAGATCTTGATCAGCGTTGCTCTTTTCAAATTCACTAAACGCCCAAGGGCCTTGGAAGATCATCGCGGCCTTGTTCTGAGCGAAGGCAGTGTTGCCGTCACCGTAGGTACGCCCCGCGGCATCGGAATTGGTGAAACGGGTCAAAGCGACCATCTTCTTCACCGGCTCCAACAGCGTACGCTGGAAGGAAACCTCGGAGTCTGGTCCGACGTCTGGACCGATGTGGTTCATCTTTGCGTAGAAATCTGCGACATCCACCATGCCGCCAACCGGGTAGTCAAACCAGCCTTGCGCGACTGTCCACGGATCCATGAACGTGCCGTAGATAGGGGTCACGCCCCGGCCTTGCAATGTTTCGCACACCCCGACGAAGTCGTCCCACCTGCGGGGAACTTCGAGACTGTGTTCGTCGAATATTCGACGGTTGTAAATGACGGAGGCTGCCATGGCCGAATAGGGAATGACGCTCGTGCGATCCTCATACTGTGGATAGGCGTGGGACAGCTGCACGATATTGTCGCGGATTCGAGCGGCCTCAGGTAGATGCGAGAGATCACTGAGTGCTCCACGCTCCATGAAGCGCGCCATCTCGAGGTTGTAGTTGAGCATCCCCAGATCCGGAGGGCTGTGCCGGACGAAACTGGCTGAGAGGTTTGGAGACATGTCGTGGAGGACGTCATAGTCCGACTGGGATGCGGCGAACTGGGCCTGCAGCTTGCGAAAGTAGGGCACTGCCTCTCGCTTGGACAGATAGAACAAGATGGTTCTTCTCGATCCGCTTGAGCAACTCTGGAGTGCTGGGAGGGCAAGAGCGGCGCTAGCTACCCCGAGCGTGCTGAGAAAACCACGTCTCGTTGGGGACCAAGTCTGCCCGGTGGTGTGACGGGTCATGTGTTCCCTCGAATCTTCCTTGATAAAGCCGAACACGTCAATTAATGAGATCGTCAAATCAATCTCTCCTCGATACTATACACACCGCGCGTCACAATGTCAGGAGGTCCCATGGATTTGCTTCGCCAAGTGTGTAGGCGGCCCAGCACCGCAGCCGTGCTGGAGCTTGCCTGGAGTCGTGAAGCTTTCCAGGCCGATGACGTTATTGCGGAACTCGGCCTGACACGCTCTACCGCCTTGCAAGCCGTCGATGCACTGGCTGCGGTGGGTTTGGTTGTAGAAACGGGGCGTGAGACGCACGTTCAGGGGAGACGTGGAAGACCGGCGCGCTCGTTTCGTCTGAATGGCAGCGCTGGTGTGGTGGTAGGCATCGACGCTGGAGGACACACCATCCACGTTAGAGTGACGGATTTGCTCGGCGCCGTCCTCGCCGAGCACAGCATGGCGATCGGTGCGCAGACAGAAGTGATCTGCTTAGACACGAAGACGCGTCGAACAGCTACTCGCCGCGCCTTAGAGCTAGCGTTGCAACGAGCGCATGTGCTTGCAGACGAGGTCGTCTGTCTCGCGCTCGGAGTTCCAGCACCAGTGGACGCACGGGGCGGCTCACCGCGACACCCGGAGGGCTTCTGGAAGGCTATGAACGCTGACTTGGCCGCTCACTTTCAGGGCGATTTTCCGGCAGTGCGTATCGAAAACGACGCGGCATTGGCAGCGATAGCTGAAGCCGCGGTGGGCCAGGCTGGTGGGATACAAAACTTCGTTACGCTCTTGGCAGGATGGCGTCTCGGAGCCGGCGTATATCTAAGTGGCAACCTGGTTCGTGGAGCTCACGGCGGAGTCGGAGAAATGGCAGGTTTGAGCCAGGTTCAGGGGGTGCTGGGAGCGTGGGGCCTCCAGCACATCGCGGCACGTTGGATTCGCTCCAACGTCGAGCCCACTACGCTGGCCGAAGATCACCCATGGCGTCAAGTGATGCAAGGAGCCGCAGACGATGAATACCTCATCGCTCATGCAGATCCGGGTGATCCAACCACTGGGCCACTGCTTGACTATCTTGCCGATCAGATAGCGCGTGTATGCGGTCAGCTTTCGACATCGTATGACCCCGAAATGATCGTATTTTGCGGGTCCCTAGCCAAAGCCCTCGGCGCGGTGCTGCCCCTTGCTCAGCAGCGAATCGGCGAGTTCACGCCTCTGCCTGCGCCTACGTTGCTGTGTTCCACATTTGGCAGTCAGGCAGTTGCGGTTGGCGCAGTCGAAGCGGCTCGAGAAACTGCGAAAGGTTTCGTGCTCGATTGGGCGCTAGCACGGCGCGAGGGAGACATTCGTTTGGGGCAACTAGATGGTTTCTAACTCGCTGAATCCGTCACCAGCTCATGGCTTCGCGGCTCGCTGAAGTTGACAAAGATAGATCAAGTTCGTGACTGGACTACACGCCACGAACTTGATCTATCTTGACCCTCGAACTGACCGAGGGGTTACGCGCCGGTGAGGGTGCGGATTGCGGCGAGGGGCACATCAGCGAGGTGTGGCCGGAAGCGAGCTTCGTACAGCGCCTCGTACACCGCCTTGTCGAGCTCGTAGGCATCCAGCACCGGGTCGGTCCGCACACCGTAGCCGTCGAGGAACGCCTCGCGGCAGGCGTCGAGCCACGCCTCCGGCGCATCGCCTGCGGCCCGCGCGTAGGCGAACGAGCGCAGCATGCCTGCCACGTCACGCAGTGGCGTATCGAGTTCCCGGCGCTCCTCGAGGGACTTCATCGGTTCGCCCTCAAAATCGACGTACTTCCACTCTCCAAGGCTTCGTAGCACCTGGCCGAGATGGCAATCACCGTGCACGCGCTGCGTGTTGATGCGTGCCGCACCGACACGGTCGTACACACCCTGCACCCCATCGCGGAACTCCTCCAACGCAGGCAGTTCTCGCACCGCGGCATCAAACCGCTCGCGAAACGCGTCTGCCTTTGCCACTGAATCCGCAACGCCCGTTGCCAGGTGACTGCGCAGCAGCGCGTGCACCGTCGCCAGGTCTTTACCCAGGCTGTGAGCCTCCGACGAGAATTCGCGGCCGGATCGGGCGGCATCGCAAGCGACGTCGTAGGCGTCCTCGGGATCCTGCAGCGCCTCGACGAGGACGCCCAGTGCGAGATCGTCGTGCGTCCACGTGCCGTGCAGCTCGGGGGCCACCCCGGAACCTCGCAGGGCGCCGAGCAGTTCAGCCTCGATGCCTCCGCCTGGTTCGACACGTCGCAGCACCTTCAACATGGTGGTGTTGTCGAAGAACACATTGGTGTTGGATTGCTCGCCCTTGAAACGCCTTGCAGAGCTGGGTTGGGGGAGAGCGTCGAATAACATGAAACCGCCGTCGTTCCCCTCGAAAGGTGGCCACAGGCTTAATCCTTCGTCGACGGCTTCAACGAGGCCTGGCAACTTCGAATGCAGCACGGGCACGTGGTATGTCTCTGCTGCGCTCGCGGGGTACGCCACCTCGAGTAGCAGCGACTGCACGTCACCTACCGGATCGAGCGAGCGCACCCTGGCGAGCTTGCCGTTGCGACCTCGCCCGCCGAACCAGCGAGCCTGAGCGGTGAGCTCCCACAGAGCCTCCGCAAGCCTCACTGCGAAACCCTCAAAATATGCGCGGGCTGCGACGGGTAGAGTTTCACGAAGTTCGACGCGCCCCAGAGGAACGTCTCACCCGAGAGCTCGTCGGTAACTTCAACCGGCAGATCGGGATCGAGGCCCAGCGCATCGAAATCGAGGTGTAGCTCGGAGACGACGTCGTGGTCGGGATTCAGTGAACATACGGTGAGCACGATGTCGCGGTCATCCATCTTGGAAAACGCAATGATCTCGTCGTGAGGCACATGGTGGAAGTGAATGTCACGCAGTTGCTGCAACGCGGGGTGGTTTTCCCGAATCTCGTTCAGTCGTCCAATGAGTACATTCAGGTTCGGCTGCATCTGGAAATCGCGGGGACGGTATTCGTACTTTTCTGAATCCAGATACTCCTCCCTGCCAGGGGCATTTGCCTCGTGTTCGAAGAGCTCGAACCCGGAATACACTCCCCATGACGGCGATGTCGTAGCGGCAAGAATCGCGCGAATCGAGAACGCCGCCGGGTTACCGGACTGGAGGAAGAAAGGGTTGATATCGGGAGTATTCACAAAGAAATTCGGCCGGTAGTAGGCGGCCATCTCCGTCGAAAGATCCGTCAGGTACTCGGTGAGCTCGTGCTTGGTGTTACGCCAAGTGAAGTAGGTGTACGACTGCTGATACCCCACCTTTCCAAGGGTGGCCATCATCTGCGGACGGGTGAAAGCCTCGGCTAGGAAAATCACTTCGGGATTCGTCTCGTAAATCTCATTCAAGAGCCAGTCCCAGAAATCAATGGGCTTCGTGTGCGGGTTGTCAACACGGAATATAGTGACGCCCTTATCGATCCAGAATCGCAGAATCCTGAGTGCTTCGTGGTAAATGCCCACCGGGTCGTTATCGAAGTTGATGGGGTAAATATCTTGGTATTTCTTGGGCGGATTCTCCGCGTAGGCGATGGTGCCATCCATCCGGGTCGTGAACCATTCAGGATGCTCCGTCACCCACGGGTGATCGGGAGAAGCCTGTAGCGCGAAATCCATCGCCACTTCCAAGTTGAGCTCTTTCGCTCGGGCCATGAACCGATCAAATGCGTCGAAATCACCCAAGTCAGGGTGGATCGCGTCATGTCCACCGTCGGTAGACCCAATCGCCCACGGCGAGCCTGGATCCTCCTCAGTCGCGTCGAGGCTGTTGTTTTTCCCCTTTTTGAACGCCTGACCGATGGGATGAATGGGTGGTAGGTACACCACATGGAAACCCATTGCGGCGGCAGCCTCGAGCCGCTCATGGGAGGAATCCAGCGTGCCCGAATGCCAGTGGCCGCCTTCGTCCTGCCAGGCGCCCTGCGAACGCGGGAAGAACTCGTACCACGACGAGTACAGCGCCCGCCGTCTCTCCACGCGGATGGGGTACTCCTGGGTAGGGGAGATCAGTTCGCGTGGGCCAAACCGGGCCATCGCACGCTGCACAGGACGCGCTGTCACCAGTTCGACGACCTCCGTCGCGGTCGCCTCCGGTTCAGCCATTGACGCCGCGGTGCCGCGCAACAGCTGAGACGCTCCCTCGACGCCCAGGCGCTCCGCATGCTCGGCAGCACGCGTGAGTAGCGCATTGCCCTCCATATGTACGAGCTCGACATCCACGTCGGCAGGCAATTTCTTGGTGGCGTTATGCACCCAGGTGGTCCATGGGTCAGACCAGCCCTCGACACGGTAGGTCCATTCGCCTTCCTCAGCCATGCGCACGTGGGCTTCCCAGATGTCCAAGCCCATCGGCTCGATTTGCTGCATGTCGACGCGGCGCTGACGCCCCGTCGGAGAGGTGAGGATGATAGATGCGGCGACGGCGTCGTGGCCTTCTCGGAACACATTGGCGGTGATGCGGAGCCGTTCATGGACAACTGCCTTGACTGGATAGGCCCCGTTCTCGATGACTGGGGAGACCCCGGTGACGGGAATGCGGCCGAAGCCGCCGGGCGTACGATTGAGGCGCTTGTGGGCATTCACGCTGCCCAGCCTACCCGGATACGCAGCAGTCTGCCGAGGGTTCAGTCCTGCCCGGAGCCCTCGCTTGCTTCCTCACGCCAGCCGGCGAGCTGTTCCGCGGTGTGAGCCACGTCGGCTCGAAACACTGTCACGGACCGCGCCGGCACGGCGTACTCGCCGCCTGCCTGGAGCGGTCCAGACGGGAGTTCGTGGTCGTCGGCACTGCTCCACTGGCATTCGAACGCGCGCCCCATCTCCAGCGCGGGCATGCTGGCTTCGATCGGGTGCCCGTCGGCGTTGAACCAGATGAGGAAGGCGTCGGTGGCGTTGGAGACGTACATACCCAGATGCTTGCGCGACGCATCGTTCCAGGCGCCCGGGCTCATGAGTCGGCCGTCGTGGTCAACCCACGTCAGGTCGATGCGTTCGAGCCCCACACCGAAAGCATCGACGATCTCCTCGTGGTAGCAGTACTCTCGGCGCCGCAGCAGGGGGTTGGCCGTGCGGAGATGAATCAGGCTGCGGATGCGCTGCTGGTTGGTTCGCCACGCGTCGGGGATATCCCAATCCACCCATGACAACGGCGAATCCTGACAATAGGCATTGTTATTGCCCTGCTGGGTGCGACCGAACTCGTCGCCCGCGAGCAGCATGGGCGTGCCGATGGCGAGCAGCTGCGTGGCCATGAGGTTGAGCACCTGGCGACGGCGCAGCGCGTTGATGTCGGCGTCGTCGGTCTCGCCTTCAACGCCGTGGTTCCAGGATCGGTTGTTGTCAGAGCCGTCTCGGTTGCTCTCACCGTTGGCCTGGTTGTGTTTGACGTCGTAGCTCACGACATCGCGGGCCGTGAACCCGTCGTGGGCGGTGACGAAGTTGACGCTGCTCTCCGGGCTGCGACCGGGGCGGTCGAAGAGGTCGGCGGAGCCAGCCAGCCTGGTGGCGAAGCCGCTCACGCCGCCAGCGTGTCCGCGCCAGAAATCGCGGGTCTCATCACGGAACTTGTCGTTCCATTCCCCCCAGCGGTTGCCGAAATTGCCCACCTGGTAGCCGAACGGGCCGATATCCCAGGGCTCGGCGATGAGTTTGATGTCGGACAGCAGCGGGTCGTCGTCGAGTAATGCCCGCATGGGGT
The DNA here is from genome assembly GCF_947255005.1 of uncultured Tessaracoccus sp. Lineage (GTDB taxonomy): Bacteria > Actinomycetota > Actinomycetes > Propionibacteriales > Propionibacteriaceae > Arachnia. Next base: position 7,458 of record NZ_CAMYFI010000007.1, on the reverse strand, counting down.
GGTCACGCGTGACGTGATGATTCTCGTCGCGAAACAGCGTGGTGGCGAGGTCGAATCGGAAGCCGTCGACGCCCATCTCGTTCACCCAGTAGCGCAGAGAGTCCTGGATGAGTCGCCGCACCATAGGATGCGAGGTGTCGAGGGAGTTGCCGCAACCGGTCACGTCGTAGTCGCTGTGGTGGCCGCGATCCATGCGGTAGTAGTACTGCTGCGCGATACCGCGGAACGACAAACTAGGGCCATCAACCCCGCCTTCGGCGGTGTGGTTGTACACCACGTCGAGCAGCACTTCGATGCCCGCCTCGTGCAGCGTCGACACCATCTGTTTGAAGTGATCCACTTGCGAGCCAGCGAGGCCGTGTGCCTTGTACATCGCGTGCGGGGCGAAAAAGCCGATCGTATTGTAGCCCCAGTAGTTGCGCAACCCCTTGAGCGCAACAAACGGCTCAGAGACAAAGTGCTGGATGGGGAGCAATTCCACGGCGGTGATCCCGAGATCGACAAGGTAGTTCACCACGTCGGGATACGCCAGGCCGAGATAGGACCCGCGCAGATGGTCGGGTACAAACGGATGCAGTTTCGTGAAACCACGCAGGTGCATTTCGTAGATCACTGATTCCGCCAGAGGCTTGCGGTGCGCGATGGGCGCTGGCGGTGGCGTGTCTGCGACGACGACGCCCAACGGCACCGAGCCCAACGAATCGTTCTCATCCATGAGATGGGGCGCATCGTCACGGAAGGCGCGGATATCAGCGCGGAAGTCGACGCCGCCGCTGATGGCGCGCGCGTATGGGTCGAGCAGCACCTTATTGCGGTTGAAACGCTGCCCCCGCTGGGGCTCCCAGGGACCATCGACGCGGAAACCGTAGAGCTGACCTGCGGTCACACCGGGGACGTGTAGGCGCCAAATTCCATCGGCTGCTCGCTGCATACCCAGCAGTGTGGGCTGCGGGTGGTTCGTTACGAGCAACAGCTCAACCTGGGTGGCTTCCGGCGCCCACAGTGAGAACTCGACGCCGTCGTGGATAAACCGTGGCCCGAGGGGAGCTTCGGCATGGACGTCGGACATGAAACCTCCGGGTTGGATGTTGGCAACTCGGCGATTCTGCCAGACTCTTAGTGGAAGAACGAACTACACGACGCTCCCAGCTGGAGGTTTACCGTGGGCATCGCGTATATGGATCACGCCGCCACCTCGCCGATGCGTCCGGAGGCCATCGCAGCGCTGAACGAGCACCTCGACGTGGTGGGAAACCCGTCGGCACTGCACCGTGCCGGGCAGCGTGCCCGTGCCGTGTTAGAGGAATCACGGGAGCAGTTGGCGCACGTGGTCGGCTGCCAGCCTGCCGAAGTGGTTTTCACTTCTGGGGGTTCGGAGGCGGATTCCATGGCAGTGCTCGGCGCCTGGCACACCAGTGGGCGCGATCGCTGCGTCATCTCCGCCATCGAACACGACGCGGTCCTCGGGGCTGTCGAACGCGGCGCCGAGGCCGTTCCGGTCACCGAGGCGGGGGTAGTGGACGTCGAGGCTGCCGAATCCTTGATCGATGCTCACGTCGGCGTGGTGTCGGTGATGATGGTCAACAACGAAACCGGCATCGAGCAACCCGTCGACGCCGTGCGCAGGTTGGCCCTCAAACACGGGGCTTGGGTGCACACCGACGCTGTGCAGGCGCTCGGGCACGTGCCGCTGCACTTCGCCCAGCTGGGCGTCGACATGATGAGCATTTCCGCCCATAAGCTCGGTGGCCCGGTAGGGATCGGTGCCCTGATCGTCCGTCGCAACATCCAACCCACCCCACTCGGTCTCGGTGGTGGGCAAGAGCGGGGCGTTCGTTCCGGGACGGGCATGGTGGCACTAGCGGCGTCCTTTGCCGCGGCCGCGCGGGTGGCCGTCGCACAGCTCGACGAGGAGGCGGCGCGGCTGCGCACCTTTCAAGCCCAGATTGTCGACACGCTCGAAGCGCTCGGCGCGACGGTGAACACAACGCTGGCTCCGCACGCCCCGCATATCGTCAACGTCACGTTCCCGCAGATCAGGGCCGGCGACCTGCTCTTCTTGCTTGACCAGCGCGGTGTGCAGGCGTCGGTGGGAAGCGCCTGCCGCGCGGGTGTGCACCAGCCATCGAAAGTGCTCATGGCCATGGGGCGCAGCGAGGACGAGGCTGCGTCCACGCTGCGATTCTCGCTGGGGTGGAGCACCACCGACGCCGAGGTCGATCTGCTGTGTGATGAGCTGCGCCGCTGCCTGAAGCTCGCCCAGCTCGCCTTCTGACGTCGCGTACAGTGGGGCGCCGGAAGGAGTGAGCATGCGGGTATTGGCAGCGATGAGCGGCGGCGTTGATTCTGCGGTGGCGGCGGCTCGTATGGTGCAGGCCGGCCACGAGGTGACGGGCGTGCACCTCGCGCTCAGCAAGAACCCCGAGAGCTATCGCTCCGGGGCGCGCGGTTGCTGTTCGCTCGAGGATTCCCACGACGCCAGGCGAGTGGCGGACAAGCTGGGCATCGGATTTTACATCTGGGACTTCGCCGAGGAGTTCCACCGCGACGTGGTGGAGGATTTCGTCGCTGAGTACCAATCCGGACGCACCCCGAACCCCTGCCTGCGGTGCAACGAGAAGATCAAATTCGCTGCATTGTTGAACCGCGCCATCCACCTCGGATTCGACGCGGTCGCCACCGGGCACTATGCACGCCTGAGCCGCGACGTAGAGGGTCTCGTCACGCTGCATCGGGCAGCTGACCAGGCAAAAGACCAAAGCTACGTGCTCGGCATGCTGAACCAGGAGCAGCTCGCGCACTGCATCTTTCCCCTGAATGACGTCGAGAAACCCGTCGTGCGCGAGGAAGCTGCCGCGCTGGGGCTCGGCGTGGCGAAGAAACCCGACAGCCACGACATCTGCTTCATCCCCGACGGCGACACGCAGGGCTTTCTGTCGCGCTATCTGGGTGACGAGGCGGGGCCCATTGTCGACGCCGACGGCGCGGTGCTGGGCGAGCACCAAGGCCACCACCGTTACACCGTCGGGCAGCGCAAGGGCCTGAACCTGCGGGTGCCGGCCGCCGACGGCAACCCTCGGTATGTGCTGCGCATCGAACCTGCCTCGAACACCGTCGTCGTCGGCGGGAAGGATGAACTCGCCGTACGGCACGTGCATTGCATCCGCCCTACGTGGACTCTTGCCGCAGTCGACGAGCCGTGGCGCGGCCAGGCGCAATTCCGGGCGCACGGCACCCCCGTTGATGCCTGGTTCCGCCCTACCGAAACCGGCCTCGACGTGGAGTTCGATCAGCCGTCACGTGGCATCGCTCCTGGCCAGACCGTCGTGTCTTACGACGGCGATCGCGTCGTCGGTAGCGCTGTGATTGCGGGCACGAAGCCATGATGATTACCGCAGCCGGTTCGCTGCCCGGCGATGACTTCCGCGGCGCACTCACCGCGATGGCGGAGACGCTACCCGAACTCACCCCCCTGCCGGAACTGCCCGAGCGCGGCGTGGAATCGCAGATGATCGGGCGTGCGTTGGGCCTGATCGACGACCTCAGCTTCGACCTCCAACCAGCTGGTTGGCGTCTCACGAGCCACCCTGATGCCGCCCACCGCAAAGCTCGCGCGCTATGGCGCCGCGACCTCGACGATGTCGAGGAGCTGCTGCAAAACTTCGACGGCGTGCTTAAGGTGGCGGTCGACGGGCCTTGGACGCTCGCATCGACAGTGGAACGTCCGAGAGGAGATCGGCTGCTCGCCGATCACGGCGCCAGGCGCGACGTTGCCCAGGCGTTGCGGGAAGGTGTGAAGCGGTTGGCGTCGAAACTGCGAAGGCGCCTGCCCAGTATGAACATTCGCTGGCAGATTGACGAACCGGCGCTCGTCGCTGTGCGTGAGGGTCGGGTGCCGACCGCGTCGGGGTTTTCCAAGCATCGAAGCGTGGATGCGCCGCAGCTCGCGGAGGCGTTGAAGCCGTTCAACGACTCCATCTTGCACTGCTGCGCGTCAGGGGAGTGGCTCGATGTTGCCACGAGCGCTGGCGTTACGACGATCTACGCCGACGCGACTCTCGTCGGTATTGATGCGCTTGGGCAATGGGTTGACGCCAGCAATTCCGTGGTACTCGGTATCGTCGACACCGCCCGGCGTACTCGCCAGCCGGTGGACGAGCTCGTGCGTGCGGCGAGACGCGTCACTCGGGAACTGGGCGTCGGCGACTGGCTCACCCTCGCACCGGCGTGTGGGCTTGCCGGATGGCATCAGGGCGACGTGATGTGGCAGTTGCACGAGCTGCGTCGCGCAGGCGAGCTGCTCGATCAAGACCGCGGCTGAGCGGCGAGAGCGGTCGGATGCGCCCGTTAGACTCGCACCCATGGCGATCTTCTCCGACCTAAATTTGAGCGGCGACGCGCCGCTGCGCGCCCACCCCGCATTTGGGAAAGGCCCGCAGTGGGTGCACACGACGAAATTCAAACGTACCGTGCGCATCCTGGTGCCCATCATCACTGTGGCGATCGCCGTCGGCGTGTTCTTCCTGGGGCGGATGTTTTACCTCATGCTCACCGGGCAGTGAGGCGCGTGCCTTTCGTTGCTGCGAAGCCCCTAAGATGGGGTGAGTTGGCAGCGGAAGGAGAATCGACGTGGCTGTGACACCCGACGACATCGCGCGGCTCGCAGGGCTCGCGAGGTTGAAACTGAGTGCCGAGGAATGCGCCGAACTCGCACCCGAAATCGACCTGATCTTGGAATCCATGGCGAAAGTAGACGAGGTCTCCGGCGACGACGTCGACGTCACCACGCACGCCGTGCCACGCACCAACATTTTCCGCGACGATGTCGTGCGCCCGAGCCTCACACCAGAGCAGGCGCTGAGCGGCGCCCCTGCTGCCGAGGACGGGCGCTTCCGCGTGCCGGCGATCTTGGGGGAGGAGTGAACATGCTGACCACCAAGACCGCTGCTGACCTCGGCCGAATGATCGCGGGTGGGGAAGCGACCTCCGTCGAAGTCACCACCGCATTCCTCGAGCGCATTGAAGCGCTTAACCCAACGCTGAACGCGTTCCTGCACGTTGACTGCGACGGCGCACTCGCCACGGCTGCCGACATCGACGCGCGCATCGCCGCCGGTGAGAAGCTCGGCCCGCTCGCGGGTGTGCCCATTGCGGTGAAAGACAACTTCTGCACCGTCGATATGCCCACCACCTGTGGCTCCCGCATGCTGGAAGGGTGGACCCCGCCCTACGACGCGACGGTGGTGCAGCGTGTACGTAACGCCGGCCTGGTGATCGTCGGCAAAACCAACATGGACGAGTTCGCGATGGGCTCATCGACAGAGACCTCCGCGTTCGGGCCGAGCCGCAACCCCTGGGATACCGACCGCATCCCTGGCGGGTCGGGCGGCGGCTCGTCGGCTGCGGTGGCAGCGCGGCTCGTGCCGCTCGCGCTCGGCTCGGACACCGGCGGCTCCATCCGGCAGCCCGCGGCGGTGACGGGCACCGTCGGTATCAAACCCACGTATGGCGGCGTCTCCCGCTACGGAGTCGTGGCGATGGCCTCGTCGCTCGACCAGCCCGGCCCCTGCGCGAACACCGCGGAGGATGCCGCGCTGTTGCAAGAGATTATCGGCGGCCTCGACGAGATGGACGCCACCAGCCTCGACCTCAGCACCGACGGGCTCGCCGACGCGGCACGTGCCACGTCCCTCGACGGCCTGCGCGTGGGCATCGTCGAGCAGTTCACCGGCGAGGGATTCCAAGAGGGGGTGCAGGCCAGGTTCGACGAGGCCGTGGCGCTGCTGCAGGATCTGGGCGCGTCGGTAACGACCGTGTCTTGTCCGAAGTTCGACTACGCGATGGCGGCCTACTACCTCATTCAGCCCTCCGAACTGTCGAGCAACCTCGCTCGCTTCGACGGCATGCGTTACGGTTTGCGCGCCGGCGACGACGGCACCCATTCGGCCGAGGAAGTGATGAGCCTCAGCCGCGAGGAGGGGTTCGGCAAGGAAGCGAAGCGGCGCATCATCATCGGCACGTACGCGCTCTCAGCCGGCTACGCCGACCAGTTCTACGGGCAGGCGCAGAAAGTGCGCACGCTGATCATCAAGGATTTCGAGGCGGCCTTCGAGCACTGCGACGTGCTGATCTCCCCGACGACCACCTCCGTCGCGTTCAAGCTCGGAGAGAAAACGGCGGACCCGATCGCGATGTACATGTCCGACCTGTGTACCACGCCGTCGAACCTCGCCGGCAACGCGTCGGCCTCGTTCCCGATCGGTCTCGCCGACGGGCTCCCCGTCGGCATCCAGGTGATTGCCCCGGTGGGGGCTGATTCGCGGCTCTACCAGGTGGGCGGCGCGCTGGAGCAGGCGTTGCAGCGGCGTTGGGGCGGTCCTCTGCTCGACCAGGCACCGCAGCTCGAGACGAAAGGCGCGTGAGATGGACTTTGATTCTGCACTTGAGCTCTTCGATCCGGCCGTCGGCCTCGAGGTGCACGTCGAGTTGAACACCAAGACGAAGATGTTCTGCGGCTGCGCCAACGTCTTTGGCTCCGAGCCCAACACCAACACCTGCCCGGTGTGCCTGGGCCTTCCCGGCGCACTGCCCGGCATCAACGGCAAGGCCGTCGAATCGGCAATCAGGCTGGGACTGGCCCTGAACTGCCAGATCGCCCCTTACAGCCGCATGGCCCGGAAGAACTACTTCTACCCGGACATGACGAAGAACTTCCAGACCAGCCAGTACGACGAACCCATCTGCCACGACGGCTGGGCGGACGTCGAGGTTGAGGGGAAGACCTTCCGCGTAGAGATCGAGCGTGCCCACATGGAGGAGGACGCAGGCAAGTCGACGCACCAGGGTTCGACGGGACGCCTCCAAGGGTCGGAATACTCGCTGCTCGACTACAACCGAGCCGGTGTGCCGCTCATCGAGATCGTCACGCGCCCGATCCTGGGCGCAGGCGAACACGCGCCCGCGGTGGCGCGTGCCTACGTCGCGTACCTCAGGGAGATGGTGAAGGCACTCGACATCTCGGATGCGCGCATGGAGCAGGGCTCGCTTAGGTGCGATGCGAACGTCTCTATCGCTCGGAAGGGCACCGACGAGCTCGGCACCCGCACCGAGACGAAGAACGTGAACTCGCTGCGCTCCATCGAGCGGGCAATCCGTTCCGAGATCGAGCGGCAGGCCGACGTGCTCGAGGCCGGCGAGAGCGTGTTCCAGGAGACGCGGCACTTCGACGAGTCGTCCGGCACCACCAGCTCGGGTAGGCCCAAGTCTGACGCAGACGATTACCGTTACTTCGCCGAACCCGATCTGCTGCCCGTGGCAGCCAGCCCGGAGTGGATCGAGGAGTTGCGCGCGACGCTGCCCGAGCCGCCCGCCCAGCGCCGCGCTCGGTTGCAAGAAGCGTGGGGTTTCTCTGATATCGACTTCGCTGGCATTGTCGGCGCCGGAGCGCTTGACCTCGTC